>CAZHQD010000078.1:5879-13200 GCA_964533835.1 uncultured Puniceicoccaceae bacterium | reverse complement strand
GATTGGCAGTGTCTATAAATCCATCAGGCAGCGAGCTGAATGCTTTAGTTGAAACACTTAAGGAGCGAGTGGCAAAAGAAGTCAATCTGCCGATGGGGTATACACTGCGCTTTGAAGGAGAATACGAAGCTCAGGCTCAAGCAAAGCAAACTATCATCAATGCCTCTATAGCCATCCTTTTGATAATAACGGTATTATTACACATTTATTTCCGTAGTTTTAAATTGATCTTGCTCGTCTATAGCATCGTTCCGCTCTCATTGGTAGGGGGGATTTTATACACATCCATCACACTGAATAATATCAGTATCGCGACTTTAGTGGGCTTTGTGGCAGTGAGCGGAATCGCAGCGAGAAACAACATCATGCTTATCTCGCACTATCTTCACCTTATGCGGCATGAGGGTGAGGGATTTACGAGGAAGATGATAGAGCGAGGAACAGAAGAACGTCTCCTGCCGATTCTATTAACGGCAGTATCCGCTGCGCTCGCGCTGGTGCCTTTACTAATGGCTGCGGACGCCCCTGGGAAAGAGATATTGAATCCAGTAGCCATCGTTATTGTTGGTGGGTTGGCAACATCCACATTCATCGGGCTAGTACTTACGCCCGCACTTTTCTTTCTCTTCGCCGAGAAAGCCGCCAAACAGTCTGTTGCAGCAGAGTCACCCGCGAGCGAATAACATTATAGAATCAACACTAAACGACTAACCATATAAAAATATGAAAACGCCAAGCAGTCTCGTATTCATTCTATTGTGCAGCATAGCAATTAACACAGCGCCAACCCTCATCGCTGGGCCAAGCTCTGAAAAAGGCCACCACCATTCGCACGACAAAAAAGTGGCTGGCCCCAACGGAGGACGCATAGTTCATTCGGTAGAACCCCATTTTGAGGTCTTTGTACGCCCTGATAGGAAAATTCAGATTACCTTTATAGATGATAAAAACGCACCCGTATCGCCCGCTTCCCAAGAAATCTCCGCAGTTACAGGAGAACGCAGCAATCCAATAAATCTCACCTTTAGCATGAAGGAGAGCATTCTCTTATCAGACCAATCCTTACCTGAAGGCAACAAGATGCCCATCATTATAACCATCAGAAACACACCAGACAGCCGTGTAGTTAGAGAACGCTTTACGCTGGATCTTAGTGACTGTGGCGGATGCGACTACAAGGAATACGCCTGCACGTGCGGGCATTGAGTCAAATTAATGATACTTTATTTTAATTTGGTGCGGGTGGAGGGAGTCGAACCCTCGTCTCAAGCTTGGGAAGCTCACATAATGGCCGTTATACTACACCCGCTTGCGAATAGGGCTAGCGTATAAAGGAGCAGCTGATGGGCAATAAAAATCTGGTGACTAGCGGGCAAGAAGAGCGTTTGTGGCAGCCTGCTGCATAGTAGCGGCGGGGACAGGAAGTCCTGACCAGATTTCGAGAGCTTTAGCACCTTGCCAGGCGAGCATGGAAATACCATTGGCAGCGGCAAATCCGCGTGCTGTGGCGGCGGTGATAAGTGCGCTGGTGTGTGGGCCGTAGGTGGTATCGTAAACGCCTGCTAATTCAAAAAGGGAGAGGTCTATGGGGGCGGGATCAGTAAGCTTCAATCCCAGGGCGGTGGCATTGATGATAAGCACGCGGCCTTGGCGAAGAGAGGCAGGTATTTCGCCTATAGGAAGTCCGTTTAAGGGAATACCAGATGGGCAATGAGGAGCTAGAATTGAGAGAAGCTCGCGGAGGCGCTCTTGGTCACGATTTGCAATCCAAAGCTCAGAGCACCCACTTTGAAGACAACGTGCGGCAATGGCTCGCGCCGCGCCACCAGCGCCGAGGAGCAGAACACGGGCGTCTTTGAGAGAAAGCCCTAGTTCCATTTTGATGGCTTGCTCTATACCGTAGCCATCAGTGTTGAAACCGTGCCAGCCGCTCGGGGTGGCCACAAGAGTGTTTACGGCACCTAGGGCATGAGCCGCAGGATCTATGGCATGGCAGAGGCCCAATGCTTGCACTTTGTGAGGTATAGTAAGATTAAGGCCAAGGAATCCCGCAAGATAGAGCCGCTCCAGAGCTTCTGGTAAATCTTCAGGTGAGACAGGCAAGCGCCAATACCGCCAATCGCCAAGACGTGAATGGGCTACAGCCATTTCCGCTAGGGCGGCATTGTGCATGGCTGGACTTAGTGAGTGGTCCACGGGGTGTCCCAACACGCCTAATGCGTTACGGCGAAAAGCGCCTTTTTCTATTTTGCGAAAATCAAGGCTGTCGTTGGTGTTTATAGCCATGGGGAAATCAGAAACAGGGGAGTGATAGCTAGCAATGTTTATCCGTTTGTGGATTTCTTTTTGGCCTGCTTAAACATCCGATTGACTTCCGCAGCCAAGGCACGCAGCTCGGCCTTTCGCTCATCGGTTTGCTCTAGCCAATCTTTATTTTGGAGACCTGCATCTATAGCGTAGAGCCAGACCGCATTAATGGGAAACCCTTTCGCTTTAATACGGTAGTAGGCTTCACGAAGCCCAGCGGCACGAAGCTCACCCACTGTACCGAGGCCAACGGCTTCCAGCCAAGCGGTAGTCTTTGGCCCTATGTTACGCAGTTCTTGTACTGATGCAGAATCTGGGATTACCGCTTCAGGCTCGTCCACAATTTTGCGTAGCCACTCGGGCATGGGCGCAGGTTTCATCACGCCAAGAAAGATGGCTAATGATGAAACCCGCGCAACACCATAACCCACCCAGAAACGTGAAAAAACTGGAAGCTAAACGAGCTGTTTCTCCTCGAACATCAGATCGAGAGGGAAACGCTCCTGCTTGAGGGGAAAAGTGGTTTTCTGGTTGGTGCGCGCGGACTCGTAAAGCGCCATAACAATCTCAAAGCCCTTGAGTGCGATAGCGCCTTGGAGCGGACTTGGTACACCTGTCTCAAGCTCGGCTATCATAGCACGGTAACCGATCACGATAGCGCTCTCATCCATCTGGCCATCAATTGGGCGCCAACCGTAGTTGACTACTTGTGCGCTAGGGGACGGCACGGGCTTATACATCCACTGGTCGATCCCAGGAAGCCAGTCACCGCCACCTGCGTCCTGAATAAAGAGATTGGGCTTTGTGATGTCACCCGTGCGCCAGAGGCGGCCCTTGTCTCCCTCCACAATATACTCTTGATAAGGGCTACGGACGGGAACCAAGTCGCCATTGAAGATTTCAGCACGCCAGCCATTGGCTAGCTTGATAATCCCAAAGAAGCCTGTTTCCAATGCGTGACCACGCTGGAATTTGTGCTTGTTGGCATCTTTTTTGCAACTGCATTCCTGCTTGGCTTCGTGGTGAACTTGGCCTAGCACCCACTCTGCACCACAGTCGTTGGCGAGAAACATTAGCGCATCAATGGCGTGTGTTCCGTCACTAATAAGATCGCCCGCATTGTGAAGACGGATGCTTTTCACTTCACCAATCGCACCGGAATCAATTAGGCGTTTCATCTCAATCATGCCGGTCGTGACACGACGCTGGTGATTGATGGAAAGCACTTTGCCACTGGCTTTGCAGACCTCGACCATCTCTCGAGCATCCTTCATATTAACCGCCATGGGCTTCTCGCAGTAGATGGCCTTTACGCTTGGATAACGCGCAGCCTCTAGAGTAAGGGAAGCATGGGTCATATTACCCGTGCAAATAACAACAGCTTGGGGATTGAGAACGCTGAGGGCTTTGCCGAAATCGGTGAAACCAGGGACGTTATGCTCTTGAGCTACCTTGGTCAGGTTTGGTTCGTATGGATCACTAACACCGACCAATGTCAGGCAAGTAGACTTGCCGATAAGTCGAGCTTGGGAAGAGCCCATATTGCCACAGCCTACAAGAAGAGTAGTGTATTGCTTTTGCGTACTCATGGAAAAAGGGGGTACCCGTGATAGTCAGCCTGTTCAGCTACTTAGGATCGGGCAAAGAGCGAACAAACTCCCAGCTTTGGGCGAGACAGTCGAAACTATTCATATCCTTCGGTGGAACCATTTCCCACTGCATAACGAGACTGCTCGGATTTGGAGCGAGCTTTAGGAGGTCTTCATAGATTGCGCGAAGACCGACATCGCCGTGACCAAGAGGCGCACCCTTGATAACAAACTTTAGCTCACTTGGATCGGGGTAAACGTAGTGGTCTTTGAAATGAGTGCCAATGGTGTAGGGAGCCGCTATGCGGGAAGCGGCCACAGGCTCTTCTCCAATCAGAAAACAATTGCCTGTATCGAGAAAAATGCGAAGGGAGGGCACGCGCTTGCAGAGCTCTACTATGTCGCTGCAATAAAAATCGCCATGGTTTTCGAGCCCAAGATAGATACCCTGCTCGGCGCAGGCAGGGGCAAGCCGGCTGTAAGTATCGGTGAGTAAATCTAACAGCTCGTTGAGATTAGGTGAACGCATGAAGCGGTGAACACCCCCTGCTCCCGTGGCAAGAATGGGCATACGGAACTTTTGCCTGAGCTTGGGAAGCAGATTAATAAATTCATCTATCCGGCGCTTTACAGCATCTCTATCAGTATCGGCAGCTTTGATATGCGGACCAGTCACAACATCCAAATCATGCTTTTGCGTGAACTCTGCAATTTCATCGGCTCGGGGGCCCGTGAGGTCGCTGATGCTAAGGTGGAGGGATTGGAACCCATGATCCACCATGAAATTCAGCTTATTGAGGAGTTGGTCACCTTTCCAGATGTTGAAGTCACCAGGGAAAACACCAGCGTAACCCCAACGGATTTTTTTGTTATTCATTTGCTTGGGCAGAGTAATTGGGAATCCTGACGCTCGCTATTGTGCCACAGCACAGCTCATTTTTCCATAGACGGATTGCTCATTAGCATGTATTTTTTAATCATGATCGTACAAAACGAAGAGGATACCTTCAATCTGCCCAAGACACTATTTTTGAGGCCAAATGCCAATCGGCTAATTAGACGAAATACGCGATGGGGGCACCTGACCGCAGCATTTAAGGAACATGGAAAAACTCCCGATTCTAAACGTAATTTCATTTCGCAGAGCTTTTGCTTAAACCTCGTTCTACGCGGCACAGGAAGCTACATAACGAAGGAAGGAGAGACTCATCCACTGAAAGCAGGCAGGGTATTTATCCGTGAACCAAATATCCCCCACAGCACACTGATTGATGGTGAAAGCGATTATGCCGAATGGTTTATTGTATGCGACTCTATTACCGCAAATCTCCTAGACTCTATGGGAATCCGGGCGCCCTCATGTGTGTTTTCTGTAGGGTGCAATCCACTACTGCTGGACAAAGTTGCTGAAATGACGGAGAGCATTCGCCAGCCGCAGGACAAGCTCAGCGCTGTAGGAATTCAACTGCGATTTGCTTCTTTTTTGGATTATCTTTATCAGAGAGCAAATCTGACCAAAGAGTCCGATACCTGGAGCCGCATCGTGGAAGAAGCCTGTGAGTGGCTTGATAATCCGGCGCACGACTGGATTGATCTTGAACAGCTTGCGGGCCAACTCGGCGTGGCTTATCCGTCGTTTCGACGTGCATTTACAGAGTTGAAAGGGATGCCACCAGGCGAATACCGCATACGCCACCGACTGAACCGTGCGTGTCACCTGTTGGCAGAGAGCTCCGTGAGAGAGACATCGGAACGATTGCGCTACGCGGATCCCTTTGCGTTTTCAGCACAATTCAAGCGTTATATGGGAATTAGCCCATCCGACTATCAACAGAGTATTGGCAAACGGTAAACGGGTTAAATACCAAAGAACTTGTCCGCCAAATCAGAAAATAGCCATAGTGGGTAAAGATGAATACCCCAACAAACGTAATTTACATAGTATGCCATGATCTTGGCAGATTTCTAGGCTGTTATGGAAATCGAGTAAGCAGCCCTAACCTAGACCGATTTGCCGCCAACGGCCTGAAGTTCACCAACGCCTATTGCAACACAGCCGTTTGCAGCCCGTCTCGCGCAGCGGCCCTGAGTGGACTCTATGCGCATAACAATGGTGTCATGGGCCTCACCCACTTTGGGTGGCGCTACAAAAAAGGCGTGAAGACAGTGGTGGATTACTTCAACGAAGCCGGTTACGAAACCGTGCACTGTGGGTTCTCGCACGAAGGAGAAGAGATGCGCTCACGGTATCAAGTGGATTTCGAGCAAAGCTGGCGCTGCCATACTGTGGAATATGCAGTAGATGATGCTCTCGCATGGCTTGCGGGAAGGAAAAAGCAGGGTCGCACTACGCCATTTTATCTCAACATCGGCACACAAGAGGTGCACAAATCCATCTGGTCAAGAGATACCGATGAGCATGGGCTACCTTCCCGATTCCATAGAGTATACGGAGGCCCCGTGAGCAACGAAGAAATCTTTGTGCCACCGCCAACGCCTGAATTTTCTTATACTCGAAAGGAGTTCTCTAGATTTCAGTCGGCAATCAAATATTTCGATAAACACATGGGACGGCTCTTTGACGCCATTGAAGCCATGGGATACGGCGAAGATACTCTCGTGGTATTTACCACCGATCATGGAATGGTTGATCTGCGAGGCAAAGGGACGCTCTACGACAGAGGCACGGAGATAGCCTTGCTAATGCAGGGACCTATATCGCTTCGAAAAACGGGTATTGTGGACTGCCTTGTGCAGAATATTGACTTTACCCCTACCTTCTTAGAAACCGCTGGTATAGGAGTGCCATCGCAGCTACCAGGCAAATCACTCTGGCCAATTTTAGCAGGAGAACCATTTACTCCAAACGAATGCATCTTTACCGAATGGAACTTCGGCGGACCACAGGATGATTTCTCACCCATACGCGCAGTGCGAACGAACGACTTCAAATACATCCGCAACTATGGTCCGCATAACTATGATTACTACCTGCCTAAAGAACTAACGGAAGCACATGGGCAAACGGTATTTAGCTTCAAGCGATTTAAGAACTACGCGGGTCCTTATCAACACCCGACTCGATTTGTAGCATGCGAAGAGCTTTACGATCTCAGGAAAGATCCTCATGAGCTAATAAATCTAGCAGATAATCCCGAATATCACGGAATTAAGCAGAAACTCTCCGCGAAGGTGGACGGGTGGATGAAAGCTACAGAAGACTATGTCCTAAGTGGCGAGATACCCCAAATACCTGAGCCTGCCGGGTGGAATTTCCCTGTAGAGTAACCGGAGAATATATTCTCTTATTCAGAGGTAGTTTCCTGGAGTATTGCTTTCTCTTCCGCCTTGGAAATTCGCGCGTCCATGGAGAGTGGCCCTGCCCCGTTTATAAAGAGGAAGAGGCTGCATAACAGCATCGCCCA
>CAZHQD010000078.1:0-5779 GCA_964533835.1 uncultured Puniceicoccaceae bacterium | reverse complement strand
ATCGCCTCCTCATAGACTTCGCGAAGCTCAATTGTGTTCCAATGCAAAGACCGATTTACGTCGAGACTGGGCACCTCTTTAGCATGACCAAGAAGAATCGCATCTACGCCGCTTTTGCGGGCAGCCTCGATTACCTTGGAGGCATTGGTAGCATCCACGGCCAGAATCGCGCGCCCTTGGCTCTCCCCGAAGAGTCGCGCATCTGCCCTAGCGCCATCCAATGGCACATCAATGGTGGCGCCATAAGTAGTTTCGGGAGCAAAAAGCATTTCCGTAAGTGCAGTAAGAAGACCGCCTTCTGAGAGATCGTGAGCAGCTACTACGACACCAGCTTGAATCTGAGCGCGTATGAAATCATGTAGGCGGCGCTCTTTCTCCAGATCAATCTCAGGGGCATCTCCAGTCTTGAGATTATGGACGACTTTAAGGAAGTAACTAGCGCCAAGCTCACTTGGCCAACCACCAAGAAGGATCAGCGCCTCGCGACCTGACTTCAAATACTGCGTGGTTATCCACTCGCGGCGATCAATCTGGCCCGCAATGCTGACAGTAGGCGTGGGGTCTATAGAACCGGAGGGATTCTCATTGTAAAAACTTACGTTTCCACCAAGCACGGGAACATCAAAGAAGCGGCAGGCATCAGCCAGGCCCTTCACGCTCTCGCGGATGCCATAGAACACCTCGGGCTTATACGGATTACCGAAGTTGAGGTTATCCGTCATGGCAAGGGGACGGGCGCCCGAGCAAGCCAGGTTACGCAAGCACTCGGCAATAGCAATCAAGCCGCCTTTATAGGGATTGAGCGCACAGTAGCGATTATTACAATCGTTTGAAAGCGCGATATAGGTTTCTTTTCCTTCGTCTAAACGTATACGGAATACACCCGCGTCACTGCCAGGAAGCACGACGGTGCTGGCCATAACCATGTGGTCGTACTGAGTATATACCCATGATTTGCAGGCAATTGTGGGATCGCCTAAGAGCTTTACGAGGGCTTCCTTGATACCCTCTTTATCCAAATCCTTAAGACCTGCTTTGTCAGGAGTCCAACTGCGCGTTACTGCTAGAGAGGCAGGCTCTTTGGCTTCGCGGTAGTAGGTGGGAGCATCGTCGGTCAGAGATTTGGCGGGAATATGGGCAACAACGACACCCTTTTGCTTAACTACCATATCAGTGCCTTCTTTGACTTCGCCAATCTTTACGGCATGCAAGTCCCACTTCCTAAAAATAGCCTCAATCTCGGACTCACGGCCTTTTTGAACAATCGCCAGCATGCGTTCCTGGCTCTCGCTAAGCATGATCTCATACGAGTTCATGCCTGTTTCGCGCTGAGGAACGAGGTCGAGATCAATCTCAATTCCAGAGTTCCCGCGCGCAGCAGTTTCGCAGGTGGAGCAAGTGAGGCCTGCGGCGCCCATGTCTTGAATGCCAACGACCAGGCCAGGGACTGCCATCATTTCAAGGCAGGCTTCGAGCAGGAGCTTTTCCATGAAGGGGTCACCCTTCTGAACTGCTGGCCTATCAGCCTGACTCTCTTCAGTGAGCTCGCGAGAGGCAAAAGAAGCGCCGCCTAAGCCGTCGCGCCCTGTGGCAGCTCCCACATAGTAAACGGGATTACCCACGCCAGTGGCCTTGCCGCGCTTAATATCGGAGTGGCGGAGGATACCAAGGCAGAGAGCGTTCACGAGAGGGTTGCCTTCGTAGCAACTGTCAAAATAGATATCGCCCCCTACATTTGGGATACCCAAACAGTTACCGTAATGAGAAATGCCATGCACAACGCCGCGAAATAGGCGCTGAACATTTGGATTGGAGAGGTCTCCAAAGCGGAGAGAATTTGTGAGAGCTACGGGACGAGCGCCCATCGTAAAGATGTCGCGCACAATACCACCCACACCTGTGGCAGCGCCTTCAAAAGGCTCCACGGCGCTGGGGTGATTGTGTGATTCGATCTTAAAGCAAATGGCCCAGCCGTCGCCAATATCAACCACGCCTGCATTTTCCTCCTGCATCTTAACAAGGAGCTGGCCCGGCGCGTTTTTGTCGGCCTTTTCTTTAGGGAAGCCTTTGAGGACCGATTTGGAGTTCTTGTAGGAGCAGTGCTCGCTCCACATTACACTATAAATGCCAAGCTCGGTGAGCGTGGGATCGCGACCCAAAACGGATTGAATATGGGCATACTCCTCGGGCAAGAGGTTGTGCTTTTTCACCAACTCAGGGGTGATTGTCGCGTTGAGGATTGGGTCCGGATTCGGAGGAAGCGCGTTTGGCATGACAAAAATGATAAATTGGTGATCGGTTCTGTTGGCAGGTATGATTTAGGCTTTGGCCTTCTCGACAGTTTTGAGGAATGCCCTGAGGAAGGGCAATCCGTCCTGGCTCTGGTGAATAGGCTCAATAGCGCGCTCTGGGTGAGGCATGAGACCGAAAACGTTTCCACGCTCGTTGCGAATGCCCGCAATATCGTTGAGCGAGCCATTGGGATTGCCAATGGGATCGGCATAGCGCACGAGAACTTGCCCGTTTTTCTCCAAACGCTCCAAGACATCTGGGTCGGCCCGATAGTTACCTTCGCCGTGAGCAATAGGGATGCGAAGCGATTCACCAAGAGTGGCTTTGGAGAAGGTATCCGTACAGTCCTCCACGGCGAGATCGCACATTTGGCAACGAAACTCTAATACATCATTGCGTATGAGAGCGCCTGGCAGAAGCCCTGCCTCGCACAAAATCTGAAAGCCGTTGCAAATACCCAATACGGGGCCACCGTTGTTGGCAAAAGCTATGACTTCTTTCATAATCGGAGAGAAGCGAGCGATTGCGCCGCAGCGCAGGTAATCGCCGTAGCTGAAGCCACCTGGGACCACTACGGCATCAGCGCCGCCCAAGCTGGTCTCCTTGTGGAATACGAGGCGGGCATCCACCCCCAGCACGGTTCGGAACGCATGGAGCGCGTCGAAATCACAATTCGAGCCAGGAAATTGCAGTATGGCGATGGTCATAGCTATCTGTGTAAATCACCAGCGTAAGAAGAAAGGCCGCCCCTTGTAAAGCATGGCGCATACTTGGACCCGAAAAATATGAAAGCCGTGCGCCCTACAGCTCAGCCTTCAACTCCCGCATCATAAGAGATTTTAGGGCATCCAGCGGCTGCTTGCCCTCATAAAGCATGGCGTGGATCTCAGCCAGTATGGGGGCTTCGAGCTTTTTGTGCTGGCACAGGCGGTAAAACTCGGCGCAGGTTCGGTAACCTTCGACTGTCATTTGCCTTTCGCGTAGTAGCGTATCCACGGAGACGCCCTTGGCATATTCTTCGCCAAATGTGCGGTTGCGGCTTTCCGCCCCATTACAAGTGAGCACCAAATCACCAAAACCCGACAGCCCGTAAAAAGTCTCCACCCGCCCGCCCATTGCTGTTCCCAGACGCACCATTTCAGCCAGGGCACGGGTTAGGAGAGCCGCCTTAGCGTTGTCACGAAAGCCCAAACCATCGCAGATGCCTGAGGCAATCGCATAGACATTTTTCAGAGACCCTGCCAGCTCGACTCCTATGGTGTCCGTACTGGTGTAGAGGCGGAGGCTCTCACCACTCATGGCATGCTGAAGCTCTTTAAGAAGGGCTTTATCGCAAACGGAGGCAAGAACTGCCGCGCCCGGCTGCCCCTCCCCTACTTGACTGGCAAATGTAGGCCCTGAAAGTACGGCCACCGCAAGTCCGGGAAGCTCCTGCTCGATAACCTGAGTGCAAGTGAGCTGTGTTTGCGATTCCAATCCTTTTGTGAGCGACACGATTGCCCGCAAGCTACGTGCGCCAGACAATGCTGCCTTCACCTCTTGGCACTGGGATCGGAGAAACTTGGAGGGACAGGCCACAACCAAAACATCCGCTTCTAAAAGCGCAGGAGCCAGCTCGCAGCCAATCTGCATATGGTCTGGTAAACGACAACCGCTCAGATAGGAATTTTCGCGACTCGTGGCAACCGCAGCCGCTTCCGCAGGGTCGCGAAATATCAGCGTAACAATATGGCCCATGCGAGAAAGATGCAGCGCCATCGCCGTGCCCCATGCCCCTCCAGGTGTGACAACAAAATGCATACCACCAACGGGCTACCTCAAAGCGTTTGCAAGCGCAAGAAGAAGGTGGGGAAAGCGCATAAAAGTAACCCTAAGCCCTAAAAATTATGGTCGGAGCGAGAGGATTTGAACCTCCGGCCTCTTGGTCCCGAACCAAGCGCTCTACCAGGCTAAGCTACGCTCCGGTCAACATGGAGTTGAAGGCAAAAGAATGCGGTATTTGAAAGGAGTGTGGCAAGGAAAAAGGGATTGGGAGCCATGCATGGGGTCATTTGCCGTGAGGAAACGTAACATTCTGGCTACAAATCGGGAAAGTATGCGGGACTAGCGATTCCTATGGCGCATAAACTTTGACAGGAAGGCCCGCTGCGGTGAATTTATCGGCATCATGATCGCTGTCCGCGCCGAAGGAGTAGTCAAACGCTTTGGAACCACGGTGGCCCTCGACCGAGTCTCACTGACTATCGAGCCTGGGGAGCTGTTTTTCCTATTGGGGCCGAGCGGCTGCGGCAAAACCACACTGCTGAGAAGTTTTGCGGGATTTTACATTCCCGATGAGGGCAGCATCCACTTTGGCGACAAGGATGTAACGCGCGTCGAGCCACATAAGCGAAACACGGGCATGATGTTTCAGAGTTATGCGCTGTGGCCACACCTTACCGTGGAACAAAACGTGGCCTTTGGGCTGGAGCAGCGAAAACTTGGGAAGGACGAAATTAAGCGCCGAACCCTGGAGGCGCTGGAATCCGTCCGTATGGGAGGACTGGGAGCAAGGAAGCCCAACCAGCTTTCCGGCGGGCAGCAACAGAGAGTAGCTCTGGCGCGCGCGCTGGTAGTGCGACCGAGCTGCCTTCTGCTTGATGAGCCACTCTCCAACCTTGACGCAAAGCTGCGCCATGAAATGCGGCAAGAAATACGGCGCGTCTGCAAAGAATTTTCCCTGACCACAATTTATGTGACTCATGACCAAAAAGAAGCACTTAGTGTAGCGGACCGCATGGCCGTATTGGATAAGGGGCGCATCCTGCAAGTAGGCACTCCACGCGAAATCTACCGCAGGCCGAGAACGCGTTTCGTGGCTGATTTTATTGGAGATACTAACTTCGTGGATGGCGTGGTAAAGGGAGTGGGCGGCGGAATGGCAGTGGTTTCAACTGCGGCAGGAGAATTCCACGGGCTACTCGCTGATCCTGAAAAGGCCCCCACTGAGGGTGCCAAGGTAACCGTTTCTCTGCGCCCTGAGTGTTTCCGCCTCGATCAATATCCTGCGGATGAAAACTGCCTGCACGGCCGTATTGGCGAAGCTGTTTACTACGGAGAGGTTGCCCAATATACTTTCCAGACAGAAGGAGCTTTTTCACTCAAAATCTTTGAGCTGAACCCACGATTTGCCTCCGACAGCGGCAGCGAACTCTATGCGTGGATAGACCCCGAGGATGTCGTCATACTGGCCGACTAGCTCCTAACCCTGCCCTCTAGCCGTGAAAACTTACGCCACCATCTTGGGCTGTTTTTTGGCCATCCTTGCCCTGCCCTTTTTGCTAAGAAACAAAGAAGCAGCACGCGAAGCGGCGCAGGATACGGTAGTCATTGTGACCCCGCATAACGAGGCGATCAAACAGGAGTTTGCCCTAGCCTTTCGCCAGTGGTATCGCGAGCAAACAGGCAGAACCGTTAATGTGGACTACCGCAATGTAGGTGGCACTAG
>CAZHQD010000077.1:0-13494 GCA_964533835.1 uncultured Puniceicoccaceae bacterium | reverse complement strand
TACCCGCGCACGAGGCGCCTGCCGCCGAGGGGGGCCTCCAGGAGGGGCATCATGACGCCGCGACGGAAGAGGGTGACTTGGCCAGTGCTGGCGCTGACGACAATGGCCAGGCAGTCTGCGGCGTGGGAAATGGCGGCGGCGGCGGCGTGGCGGGAGCCGAGGCCGCTGGGGAGATTGTGATAAAATTGGGTGGGGGCGTGGATGAGGCTGCCCGCGGACTCAATGACGCCGCTGCCGCGGATGACGAAGCAGCCATCAATTACGGAGAACTCCTTGATGGTTTCGTCCATGAAGGGGTTGAGAGCATTGCGGTCTTCTTCTTTATAGCCGTAAAAGGGGTTGAGGACGAGGGGCTTGACCATGGCGTTGACGCGGTCAGCGTCGCCAATAACAAAGAGGGCGCCGACGGGTTTGCCTTCTCTGCCTTCGACAGCGATATCGGTCGCGATGCCGAGCATACGCTCGAAGACTTCGATTTTTACACCAGCGGGCAGGAGGTTGCCTTCTTTGGTGATTACGCCCTGGAATTCACGGGCAACATCCACGACGATGAGGGTATCGAGAAGGTTGCTATTGGGGAGGCCTCCCACGCAGACAAGTTTGTCTTTTGGCTTAAAGACGCCGCCTGTCAGGCCGATAAGGATGGCGCTGCGCATTTGCGAGAGGCGCTGATTGCTAAGGCTGCGAACCTCTATGGTGGTGAGGGCATTTTTGCCTTCGGCAAAAGATTTGCCCGCGTTGCGCGTGATAAGGATGGTGCGGAAACTTGGGAGACCGTCCGCGGGGTCAACGCCTCCCGAAAAGCAATCAGAAAAGAGGAGGATGGCGCTTGCTTTGCCAGCTTTGGCGAGGCGTTCGGCTTCTTTGTAGATGCGCTGGTTAAAGCGGCGCTGCCGCCTGTCGGGCCTGGGGGCTTCACTGCCAAAGCCTTTGAGCACACGGTTGCGAAACTCGGCAATCGAGGGGGCAGCTACCATGTGGTCTATGAGAGCTTTTTCACCGAAGAGGCGAGCGAGCTTGGCAAGCATATTGAGGTAGCCTGCCTCGGCATCAGAAGCGAGGAGGAGGAAGACGAAGCGGACGTCCTTGTATTCAGAGACGCCGTTGAAATCGAGGCCGTTCTTGGCGCGCCCGATGGCCATGAGGTAGCGGCGCTTCATGGGCAGGCGGGCGTGAGGCATGGCTACGCCGTTGCCCAGGCAGGTCCCCATGATATTTTCCTGCTCCATAACGGTTTTAAGAACCGTCTCCAGCTCCAGCTCTTTGACGCCACGCAGGGCAACAGCCAGAAGTTCACGCAGGGCACCCTCCAGACCAGTGCTGGTAAGCTCTATGATACGAGACTTTGAGAGGAAGCGGTCCGGGGTCATTTGGGCCAAGCCGATATGCCTACGGGACTAGGGTGGCTGAACCGGCATAAGGGTAGAACGGAAACTAGCGGGAGAAGTTCCGATTTTTACAAATCCGAACTTTTACATTTACCGAAGGAATAACAAAAATTCCCTTGGTAGCGAGTTATTTTTCCCAGACCAGGGCACCTTTTTTGATCTCGTAGACCAGACCGACAGTGAGAACGCCGAGAAAGAAGAGACCAGGGAAGAGGATAGGGATGTTTTCCTGAATAAATTCGCGGTAGATAAGAACCCAGGGCACGAGGAACACCACTTCGATGTCAAAAAGGATGAAGAGCATGGCCACTAGGTAGAACTTGACGGAGAAGCGGGGGTGGGTCTCGCCAGCGGGAGGGAGGCCGCACTCGTAGGGCATATCCTTGATGGGATTGCTGCGCGCCTTCTGGCCAAAAATATGGCTGACGGTCAAAATTGCTCCTGCGAGAAAGATGGCGAGGAGGATTTGGACTAGGACGGGAAAGTAGGCTTCCAGTGTCATATTTGGCGAATAATTGCCTACCTAAAGGGTAAATTCAACCGGAAACTGAGAGAAATCGGCTGAAAAGGGGCTAGCGGGTGAATCGGATAGGGGAGTGAGTTATTTTCCTCATGTGGTGGTTTGACTTGCGAGCGGGAATCTTTAGCCTCTGACGCACTGTCAAAAATAACACTCTGATTACGAGCTGTCCGTATGTCCTATCCCACGCATGAAGATGTGAAGTTATTCGCCTGTGTTTGCCTAGAGCAGAAGCTGTTTGACCAGCCGACATGTGTACTGCTCGGGGAGAGCGCGGGTGAGGATTGTGAGCTATTGCCGTTTGCAGAGATGATTATTAACTTGGGTATCTGCACGGATGAGGAGCGGGTGCAGACAGCGCTGGACGCAGCGTGTGACCGATTCCACGCAGGGGAGCGGGCATCTTACAACCCGTTTGTGGCAGTGGCGGCGCGGCCTTCTATTCCTATGCAGCCCCGAGCTGCCGCTCCAGAGCCAGCAGTGCAAGCGGCAGCGGCAACGCGGGCACCTGTGGCGGCAGCGCCGCAACCAACGGCGCAGGTTTACCAATCCAAGCTGCCCCCGGGATTGCCTCAATTTAGCGAGCTCGCAAAGCTGGATGACGAGGCACTGAGCCAACGGATGCAGAGCCTTTTGCGGTGGGCCACCGCGCAGGGGATCAGTGATTTGCACATTTGCGCGGGGGCGCGGCCATTTGCGAGGCAGAATCGCGCGCTACGGTATCTTGGGAATGATATCATCCCGGAGGAGCTCTCACGCCGAATGAACACGATTTTGCTGAGCGAATCAGAGCGAGCCCATTTTGAGAAGGCGAATGACTACGACTACTCCCTGGCGTTTGCGAGTGGAGAGCGGTATCGGGTGAATTTAATGGTGCACAAGGATGGTCCGGCGGGCACCTATCGGACAATCGCGGCAGAAGTCCCATCGCTGCATGAGCTAGGCTTCAATCCACAGCAGATTGAGGTCATTCAGAAATTGCTAAGCTATCACAATGGGTTGCTCTTGGTGACCGGGCCAGTGGGGGCGGGGAAAACTACCACGCTGGCCACGCTGATAAAAGAGCTGAACGCCACACGCGAGGATCACATAATAACGGTGGAGCAGCCGATAGAGATTGTCCAGAAATCACAGGGGTGCAGCATAACGCAACGCGCGGTGGGACCGCACACGAAGTCCTTTCACAGCGCACTGAAGGGAGCGCTGCGCCAAGATCCGGACATTATTGTGATCGGGGAGATGCGGGACCTGGAGACGATTGAAATGGCGATCAGCGCATCGGAAACAGGGCACTTGGTAATCGGCACGATGCACACGGCGGACTCCGCCAGCACGCTGAACCGCATACTGGATGTGTTTCCGCCCGCGCAGCAAACACAGATACGCGCGATGGTGGCGGAGAGCTTGAGAGGTATTATTTGCCAGCGGCTGCTCCCTTGTAAAACTGGTGGCTTGGTACTGGCAGTGGAGATACTTCTAAAGAATACCGCAGTCTCTTCTCTCATACGGGAAGGCAAGAGCGAGGGACTGGCCAATATCATGGAGACGGGGAAGAAGCTTGGGATGATACGGATGGACGCATCGGTGCTGGATTTGTGGCGAGCAGGGAAAATAACGGATGAAGTGGCACTGGCGAATATTCAAAACAAGATGCTGCATCCCGAAATAACAGGAGTGCCCGCAGGAGGGCATCAGCCAGTGGCAGCAGAGCCAGCCAAGAAAAAAGGCTTCTGGTAGCCCTAAACCCTTTACTGATTATTATTCATGCCCGTAATAGACCAATACTTGCGCGCGATGCTCGAAAAGGGCGGATCGGATTTGCATTTGCACAGCGGATCGCGGCCACGAGCCCGATTATCAGGCAGCATAGAGGAGCTGCCGTTTCCCGTGGTAGAGGAGGAGCAGATGCTTGCGCTACTGAAGGAGATCACGCGAGAGGAGCGGTGGCAGCACTACCTGACAGCGCACGATCTGGATATGGCATATGAGATACCCGGGCTGGCGCGGTTTCGCGGGAGTTTTCTATACAATCACTGGGGGCCCGGGGCGGTGTTTCGGCAAATACCCGCGAAGATACTCTCTTTCGATCAAATCAATTTGCCGCCAGTGCTGAAGGAAGTCTGCGGCTACACAGAAGGGCTGGTGTTGGTGACAGGACCTACGGGAAGCGGGAAGTCCACTACGCTTGCGGCGATGATCGATTACATAAACGAGAATTACCAGAAGCATATAATTACGATAGAAGACCCGATAGAGTTTGTGCATCCGAAGAAGAACTCGGTGATAGTGCATCGCGAAGTGGGGGAGCATAGCCGCTCGTTTGGGGATGCCCTGCGGGGCGCGATGCGGGCAGACCCTGATATTATCTTGGTGGGGGAAATGCGGGAGCTGGAAACCATAAAGCTGGCGCTGAATTGCGCGAGCATGGGGATGCTGGTGTTTGGCACGCTGCACACTAACAATGCGCCGAAGACGGTGGACCGTATTATTGACGCGTTTCCAGCGGAGCAACAGTCGCAGATACGGGTGATGCTGGCGGGCTGCCTTTCGTGTGTGGTTTCCCAGCTCTTGTGCAAGGCGAAGCCCAAGGGGCGCGTGGGGGTGCATGAGATTTTGCTGAAGCACGAAGGATTGCCGAACACCATCAGGACGGGAAAGATCGCGAATATACGCGGGATCATCGAAAGCTCGGCCAATCAGGGGATGAAGCTGATGGACTGGTCTTTACAGGAGAAGTATGACGCTGGAATCATAAGCGCCAGAGAGGCCTACATGAAGGCGTCTGACAAGGAGCGGTTCCTGCCGCTCGTGAGGGCGGAAGAGGGCGCAGAAGCAATTTAGACGCCGATGCGGATGCCTGAACTGAGCTTGTAGCCTGCCCAGACGGCGAATAAGCAAAGCGCCACCGAGAGCAGGATATTCAGCGCGGCTTTCCATGGGCTGACTTCGAGCGCGAGGACGAGCGTTTGCAGGCTAAAGGCGGAAAACGTGGTGTAACCTCCGAGAATGCCGACCATGAGGAAGGCGCGCCCGCTTTCGCCGAGCCAGTGGGAGCCGTCGGCCAATCGAAGCCCGTAGAGGAACCCCATAATGAGGCAGCCCGTGATATTAACGATAAGGGTGCCCCAGTGTGGAGCATCTGGCCAATAGCGCGCGCTGAGGGCGGCTACGCCATTTCTACCGAGGGCGCCCAATGCGCCGCCCAGAGCAACAAGCAAGTAGTGCGTGTAGGAAGTGACCACAGCAGGAGACTAGTTTTTGTCCGTGTGGGGGCACGCCAAAAAATCAGGCATTATTGGGCAGCAGCTCAAGCGGGATGGCTTTGAGGAAGGGCTTCTTTTTTGAAGAGAGCGCTTTGACGGGGGCTTGCATCAGGCAGCCTAGCTCGCCCAGAAAGGGCTTGGATTCTTTGGGAAAGATGGTTTGCCAGACATCCGCTGTGACGGAACGAAAATCATAATCGCGGCTGAGGGGTTTCCAGCCATAGCCGTCGAGGAGGTGGTTGAGCACGCAATCTTGCATGGAGATAAGGCTGTGCTGCTCGGCAACAACATTTACGGGGACGCCGCGTTTGTAGAGGTCTTCCATGCCGTGGAGCTGAGACCATGCGGCAAAGAGAAGCCTGTCCGGAAGATCAGGCGTGGGAGCGGGGAGATCGTTGCAGGCGACGGCATCGCGGATAACGCCAAGGGGGATGCCGAGTGTTTGGTAAAAGTTCTGAAGGAAGCGCTCGCGCCAATGGGGGGATGCTTTTTCGCGAATTTCACGGCGAAAGAGCTCCATGTGGAGGAGGTGGCACTGGGAATTTATGAGATCGTAAAGACGGAAAGCGGCGGAGATAGCGAGGAAACGCGCGCGGCTGTTGCCCTTGAAGAGGGAGGCACGCTGCATGAATTCCAGGTGCGGCTGGCCCGTGGCTACACCGATGGCCATAGCCAAATCTTCACGGGAGCGGAAGTGCTTGTAGAGGGTGCCGCGAGAGAGCTTGGCCTGAGACAAGACGGACTCCATGGTAAAACGATGCCAGCCGCGCTCCACCAAGAGTTTGGTGGCCACTTTGAGCAGGGCTTCTTCACGAGCCTTCTGCTTGGCGAGCATTCTGGAAGTTTTGGTCATGTCGGGTAGTTCTTTTCTAAGGGCTTCTACAACAGGGTTTTTTCAAACTCGCAAGACACTGCTTTAAAAAACTGAAAAACAAACTCAACTGAGCGTCTTGACTTTTTCTAAAAAATAGACGTATCGTATAAATTATCAACAATAAACGTCACGATTGCGCCATCAAACTGTCAAATACTAATGCGGAGAAAATGAGCAAATTTGCTATTTCTTTAGGGTATTCAATCCCTTAGGAGGGATTACGCGAAAAGAAGGAGCACATAGTATAATAAATTTTCCTGCATCCAAATTGTCAAACGAGGCGTATTAAAAGCATTCCCACTGTAATTATGATTATACGATTCATCATCATGATAGTAGGCTTCGTCGCTCTGCTCGGAGCGCTCGCAGCCATAAAAATCTCGCAATTCCAAGGAATGGCAGCGAATCAAATGATGCCGCCTCCCGAAGCGGTGACGACCGCAAAGGCGACATCCCAAGTGTGGCAAGACACGCTGACGGCTATCGGAACGATAGCGCCTGTACAGGGCGTGACGGTGAGCTCGCAGCAAGGCGGGCAAATCATTGACATCCCAGTGGAGAATGGCGCGCTGGTAAAACAGGGTGACGTGCTGCTGGTGCTGGATTCATCGGTAGAGCTTGCGCGCCTGAAAGCTACGGAAGCACGAGTGGAGTTTGCGCGGCAGCAGGTGGCCCGCTACCGCGGCCTTGTAAAGGAGGACGCGATTAGCCAATCCGACTTAGATTTGGCAGAAGCGGACTACAAGCAGCTCATGGCACAGGCCAACGAGATAAAGGCGGTAATTGACCAGAAAACGGTGCACGCGCCCTTTTCCGGAAGGCTGGGGATTCGCCTTGTGAACGTGGGTGATTATATCGCGCCCGGGCAGGGTCTTGTGCCGCTGCAAAAATTGGAGGCCGTGTATTTTGATTTTGATGTGCCGCAGCGCTTCTTGCCTTTGATGGCGGCAGGCCAAGAGGTGAAGATCAAGGTAGATGCGTTTCAGGGCAAAGATTTTATTGGAACGGTGACGGCGATCAATCCGCAGGTGAACACCCGCACGCGCAACGGGCAGGTGCAAGCAACCATACCAAACACGGAAGAGCTGCTAAAGCCTGGTATGTTTGGACGTGTGACCGTGAGCTTGCCCAACGAAGAGGACGTGATTGTGATACCGCTCTCTGCGGTGGCCTATGCGCCTTACGGCAATTCCGTGTATGTGGTAAAGCCCGCTGACGAAGGTGAAGGGCTTGTGGCAAAGCAAATATTTGTCCAGCTGGGCGCGAAGCGAGGTGACCAAGTCGCCATACGCTCTGGAGACGTAAAGGATGGGGACGAAGTTGTTTCGTCGGGGGTGTTTAAGCTGCGCAACAATATAGCCGTGCAGGTGAATAATACTGTGATGCCGAGCAACGATCCCAATCCGAAGCCCGCCAATATCTAGCCAATTTGTCGCGGCCCAAGCCGCTGTTTGTTGATTTTCAAAATTATAATTTAAGGCCAATCGGCCCCGAAACGGGCCACGCTAGTGTCATCAACGCATGAAATTTACGGACTTATTTATCAAGAAGCCGGTTGTGGCGATAGTCGTCAACCTGCTCATACTTATACTGGGAGCGGTATCGTATTTTACGCTAAACGTGCGACAATACCCGAGAAGCGACAGCGCGGTAGTGACGGTAAACACTACTTACTTCGGGGCAAGCGCCGAGCTAGTGCGCGGATTTATCACGACACCGCTGGAGCGAGTCATTGCGAGTGTGGACGGCATTGACTACATGGAGTCGGAATCGAAGCAGGGGATATCGACAATTAAGGTGTATCTGCGACTGAATTACGACACGAATGCCGCACTCACGCAGATCAGTTCCAAGATTGATCAGGTCCGCAACGACCTGCCCCCTGAAGCGGAGCTCCCGATCATAAATGTGGAGACGAGTGACAATCAGTTTGCTTCGATGTATTTGAGTTTCTACTCAGATTCACTGGAGCAAAATCAGATTACCGACTACTTGCTGCGCGTGGTGCAGCCGAAGCTATCGGCCATCAAAGGGGTGCAAAAAGCAGACATCCTGGGGGCGCGGTATTTTGCCATGCGTATATGGCTGAAGGCAGATACGCTGGCAGCGCATAATCTCTCGCCCGCAGAGGTAAGAGACGCGCTTGCCGCAAACAACTACCTATCGGCAGTGGGCACTACGAAAGGGTCGATGATACAGGTGAACCTCGTGGCAAACACCGATTTGCGGAGCGTAGAGGAGTTTAAAAACCTCGTGGTAAAAGAAGACAATGGCGTGATTATCCGCCTGCAAGATGTGGCTGATGTGGTGCTAGGCGCCGAGAGCTACGAAGAAGAAGTGCGCTTCGATGGGCAAAAAGCCACGTTTATGGGGATTTGGGTTTTACCAAATGCGAACTCGCTGGATGTTATCAAGGCGGTAAGAGAAGCCATGCCCACAATCCAGAAGGAAATGCCAGTGGGGCTTCAGGCCAATATCGCGTATGATGCGACAGCCTACATCAATGACGCGCTGCATGAGATTTTGAAGACACTTGGGGAGACGCTGCTTATCGTGGGCATAGTGATCTATTTGTTCATGGGATCGCTGCGATCGGTGATAGTGCCGCTGATTGCCATGCCACTATCCTTGGTGGGCGCTTTGTTCCTCATGAATGTATTTGGGTTTACCATCAACTTGCTTACCCTGCTGGCTATTGTGTTGGCAGTGGGTCTGGTGGTGGACGATGCGATTGTGGTGGTGGAAAATGTGGAGCGGCATATCCGCAACGGAATGAAGCCTAAGGAAGCCGCTATAAAAGGGGCACGGGAATTGTTCGGCCCGATCATAGCGATGACGATCACATTGGCAGCGGTGTATGCGCCAATCGGATTCCAAGGGGGGCTGACGGGCGCTTTGTTCCGCGAGTTTGCGATTACGCTGGCGGGCGCGGTGGCCGTTTCCGGGGTGGTGGCGCTTACGCTATCGCCCATGATGAGTGGCGCTTTGCTTAACAAGAGCAGCGAAGAGCACGGATTTGCGGGGGTTTTGAACCGCTTTTTTGACAAAGTGCGCGCGCGCTACGAAGCGCTGCTAAACGGGTCTCTAAACTACATACCCGTGACCATCACGCTGGCCGTGTTGCTATCACTTTTGATTGGGCCCTTTGCGATGATATCAATGAAGACGCTGGCTCCTCGCGAAGACCAAGGGGTGGTGTTTGGTATCATAATGACGGCGCCAAACAGCACGATTGACCAAACGGTGCTCTTTACCGAACAGGTGCAGAATGTGTTTGAGTCCGTGGAAGAATATGAGACGAGCTTCCAGCTAACAGGGCCGAATTTTGGCTTTTCCGGAATCTTGCTCAAACCATGGTCTGAGCGTGAGCGCAAGGCCATAGAGATTGAGCAATCGCTGGCAGGCACCATGGCGCGCGTGCCAGGGGTGCGTGTAATTGTGACTACGCCGCCACCCTTGCCATCAGGAGGCAATTTCCCGATCGAGTTTGTGATTTCTTCGACGGCAAGCCACCAGGAGATCAATGCTTTTGCGGAGCAGCTTGTGGCAAAAGCCATGGAAAAGACTGCGGACGGCACCTTCTTCTTTGTGGACAGCGATTTGAAGTTTGACCAGCCACAGGTGGAGGTGACCCTGGATCGTGAAAAGATTGCAGCGATGGGGCTGGATATGCGCCGTGTGGGTGCGGATTTGGGCGTGATGCTGGGCGGGGGCTATGTGAACCGCTTTAACATTGAGGGGCGCAGCTACCGCGTAATACCGCAGGTGGAGCGCATTGAGCGTCTAAATCCCGATCAGCTTTCGGATTACTATGTGCGCGGGCCACAGGACTCGCTGGTGGCGCTCTCTACGTTTGCCACTCTGGAAGAAAGCGTCCAGCCGCGGAGTCTCAACCGATTCCAACAGCTCAACTCGGTAAAGATTACCGGGGTGGGTCTAAGCGTGGATAAGGCGCTGAAATTCCTTGAGGAAGAAGCCGACAAGATTTTGCCAGCGGGCTACTTCATAGACTACGGGGGCGAATCAAGACAGTTGCGCACAGAAGGCTCATCTTTGCTGCAAACGATGGGATTGGCGGGCGTGATGATCTTTCTGGTGCTGGCTGCGCAGTTTAACAGCTTCCGCGATCCGTTTGTCATATTGCTGGGCAGTGTGCCGCTTGCGATCTTCGGTGCGCTCTTGCCCATCTTTTTGGGCAATCCAATGACAGACGAGGTGCGCTCGATAAATATCTACAGCCAGGTGGGGCTAATCACACTGGTAGGGCTGATAGCTAAAAACGGTATTCTTATTGTGGAATGGGCAAACAAGCTACAGGAAGAGGGAATCAGCAAACGCGCTGCGGTGCTGGAGGCGGCCTCTACGCGACTACGCCCGATCTTGATGACAAGCGCCGCGACGATATTTGGCCACTTCCCGCTAGTGCTGGTTTCAGGGCCCGGAGCGGCTTCCAGAAACAGCATAGGCCTAGTGCTGGTAACGGGCATGGCCATAGGAACATTCTTCACGCTCTTCATGGTGCCTGCCTTCTACATGCTTTTCGGCACCAATAAGAAGCACGCGGAGAAGCCGGTGGCCAATTCAGACGAGATGCCCCGCGTTAACTAAAGCTTGCCTTCGACAAACTCCAGCTTGCCCTCATTCGTCAGGCGACGGTAATAGCAGCCAGAGCGGGCTACACCGCTGCTGTCCTTGGTGTGGCAGGAGCCCTTGCCCTTTGGGATGACACGGTAAAGCAGGGAGTTTTGTTCGCAGTTCACGTAGATATCCACGATTTCAAGGTAATCTCCGCTGGTTTTGCCCTTAATCCAGAGCTCGTTGCGTGAGGTGCTCCAGAAGGTGGCCATGCGCTCACGGCGAGCGGTTTCCAGGGCCAGCTCATTGGCGTAGCCCACAATCAGGACTTCGCCCGTGCGGGCATCCTGAGCGACGACGGGCACGAGGTCTTGCCCGCAAGCGGCTACTTTGGCGAGCTTCTTGAAGTCCAGTTTGAGGGTTGATCCCTCTTCGAGTTCTTTGCTCATAATGTATTGTGTATAGGGATGGAGATGGGCACGGGGCAAGCCTCTTTCGGGGTGGACTCTCGGCGACGGGGGCCGTTATAGTCTGGCGGCATGGAAGTTAGAAAATCGCTACCGGTGGCGCTGACAATAGCAGGCTCTGATTCGGGGGCAGGAGCAGGCGTGCAGGCCGACCTGCTGACCTTTGCTGCCCACGGGGTATTTGGGACGACGGCATTTTCCTGCCTGACGGCTCAAAATCCATCTGCGGTAACCGCAGTGGAGGCAATGGCGCCTGAATTTGTGGAGGCGCAACTTCGGGCAGTGCTGGGCTGGTTTACAGTTGGAGCCATCAAGACGGGTATGCTTTATGGCAGCCCACAAATAGGGGCAGTGGCAGACACGCTGAAAGCTTATCCGCATATCCCTCTCATCGTGGATCCCGTGATGGTGGCTAGCAGTGGGGCGATGCTCTTACTGCCAGACGCGGTGGCGACCATGACGCAGCGGCTTTTCCCTCTCGCCACTCTTATCACGCCCAATCTCGACGAGGCGGCAGTGCTTCTGGACGGGGAGAAGGTAACCGGGAGCACGATGGAAGAGGCCGCGCGGGCTCTTTCGAAGCGTTGCGGCACAGCAATCTTGCTTAAAGGCGGGCACCTCAATGAGCGAGAGTTGCGGGACGTGCTTTGTGAGAGCAACGGAAAGACGCGTATCTTTACTCATCCCAGGATAGAAGGTGTGAACACCCACGGGAGCGGGTGTACGCTATCTGCGGCAATCGCGGCGAATATGGCCAAGGGGCTGCCGCTGGAAACAGCAGTCGGCAACGCCCTAGACTACCTAAGCGGCACATTGCAGAAACCGCTGGCGCTTAACGGGGAGTCGTTTATCGCTCATCTGCCGTAAGACCAATGCCGCGCTGTCTGCGCCATTCTTCGGTAGTGACACCGTAGGCAGTTTTGAAAAGCCTTGATAGTGTTCGTGCATTGGAGAGACCCGCAGAGAGGGCAATTTCTTCAAGATTACGGTGCGAGACCGCGAGCAATTCGCAAGCAGTTTGGAGGCGGAGTTTTCTCAAGAGGGCGCCAGGCGCCACGCCGTAGCGAGCGGTGAATTGCCTGCTGATGTGCTCGCGGGATTGCCCAGTCTCCGCAAGCAGGGTTTTGACATTAAATTCGCTGCGATGGTGATTGAGAATGTAGTTGTAGCAATACTCTACAGGGTCTGCGGATTCGCGTTGGGCATCCTGATCGCGAAAGAGGCTCATCACGAATTGGTAGAGCTGCTCGCTCTCGTCGTAACGATCTCTGAAGCGGCGGCTGTGCTCTTCTGCGGTGAGCTGTTGAAAACGGAGAGAGGCCTCACCTTGAGGGTTCAAGGTGATAACACGCCCGAATCTTTTATAGAGTGTTAGCCAGAAAGCATGGGCTTCTTCTCCAGAAAAACAAACGTAGCGCAATCGGCATATGCCCTTGGCATCACTTGGGTAGCCATATTGGGATTCTTCTGGGTTTTGAAAGAGGAAGGCCTGGCCGGGGCCGATGCGGTATTCTTTGCCCTCGGCGCGGAGGAAGCATTCGCCCGCGAGGATTTGCTGTATGACGACGTTGCGCGGAGAGCCGCGATAACGGTTATCCCAATAGTAATCCGGCCCTCGCTGCTCTTCTACGCGGGCGGAAAGTAACCGCAAGAGGGGCAGATCCATAATTAAATTAAGAATTAAGAATTAAAAATTTCAAGCAGAGTTATGGGTCGCAAATAGTGATCAAGAAATGAATAAGAAATAAAAAAGTGGCTTGGCGAGCAAAGACGCCAAGCCACTTTAGTGACAAACTATGGAGAGAGCAGATGCTTACTGAGCGAGTGTCGCCGAGAGACGCGCAAAGAGGGTGGCGCCTTGAAGGGCGGTCGTAGGCGCACGGAGGGTGTAGGTTCGGAAGCCTGCGGGGCCATCGGCAGTTTCGATGGTGTGCGCGCCTGTCTCCCATAGAGCCAAGTCATCTGAGGTTTCGATGGTGATGGTGAGAGAGGGGTCGATGCGGACGGGCGCAAAGGAGAACGTGACGTCGCCGCCTGTTGCCTGAATACTCATCACGTTGGGCAGAGAGGCATCAGGGGCAAGGGGGTTCATGTCGAAGAGGTATTCGTAGAGATTGGTGAGGCCATCGTTATCGGCATCGGCAGCCGGGAGACTGGCGGCCGTGTTTGCCCAGGACTTGCCCGTGGCCCAGGCTGTGTATTCCGCGCTGGGGTAGGGATTCTCCGTGACAACAGCGGCGTTGCTGACAGTGAAGCCGGAGGCATTTGTGGCCCTCAAAATGTAGGAGGCAAAGTCCTCCTGAGCTGCATTGGCAATGGAGAGGGTGGGCTGGGTTTCCCCTTCGAGAAGGATATTATTGCGGAACCACTGGTAGGTGACGGGAGAGCGGCTGAAGACTTCCGCAGT
>CAZHQD010000076.1:8706-13871 GCA_964533835.1 uncultured Puniceicoccaceae bacterium | reverse complement strand
GTGGAAAACGCCATTGTTGGCGCCCCTTGCGGCCTCATGGATCAGCTCACTTGTTCGTGTGGTGCTCACGGCAGCATTTTGCCTATTCTTTGCCAGCCCGATAAAACCCTACCCGCCGTCACATTGCCTGAAGATATGCTCATAGTGGGCTGGCCCAGCGGCGTAAAGCACTCCGTGGGCGGTCACAGTTATGGAGTCGCTCGCACTGCCGCATTCATGGGAAAAGCCATCTTGGAAAAGTCTCTCGGCAAATCCCTCTCCTTTCTGGCGGAGCTAGTGCCTTCTGCCCTCCGTGAGTCCGCTACCCGCCTGCCTGAGAATCTCACTGGAGCCGATTTCAGAATCTTCTACAAAGGCGTTAGCGATCCTCTTTCAAAAATTGACGAGCGCGAAAGCTATCCCGTTAGGGCTGCCACCTTTTTCCCCATAGAGGAGTCCCACCGTTCCCGTATCGCGGTCGAGATTCTTTCTGGTCGTCGAGTATCCGAAGAGGGTAGGGCGCTGCTTGGTGAGCTCATGTTTCAATCCCACCTTGGCTACACCGCTATGGGCCTGGGCTGCGAAGAGACGGATGCCATGGTGCAGAGCATCCGTGAGAAAGGCCCAGCCGCAGGTCTCTACGGCGCCCGTATCTCAGGCGGCGGCAGCGGCGGCACTGTGACCGTCCTCCTCCACCGCACCGCACTCCCTCTCTTGGAAAAACTCCACTCCGAAAACCCCTACGCCCCCGCCCGCATTCTCCCCCTCATCCACTAAATAGGCGAATGTAATTCTTAATTCTTAATTCTTAAATCTTAATTTTTTATTCTGGTTTCATCCCCGGCGAGTAGTGCGTCCTCGGGTTCACTCTGGCGCCTTCGGGCCTGGCTATCGGCCCTTTCAACAGCGGGTCATTTGTCGCCGCCATCCATTTCTCCAAGCGCGTCTCCATCTCTTTTAGTATTGCCCCATAGGTCGCATCCCCTGCCACGTTATTAAACTCCTGAGGGTCCGTCAGTAAATCATAAAGCTGGTAGGTGGGCCGCTCTTTCGCCAGCAGTCCCGCATCTTTAAACACTGCATCCTTGCTCGGGCTATCATCACAGTTTGCGGGTGGCACTCGCCGATCAGTGTCATAGCACTTGATTAGTTTGTAGCGCTGCGTGCGAATGGCCCGTTCTGCCTGATAGTCTGCATGGTAGCTCACTTCGGAGTAAAGCTCCTCACGCACCTCATTAGCCTTGCCTTCAAACAATGGCCGCAAAGACGTTCCCCGTAGCCACTCGGGTGCCTCTAGTCCCAGCAAGTCACAGAGCGTCGGGTAAATATCCACATGGGATACTAGCGCGTCACTCGCCTTTCCGGAAGATGGGTTATCGGGGTAGCTGATGATTAGGCTTACGCCCGTTCCTCTGTCCGTTAGGTTGCACTTATGTAGGGGAAAAGCGATCCCGTGGTCCGTCGTAAAGATTACTATGGTATCCCTGTCCCGCCCGCTTTCCCTAAGCGCCTCCAGTACCACCCCCGCGCAATCGTCCATGTTCTTCACAGCGGCGCAGTAGTGTGCATAGTCTTTGCGCGTCTGCGGGGTGTCTGGTATTCCTGCGGGCGGCGTTACTCTATCAGGCTCATACCCGGGCACAAACTCGTAGGGAAACTCTCGGTGTGGCAAAATAAAACCACAGCTCAAGAAAAAGGGCCGCTCGTGAACCCCTTTGATAAACTGTGCCGATCGCACTGCTGCCATTCGGTCGGTAACCTGAAAATACAATCCCTGCTCTGTTACCGTGCTCGTGTCCACTAGGGAGAGGACCGTTTCGTAGGGCTTCTCCGCTTGCCAGGAAAACTCATGCTGCACTCCGCTCAGGCAGGTGTGAAATCCGTTCCTGCGCAGGTAGGCCGCTAGGTGCCGTTCTGGTGCAGCCAAACTAAAACCCCTGTGCGCCAGTCCATACATCCCCGTCTCATGCGGGCTCTGTCCAAGTAGCAAGGCCGCGCGGCTGGGCGAGCAGGTTGGCCCCGCGCAGTGCGCCTGCCTGAAGAGCGTCCCCTCTCTCGCAAACTTTTCCAAATGCGGTGTGGGCAGCTTGTGCCCATACGCAGATATAAACCGTCCCGCATCGTGGCAGTGTAGATAGACAACATTCATGGGGCAAATCTCTCGGTTAGTGCTCTATCACATAGTCCCCTCCTTCTTCGCATAGCAACCCCAAATCGCCTGCGCACTCCTGCGCCAACTGTTTCTTTCCGTTTTCTATGCTGTTTCTGCCTTTCCTTCTTCCCCTTTTGGCGTAAGACTCACAACTGCCTTATTTACTCATGAAATCAGCCTATCGTAACCCCGTATGGGAAGAGGGAAAGCATAACCTCATTCTCCAAAATCGCTGCGGCAATCGCCTTACATTAATGGTCGGTTCGCAAGAGTCCGAGCTCGAATTCGTTTATAAGCCCAACGCCTTTCGACGCAAAGATTTCCGCGCCCGTAATTTTTCTAACCGTGATAATCAGTCCACTCTCTTCGCCGACTTCCGTGTTCACGATCTCGGGTCCGAGGCAGCGCGCTTTTCTTTCGACTACGACCCTTTTTGCACACGGCTTCAGTTCTCTCATGAAAACGGCGCTCTCAACCTTATCCAAATTCTAAACATCGCCGACGAAAATGCTTTCGTCATCACAGCGCGTGCCCCGTTGCTCCTGGCCTTTCGCCCTCACCGCGCTTTTGAGCTCAGCGATGGCCTGCTCACCGAGCGCATTGCCGATCGTGGCGAGGAGTTTGTCAGCTTTATTCGCTTTCCTGGCTTTGAGGCCAATCGTTTTCGCGTTCTCGATAATGGGGTACACCTCCTTCAAGTGCTTGAAAATGATCCTATCATCATCGGTGGAGAGGAAAACAGAGCGCAGGTGGATCGTGTTCTCCGCAAGCTCGATGGCCAAGGCTTCGATTCCCTTCTAACGCTCAATGAGTCCACCTTGGCTCACGATCTGGAGCCTGCCCGTCTGGAGCTGGCCGATCCTGATTTCCAGAAGGTCTTCGATCTCAATCGCCGTATTTGCTGGAGCGGTATAGATGCGGGTGGCGCAGCCTTCGGCGCGCTCAATCGCATCTACTACCTTATCTGGGTGCGCGATGGCTCTATGTCCACCTCCCATCTCGCTCTCGCGGGCCATCCCGAGTTTTCTCGTATCTGGGCTCCTTTTCTTTTGGCCAACCCAAGTGACACCCTCGGCCCGAATGGGCAGCGCATCAGGGAATTCGGCCAGCTGGTAGGCACTCGCTGGAGCAAATCGGAAGATGATGGCCTCTTCTATGCCGTTTGGAGTCTTTTTACTTACACCCGCATCACGGGTGATGATCGTCTTCTTCGCAGAGGCACGTTGGACTTGCTTTTCAAAATCACCGACGACCACCTTGCCAAATGCTGGGACTCCGAGCGCGAAGTCATGACCAGCGATACCCTCGGCGAAGAGTCCCTCAAGGGCAGTCCCTACTTCAGCTTCGATGTTGTAAATGGCTCCCTCCAGGCTGCCCATTCCAACACTTCAAAGGACGGCAAAACCTACCGCCGTGTTGCCTCCTTCTATCACCAGGTAAATACCTACAATGTCCTCCGTATGCTCGAATGCCTGGCCGCCATTGAGGGCAGCAATGACGCTAAGGAGACAGCCAGTCGCTTCGGCAAAAGAGCGGACGCCCTCCGCGAGTCGCTCCGCCTTCGCTTTGTTGATGCGTCGGGTATCCCCTTCAGCCTTTGGGCGTTTTACACCGACGGCTCCGAGGAAAAAGTAGCCTACAATCCCAAAATTATAGACAACTGGGAATACTCTTGGGCCCAAGCTCAAGGCCCATTTTACCCTTTGCCAGAGGCCCAGCGCAAGGGCGCCTTGGCGGTCTTCCGTCAGTGGCCTCTTATGCAGGATCGTAGCTACGGTCTTTGCCCTTGGAATGTCCTCAATCGTTTCCTTTTCCGTGAGCGCCTTCTCTCTTCTGCCGAGGCAGACAATGCCCTCCGCGATCAAGTCGCCGAGGCGCTTACTCTCTGCGAAAAATACCCCATGGTCGGTGCCCTCCACGAAGACCATCGCAATACCCAAAATCACCGCGGCTTGCCCTTTTCTGCGGGCAGTTTCGTTGTTGCTCTCACAGGTCGCTTGCTCTTGCCTTTGGCCCAGGGGCTAGCCATTTCAACTGGCGGCCTTTCTCGCTCACTGCGTGGGTTTCGCTACCGTTTGGCATCTATAGATGTGGATCTTCACGGCACAGGTCAGCATATTGCCGAGTGGTCCCTGAATGGAGAGCGTTTTTCAAAATCTTTGCAAATCCCCGAATCCGCCCTCTTATCGGGGCGCAATCAGCTCACGATTTCCCTCACGGAATCACCAAAAGAATTGTCCGCTCGGCTCGTCTTTTCCGATGCCCAGTTGCTGTATTGCCAGGAGTCCGCCCAGCAAACTCTCTGGCGTTTTCAGTCTGCCGTCTCAGCCGAGATTGTCTTCGATTCCGTTCCTGCCAACTGGCAACCCATTGCGCAAGACGCCGCTGGCAATCCCATTCCCTTGCAAATCTCCCCACAAGATGCCCACGGCCTTGTCCGCGTCCAGTGCCCAGCCCATGGTGCCTTCACCCTCATCGGCTAACCCAAACATTCAGCTTCATACTTAAGACACTTTTACTTTCCACTTGCCTTGTAATTCATGATGCAAAGCGCAGAACTAAGGACTCGTTGCCTAACGGACAATATCGCCGATGTCTTGGGTCTGAAAACTGAAAACCGAAAACTTTAGAGCATCTCCAACACCGTATTGATCACTCGGGTAGGTGAGGGGAGCTGCACCTTCTCCAGCGGATCGGAATAGATGGCAGGCGCGTCCAGTGAGCTAATGCGCTTCACGGGTGCATCCAGATCATCAAAGGCCTTGTCCTGTATCAGATAGGCGATCTGTGCGCCTACGCCGCAGAATGGCTTATTTTCTTCCACATACAGCGCGCGGTGCGTCTTGCGCACACTGCGGAGGATTGCCTCCTCGTCCAGTGGCCTGATGCTGCGCAGATCCACCACTTCGCAATTGATATCGTGTTCGGCAGCCAATATCTCAGCGGCCTTTAGGCAAGTGATCACGGCGCGCCCATGGGCGATTAGGCTGATATCCTTGCCCTCGCGCTTCACGTCGGCCACACCCAGCGGTAT
>CAZHQD010000076.1:4073-8606 GCA_964533835.1 uncultured Puniceicoccaceae bacterium | reverse complement strand
CCGCCCGACATATACCGCACGCACGCTGCGTTGTTCACCATCTGGTCCCACGCCACATACGCGAAGCTGTAAAACATCAGCTCCATGACAGGGCGAATACCCAGCATACTCGCGCCAATCCCCAGCCCAATAAAGCCCGCCTCACTGATAGGCGCATCCACTATCCGCTTGTCTCCAAAGCGCTCCCATAGCCCCTCGGTCACCTTGTAGGCGCCATTGTATTGGGCGACTTCTTCCCCAATTATGACTACATTCGGGTCGCGCTCGATTTCTTCGGCGAGTCCTTCTTTCAGTGCTTGACGGTAGGTGAGTACAGGCATGGTTACCCGCTAAAAAAGAGATACACCCCACAGAACGCAAGCCATCTCAGCCAATTTTTCCATGGCATTGCCACCTTTCACCCCTCTTTGCTCTCCTTTTTCTCTCCACTTATACAGCGTTATTGTTATTCTCTGGCATCATGGAAACTAAAGACCACAAAAAATTCATCGCGAGTAAATTTCCGCAAACGGCATCCACAGAGTCCCTTTACGGCAGCTTCAAATCCAATCGCCCTCCACCCACAAAGTCACAAATCAGAACTGCCAGAAAAGCCCACTACGCCAAAAGATATGGAAAGTAATCCTCCCACAGCGTCATTGGTTTCTTCTCAACCGCATGACGTTTCCACTACCCACCCTTGTCTTTTTTATAATTTATAATTTTGAATTTATAATTTCATCTATCCCTGCCCCCTGCCTTTTTTGTGCATTGTGCATTGAACATTGTGCATTCCCTTCCTCCCCTCCATTCTCACCCCATGGCAAAGACTGGCCTCAAGCAAGCCGAGCGCACCCAGCGCTCCCGCGATCTGATTCTTGCGGGGGCAGAGGTTGTCTTCCTGCGCCGTGGTTTTAGCGGCAGCTCTCTCAAAGAAATTGCCGAAGAGTCCAAAGTCACCCAGAGCCTCATCCACCATCACTTTGAGTCGAAAGAGAAGCTCTGGGCCGCCGTGCGGGATCGCTGTTTTGAGCGTATGTTTGCCGAGCTTCGCCCTGTCCTCACCGATGCTACCCGCGGGAGCGATTTTGCTGTGGATTTCCTCCGCGCCTACTACAACTACCTGGAGAAAAACCCGCCCTTTGTCCGTCTCCTTTCATGGCTCAATGCCGAAGGCCTGGAGCCGCCCCCCTTTGCCGCAGGCAAGGGCAGCCCGCTTATCCCAGTCATCAAGCGCGAGCAAGATGCGGGTCGCTTGAGGGACGACCTCGCGCCCGAGCTGATTATGTCCCTCCTTTGGATGAGCTGCGAGTCTTGGTTCTTCGGCAAACGCCAGTATGCTCACCGCTTTATTCACGCGGGCGCGGCCTCCGTTCTCACCGACGAACAGATAAAGGGCATGGTCCTAAGCGTTATCGGCCCTGCTCTTCGCCCTCAGTAGCCCATTTTCTCACCCTATAATTACCAGCAGCAGGCTGGCCACAAGGCTGTGCGCCAGCAGGAGCTTGGCGGTGTTGGCCAGTGATTGGTTGTAGGCTTCCAGAGTGTCTGCCTTCTTCAGAGCCTTCATTTCTCTAAACCCCATGATAGCCAGTGTGCCCAGGCAGAGCATGGGCCAGTAGCGTCCATCGGTTGCCAGCATGAGCAGTGGCGAAGCCACGCACGCCACCGCTACCATCACTCCATATTCTGCCAGCGCAAATCCCCTTCCAAAGCGCACCGCAAGCGTCCGCTTGCCCGCCTTCACATCAGTCGGCGCATCGCGGTAGTTATTCACCACCAGCAAGTTCGTAGAGAGTGCCCCAGGCCCCAGCGACAGCCAAAGCGCAGCCCCGCTGTAGTGCCCCACCTGCACGTAGTAAGTGCACCCCACCGCTACTAATCCGAAAAACAAAAATACAAATACATCCCCCCAGCCGTGGTATCCCAGTGGGTAAGGGCCTCCCGTATAGGCCACCCCGCAAACAATGCTCGATACCCCTACCACCAGCAAAGCCCAGCCCCCGTAAGGCAAAAGCCCGCACCCCACGACAAACGCCAGCCCAAAAACCACCCACACCGCCGCAAACATCCGCTGCGGGCTGATTCTGCCTGCCGCCACCATCCGCGTCGGCCCAATCCGCTCTTTCGTATCCGCCCCCTTTACGAAATCATAGTAATCATTCGCGTAATTCGTTCCAATCTGGATTAGCAGCGCAAACAGCAGACACAGCGTGGCAGGCCACAGTTGAAATCCCCCATCGCTATATGCCAACGCACTACCCACAGCCACTGGTGCGACCGCAGCAGGCAGTGTCTTCAATCGTGCAGCAAGTATCCATGGTGTCAGCATTGTTATAATCCTTTGCCTAAACCCTATCCATCCCTCCCCAAACACCAAACAAATTTCGCAATCCCTCAAACAATCCACTTCCCCCATCCCTGCATCCCTCGTATAAACCCTTGTATTGTTGCAATTCAGCCACACCAATTGCTTGCCTTGAGGGTGGGGCGACCGTCTCGGTTGCCCAGCATAACAATTATCAGCATTAGCATAATGAATTTTTCTCGCCCGCATCCATCCTATCTTTTTTTGAAAGCGCGTGCATGCCTTCAGGTCTGAAAACTGAAAACCTAAAACTGAAAACTTCCTTCCATGCCTTTTCCCGCATCCACATCACCCGCCTTTTGCGTATAACCCTTTAGTGATAGTTCCCATGCCCATCGCCTCCGACTACACAGCGCTTACCAATTCTCTCAAGCGTCTCGCCTCTCTTGCCCAGGTTCAAGACCTCCTCGGCTGGGACGAGCAGGTCTGTCTCCCTCCCGAGAGTCATCCCGCCCGCGCCTCTCAGTCTGCCCTTGTCGCCGAGCTCTACCACCGCGAAGCCTCCAGCCCCGCCATCGGCGATCTTCTCTCTCGTCTTGAAGCCTCCCTCAGTGCCCTCGATGCCGATGCCCAGCTCGTCGTTCGCGATGCCCGCCGCAATTACGACCGCCTGGTGCGCGTGCCCCCAGAGCTTGCTGCACGTCAAGCCGCCGCCCATAGCGCCGCCTACCATGCCTGGAAAACCGCACGCGCCAGTAGCGACTTCTCCCTCTTCGCTCCCCACCTGGAAACCGTCCTCTCTCTCGCCAAGGAGCGCGCTGCTTGTCTCGGTTTCTCTGGTGCCGCCGCTTATGACTTTTACCTGGACCTCCACGACCCTGGCCTTACTGCCGCCTTTGTTAAGCCACTGTTTTCCTCTCTCAAAGAGGGCCTCAAGTCAGTCCTGCCCCAAATCCTCAATTCCTCCCGCAAGCCCCCCGTAGGCCTCTTCAAAGACTTTCCCGAGGATCGCCAGGAGCGCTTCATTCGCGACGTCCTCACCAGGCTCGGCTTTGATTTTTCCAAGGGCCGCCTTGATCGCACCACTCATCCTTTCTGCAGCGGTCACCCCTTAGATACCCGTCTCACCACTCGCTACGACGAGCAAAACCCGCTCGACTCCCTCTTTAGCTCTATCCACGAGTGCGGCCACGGTCTCTACCAGCAAGGCCTTCCCATCGGGCATCAGGGCACCGCGCTCGGCGACTATGTGGGCATGGCCGTACATGAATCACAAAGCCGTCTTTGGGAAAACCAGATAGGTCGCAGTCGAGCTTTTTGGGCCTTCTGGGAACCCCGCTACCGCGAGCTCTTTCCCCATCAGCTAGCTGGCGTTTCCTCCGATCAGCTTTACCTCGCCATCAACGCCGTCGAGATCACCCCTATCCGTGTGGATGCCGACGAGGTCACTTACAATCTCCACATCATGCTCCGCTTCGAGCTGGAGCAGCGCCTCTTCAGTGGCGATCTGGCTATAAAGGACCTCCCCGCCGCATGGAATACCCTCTCTCAAGAGACGCTCGGCCTCACTCCCGCTTCAGACAAAGAGGGCTGTCTTCAGGACGTCCATTGGTCGGGAGGTGCCTTCGGTTACTTCCCCAGTTACACTTTAGGCAACATGATGGCTGCCCAGCTCTGGGCTACCATTCGTCGCCAAATACCTGCCGTGGAGTCCCAAATCGCTCAGGGAGATTTTTCTGCCCTGCTTTCGTGGCTGCGCCTAAACATCCATCGGCACGGGAAACGCTACGATACAAACACCCTCGTACAGACCGTAACTGGCGAGCCACTTTCACCTTCCGCTCTTATTGCCTACTTGCGTGAGCGCTACCTTCCGCTTTATTCCTACTAGCAATCGTTTCGATGAAAAACATATTCACCTTCAGGAGCATGCTCTGTCTCCCGCTAATCCTGGCGCTTGCCATGATTTCCCACTCAGCGCGCGCTGCAGAGGTTCCCGTGGTCACTGCGGAGTTTACTCCGGCCTTCCTGCCTCAAGACTGGGTGGATAGCGCTGTCGATTTCACTGCCGATCTCTCCGCCTATTTCGGTATTCCAGGCATTCAAGAGCCTATCGTTCAGGTAAATACCGACCTCGGCTCATTCAATATGTCGCTCCGCCCGGACGCCGCCCCTCTTCACGTCGAAAACTTCCTGGCCTATGTGGACGCAGGCTCTTACAACCGCGCCATCTTTCACCGCAACGT
>CAZHQD010000076.1:0-3973 GCA_964533835.1 uncultured Puniceicoccaceae bacterium | reverse complement strand
AAGCCCGACGATAGCGGCAAGCCCTCCATCATTTCTTACTCCATCATCAATTCAGGCAACACTTCCGTCGCCCAGCCCACTATCCGCGATGGCCGCTTCCTCGATCTCAATTTCGACCCCTCCTATCCGGGGGTTACCTCTCTGACTATCCGCGCCACCGACACCAATGGCAACTACGCCGATCTTTCCGTTCAGGTTTCCAGTTCCAACTGCACTGTAACCTCGATCGTCTTCAATGGCCCCAATTTCTATTTCGTCGGTGGTGGATTCGTTTTCAACGCTAGCATGGAAGAATACCTCTACACCGCTTTCTGCCCATTCGTTTACAGTTTTGGTAACTCCAGATGGTGGTATGTTCACGAAGGCAGCACTGACCCCAACGGCTTCTTCATGTATGACTTTGGCTCCAACAGCTGGAAATTCGTTATATCAGGCTACGTTTTTGACCTGTAAATAGCGCTAGCTCTCCTATTCATAACTCAACCGCAGCCCACACGGTCTGCGGTTTTTTGCTTCCATTATTTACCCAACAAAAAACCCGCTGGCATCGCCAGCGGGTCTTTCTAAAATTTTTAAGGCTTACTCAGAACAATAACCTTCCTTTGCAGGACTTCTTCATTCTGCCTTCTTCTTTTTCTTACGCCTTCGTGATCAGGCCCTTTTTGATCACCTTGGCGCAGACCCAGATGCGCTTCACCTGCCCATTAGGCAGCACCACGCGTACTCGCTGCAAGTTCGGGCGGAAGGTGCGCTTTGTGATCTTGGTTACGTGCGTACCAATACCGCCAGACTTCTTTGCCTGACCCTTGCGATGAATGATACGGCCCTTGACAGGGCGCTTGCCGGTAAATGCACAGATTTTGCTCATGGCTGCTTTGATTAAAAACGAACAAAATTTCAAACTCCCCCCTTCAAGGCAAGCACTTTTTTCCACCCACCCCACGAATTTCCACTCACCCCCTCAAAACAATTGCCACATAATAATTCAAAATGCTAAGTTCAAAATTGTAAGACGTTTCCAATCGCCCCGTTTTAATTTCACTTCCCCGCCCCTCTCAACCACCTGCCCCTTCCAAAATGCTCCCTTGCTGATCACTTGCGCTCTCGCCCTGCCTTCCTTTTATAATTTATAATTTTGAATTTATAATTTCATTTTATCCCCTCTGTGCTCATCCGAGCCTCTGTGGTGAACCCTGCCTTAACTTCTTTCTTCTTCTTTCCCATGCTCAAAATTATTACCCGCTGTGACGACGCTGCCTCCTTCCGCAGCGCAAACTACGCCATCCGCGAAGCCTGCCTCCACGGCGTCGCCCGCAACGTCGGCGTCATGGCCTGTTGCGAACACCTCCAGCACGCTTTCGATATCCTCAAAGACCTCCACGGCGTCGCCTTCGGCTGCCATTTCACCCTCAATTCCGAGTGGAGCTTCCCCCGCTGGTCAGCCATTTCTGGCCGTAGCACCGTCCCCGCTCTCTACGACCCCGAAGGCTACCTCTTCGACTCCACCCTCGAGCTCCACGAGCGCAATACCCCGCTCGACCAAATGCTCACCGAGGCCAAGGCTCAGATAGACAAACTTCGCGCCACGGGCTTCAAGCTCACTTACTTGGACACCCATATGGGCGTCAATTGGCTCCCGGGCCTCAACGATGCGCTCGCCGCCCTCTGCAAACAAGAAGGCCTTCTTTACGCCAACAACGCCAATATCCCCCCCATCGATCGCTCCAACGACTCCCTCCCCAAAAACGACCACCCCGCTAGGCTTCTCCACAAACTAGCCACCCTTACCGAAGGCACCTTCCTCGTCGTCGGTCACCCCTGTTACGACGAACAAGAAATCCGTGCCGTCCGCCGTCAAGGCAACACCCCTGGCTGGCTCGGCCCGGAAAGGGAAGGGGAGCGCCTCCTCTTTACCCACCCCTCTGTCATCAAGTATTTCCAGGAAAAAAATATCCAAGCCCTCCGCTACGACGAAGCCCTCTCGTAGATTTCATTCCCTCAAAACAGCGCTAAATGACTGATCGTTGGAATGGCGTCTATTGGCTCGGTGGCTCTCCATGCTCTGGTAAAAGCAGTATTGCAACTGCCTTGGTAGAGCAGTTCGGTCTTCACTACTACAAATGTGACGACCATTTCGACCACCACCTCAAAATCGGCGAAAGTCGCGGGCTCCCCACTAGCTCCATCCTGCGCGTGAGCAATCACGAGTATGTCTTCATGCGAAGCCACGAAGAAAACGTCCGTCTCGCCTTCGACATATTTCAAGAAGAGTTCGATCTGGTTTTGGAAGATATCGCCTCCCTCCCCAAGCCACTTCTGGTCGAAGGCTGCACCCTTTTACCCAACTGCCTCGCGCATCTAGATATTTCTCCAGGCCAAGCCTATTACCTGGTCCCCACCGAGCAGTTCTTCCGCACGCAGTATGCCAAACGCCTCTGGGCAAAAGACCGCTTAAAAGAAACCAGCAACCCCGCCCTCGCCTACGAAAACTGGATGAAGCGCGACATCACCTTTGCCCAAAATGTAGCCGCCACCGCCCAATCCCACGGCTTCCTCTGTCAATGGATCGACGGCCAAGCCTCAATCCAGGCCACCGCCCATACCATCGCCACCCACTTCAACCTCGCCCCACTAAAAGTTTAATCGAAGCTAGCTGAAACGCTCCTAAAGCAAGTCACCATTTCAGCCCTATTCACCAAAGAATAGAAGTTTTTCCATGATCCCCCGTCTCGATTATTCCCCAGCATCCCCATGAGCCGATTATTTTTGATAATCGGCTCAATTTTTTCTGTATTTTGAGCCGATTAAGTATTACAATCGGCTCATTCGACTATATTTACCCCCAGAAGCTCCCTTGCGCCTGTCTCTACTTCTGAAATCATAAATCTTCCTTTCCCTCACGGCTCATGTCCTACAATTGGCAGCTTCCTGATTGGCCCAATTTTACCTACGATCTCAAGGGCTGCGAACAGGTTCTCTTGGCCTTCGCGCAGCGGGTCGGGCGAGCAAGTGGGTTGCTTGAAGGCCTCTCAGATGCCGCCCAGCTGGAAACCACTATAGAGATGATGGTTTCTGAAGCCCTCAAAACCTCCGAAATCGAGGGCGAATACCTCACCCGTAGTGACGTAATGTCCTCCATTCGCAATAATCTCGGCCTCGCCAGCCCACTGGAACCCGTTGCGGACAAAAGGGCTCAGGGCATCGCCTCCCTCATGATAGCCGTTCGCAATCATTTTGCGAAACCTCTTACGGAAGAAATGCTTTTCCAGTGGCACTTCATGCTCATGCAGGGCAGCCCGCGCATTAGAAAAGGCGCATGGCGCACACACGAGGAGCCCATGCAAGTCATCTCTGGCCCCATCGGAAAAGAAACCATTCACTTTGAAGCGCCTCCCTCAAATCGAGTTCCCAGGGAAATGCAAGGCTTCATCCGCTGGTTCAACGCCACTGCGCCAAGTGCCCAAGACCAGTTAGACTCTCCGCCCGTCCGCTCGGCCTTGGCCCACCTTTATTTTGAGTCCATACACCCATTTGAGGATGGAAACGGGCGCATTGGCCGCGCCCTCTCGGAAAAAGCGCTCTCACAAGGCATCGGCAGACCCGTCCTCCTTAGTCTCTCCGCAACTATCGAAAAAAATAAAAAAGCCTACTACGACGCGCTCAAAATGGCCCAGCGCTCAAATGAGGTCACACCCTGGATCGCGTATTTCGTAAATATTTGTCTGGACGCACAGATACAGGCCGAAACACAAATCCGCTTTACCCTCCAAAAAACCAAATTTTTGGACCGCTACAAACCCCACCTCAACGACCGCCAGCTCAAAGTCCTCACACGAATGCTCGAAGAAGGCCCCTCTGGCTTCCAGGGAGGCATGAACGCCAAAAAATACATCGCACTCACCAAAACCTCCAAAGCCACCGCCACCAGAGACCTCCAGGAACTCACCCTCCTCGGCGCCCTCACGCTCGAAGG
>CAZHQD010000075.1:10771-13879 GCA_964533835.1 uncultured Puniceicoccaceae bacterium | reverse complement strand
CCACCCACAAAAGAGGATGAAAACACCGCGAAAAGAGAGCGAAATGAAGGCGAAATCACCCACAAATGAGACCCAAAACGTAACGAAATGAGACCCAAAAAATCCAAAATCACAATCATTCCTAACCATAAAACCCACAACCACCTTACCACCAACCACTAAAAATCTCCAAACAACATAAACAACTAACGTACACCCTGTCTTAACTTCTTCATTCATCATTCTTCATTCTACCTTTTGCCTTCTTCCCTTCTTCCTTCTTCCTTCTTCCTTTAACCAGCCCCCCTGCCCTCCTGCCTCAAACTTGTGCATTGTGCCTTGAGCATTGTGCATTTCCTCCACCTCCCATGCGTTCAGTCCTCCAGCGCGTCCACTCCGCCACCTGCCGCGTCAACGGCGCAGTCACAGGCCATATCGATACGGGCCTCCTCGTCTTCCTCGGCATCGCCAGAGAAGACACCCAGCAAGATATTGACTGGCTGGCCAATAAAATACCAAACCTCCGCCTCTTCCCCGACGAGGCCGACAAACTCAACCGCTCCCTCCTCGATATCCGCGGTAACTGCCTCGTCATCAGCCAGTTCACCCTCTTTGGCAACTCCCGCAAAGGCACCCGCCCCAGTTTCAACCGCGCCGCTCCCCCCGAAACCGCCATCCCCCTCTACGAATCCTTCCTCACCCGCCTCTCCGAGATCACAGGCCAACCCACCCAGGCAGGCATCTTCGCCGCCGACATGCAAATCCAAGCCCACAACGACGGCCCGGTAACCCTCCTTCTCGACACCCACCTCAAAGACCTCTAAGAATCTCCAAATCCCCACAAAATCCTAACGTCCACCATTCACCCCAACCACCCCCAATTCTCGCCCGCATCATTTTATAATTTATAATTTATAAATTTGCATTATTACTTCTGCCTTCTTCCTTGCCCAAGCAGCCACTATTGCAGCCTACTGAAAACTGAACACTTAAAACCTAAAACTGCATCCCCTTCCTTTCCCCTTGCCCACCGCCCTCATCCATAACCCCGATTGCGAGCTCCACGATACTGGCCCCTACCACCCGGAATGCCCTGAGCGTCTCGCCGCAATCATAGAGTCCATCGAAGGCACGCCCCTCGGTGACCAGCTCCATTGGGTCTTGGCCGAGCCAGCCGAAATGAAGTGGATAGACGCCGTCCACACCGCCGCCCACCGCCGCCACGTCGAAGAAGCCTGCCTCGGCGACCTCGTCACCCTGGATGGTGGGGACACCCGCGTGTGCCCCGAGTCCTACCTCGCCGCTCTGCTCGCCGCAGGCGCAGGCCCTCAAGCCCTCGACGGCATTATGCGCGGCGATTGGCACAACGCCTTCATCTGCATGCGCCCACCAGGCCACCACGCTACCCCATCCGCCGCCATGGGCTTCTGCCTCTTCAACAACGTTGCCATCACTGCCCGCTACGCTCAGCAAGAATACAATCTCAAAAACATTCTCATTATAGACTGGGATGTCCACCACGGCAACGGCACCCAGGACGCCTTCTACGCCGACCCCTCCGTCCTCTTCTTTAGCTCCCACGAATTCCCCCTCTACCCGGGCACAGGCGCCGCATCCGAGATAGGCACAGGCCTCGGCAAAGGCTTTACCATCAATTGCCCGCTCCCCGCAGGAAGCGATCTCTCCGCCCTCACCCACGCCTTAGACCAAAAGCTCCTACCCGCCCTCGCCCATTTCCGCCCCGACCTCATCCTCGTCAGTGCAGGCTTCGATGCCCATAAAGACGACCCCCTCGCCCACCTCTCCCTTACCGAGAGCGACTTTGCCGTCCTCACAGAAAAAGCCTGTGCCATCGCAGAGCAGTATTGCCAGGGCCGCCTCATCTCCTTCCTCGAAGGCGGGTATAACCTCAGCGCCCTCGCCCGCAGCGTAGAGCAACACCTGGAATCCCTTGTTACCGCCAGCAGCCACCTCGCAGAGCAGGGTGCCCCTATTTCCCTTCGGTAAGCTTGCCCTTGTCCGCGGCCTGAGCATTCTCGCGCGCTTCCGTGGCAGAAGCCTTCATCTGCTCCACCGTCTTGGTCGCCTGCCGTGCCGCTCCCTGAGTGGTCTTCAGCTTCACCCGAGTCCCGTCGCGCTCATGCGCAGCCAGCCGTTCCGCCGCCTTGGGAATCTCTGCCGCATATTGCGGCAGCCACGGCGCAAGCGCCACCAGCAGCTCATCCGTCATCTGCCAGACCTCCTCGGGGTTGCACACCGCGCCCACCAGAGGATCATGCAGCATGGCCAGCTTCAGCAGGTCCGCATCCCCATGCACCGCAGCCTCCATTCCCATCTGCTGCACATGCACGGAGGCCGAGCAAGTCGCTGCGCAAGCCAGTGGCAAATCCCCCACATGCTGCATGGCTATCCCACTCCGATCTACAAACCCGGGTATCTCTATGCAGCACCCGTTCGGCAGATTGGTAATATGCCCATGGTTGATCACATTAAAATGCCCGCGGTAAATCCGTCCCGTTTCCAGCCCCTCAATAATATAAGAGCCATGCTCATGGGAGCGGTTTTCCGCAGTCAGCGCAGGAGGCGTTTCCTTAAGCCAATTCGGAAAGTCCGTCTCAAACCAATTGCGCCCCTCCGTGCACACCCGCAGGTAGCCCCCCGTCTCCCCATTGATCCAGCTAGATAAATCAATCCACTGCGGTATCTCATCCACCCGCTTGCGATACCACGGCACGTATTCGCTTAGGTGCCCATTCGATTCCGTCGAGTAATAGCCAAATCGCTTGAGCACATCCAGCCGCACCTTCTCCGTATCCTTGTAGTAAGGGTGCCCCATAAATGCCTCATGAAGGATCGGCAGCATATCCCTTCCCCGCCAGCGCGCCTGCACGCACCATGTCTGGTGGTTGATCCCCGCAAACACTGTGTCCACATCACCGTCAGCCAGCTTCTCGTCTTTGCCCAGTAGCCCTTGCTTCTGTGCCCAAAGCTCCACACACCATTTTATCTGCCCATGCGCGCCCTGCACCCCGTGGCAAAGCCCTACAGTATTCACCTTTCCATACTTGTTGCACGCCCATGTATTCATCGCCATGGGGTTGGAGTAGTTCAGGAAAAGCACATCAGGCT
>CAZHQD010000075.1:8310-10671 GCA_964533835.1 uncultured Puniceicoccaceae bacterium | reverse complement strand
GCCCATGTATTCATCGCCATGGGGTTGGAGTAGTTCAGGAAAAGCACATCAGGCTTCGCCAGCTCGCGTATGTCTTTACAGAAATCCAATAGCGCGGGAATAGTCCGCTGCGCATACATCAGGCCCCCTGCGCACAGGGTATCGCCCACGCACTGATCCACCCCGTATTTCAGAGGTATCTCAATGTCGTGCTTAAATGCCTCCAGCCCTCCCTGCCTGATTGTGCAGACCACATAATCCGCTCCCTCCAGCGCGCGCCTCCTGTCTGTGCTCGTTTCAATCCGCGCGGGCAGCCCGTGGAAATCCACGTCCCGCTGGCAAAGTTGCGCCACCATCGTCAGATTTTCCTTGCTGATATCGGTCAGCGCAAATACCGTGTCCTGCAGTTCGGGCACCGTAAGTATATCTCGTATCAGTCTGCGCGTGAACCCGATGGATCCCGCTCCAATCATGGCAATTTTGAGTGGCATGTTCTTTTTTCCTTTAGGGGTTGTTCTTCCAAAAATATAAATTTTCAACCTGGCTACCAACCGTTCAGCTTCTCTCTCGGAATTTTATTTTCCAATCACTGAAAGCTAACTATTGAGCCAAGCTTCTTCCCTCTACTTTGCCTTCTCCCCCTTAGGGCACAATTTTATTGAAGGGCTCTTTTGTGAATAGTAGTGTCAATTTGTGACTGATAACACCCTATCGTATTTAGGCAAATTATGGAGACCTCGCGTCGCCGAGAGCGCTCCCTTTTCCGGCCCTTCCCACTACCAGATTGGCCTCGAAACCATCACCAATTCTGACCGTTATTTCTGGGATGGTATGAAGCGCGGCGGCGATTCCCGCCACCCCTATGTGGTCTTTCAGGTCACCCTCGCAGGCTTCGGTATTTTTTCAAGGCAATCCGTCGAAACCCAAGTCCCCGCGGGCCATGCCTTTCTGGCCTACGTCCCTTCCCCGCACAAGTATTTCTTCCCCGAAGGCAGCGGTCCATGGATCTTCTACTGGCTCCTATTGAGACACCCCTATCTCGCCGAAAGAATCAAGCGCCTCCTCCACAAGCGCGCCTGCGTGCTGCCCATAGAGGCCCGCTCTGGCCTCACTATGCAGTCCATCGAGCTCTTTAGCCGCGCCTGCCTGGGAGACTTCGCCAGCCCCATCCAGCAAGAGCAAGCCCTCTTCAATTGGTATTTCGCGCTCGATAGCCACCTAAACGACCTTTCCCACCCTGCGGACATCCGTGTCCTGTATCTGCGCGAAGCCCGCACCCACACTCTAGCCCACCTGCCCGATGCACCAGATGTCTCGAAGCTCGCTGCCATCCATGGTCTCACACGCACCAATTACTCCCACCTCTTCCGCTCCGCCACAGGCATGACCCCGGCGCGTTACATCCTTCAGGTAAGGCTCGAAGAGGCCGCTCGGTTGCTCACCCAGCACGCCATGAGCATCAAGGAAGTCGCCCATGCCACCGGGTTCGCAAACGCGACCCACTTTAGCAAGTGCTTCCGCAAGCATTACACGGCCACCCCTGCGCAATACCTTAGCCATGCGGTAAACCGCAGGCAGCTACCGAGCTAGACAGAGTCCACAATAGCGTCTGCCAGCCCGTATTTGATGGCCTCCTGCGCGTTCAGGTAGAAGTCGCGATCCGAGTCCCGCTGAATAGTCTCAAGTGTCTGCCCTGAGGAATCGGCCAAAATTTTGTTGAGCTCCGCCCGCAGTTTTTCCATTTCTTGCGCCTGTATGTGGATATCCACCGCAGGACCGATCATGCGCCCACTGATAAGCGGCTGGTGAATAAGTACCCGCGCATGAGGGAATAGATACCGCTTACCCTTGGCTGCCGCGCAAAGCAGAATACTGCCCATGCTGGCCGCCATCCCCATCACAACAATCTTTATGGGGGACGTGATCAGCTTCATGGTGTCATAGAGAGCCATCCCAGCCGTAACTGATCCGCCAGGCGAATTCATATAGAATGTGATCTCCTTCCCGGGCGCCAGCGCCTCAAGGAAAAGCAGCTTCTCCGTAGCCTCGCGGCAGGATTTATCGTTCACTTCTCCCCAGAAGAAGACCTTGCGCTCTTCCAAGAACCGCTTCTGCATCATCGCATTCAAGTCCTTGGGCGTCTCCTTGCCCGCGTTTTCTTTTCCTGGGTTTTCTTCTTCGTCGTCGAAATACGGTGTCATCATAAAGGCTCCAATTAAAGACACCTCTCACGATTTGGCAACTGCGCATCTGCGGAATCTGCTGATTCCCCAGAAAATAAGAAACCCGCGCCAATTAAGGCGCGGGTTTCAAAAATATAATCAGAGACTAAACGTCTAGATTAGAAACCAGCTGTGAAGCTTGCGCCCCACCACCAGTTGG
>CAZHQD010000075.1:0-8210 GCA_964533835.1 uncultured Puniceicoccaceae bacterium | reverse complement strand
TCAGACTCCCAAGCGACAGTGGCGCTCACGGAGAGTTCGTTTTCCTGGGCGTTCAGTGCGGATACGGCACAAGCCATTGCGGCGAGAGCAATAATTTTTTTCATAGTTTTCAGATTTTGCAGTTTTGATTGATGTGGTTGGAGCGCAAGTTACGCCCCTACATCTACATTAACAGTAATGCTACGAGAAAGTTTCACGTCAAGTTAATTTAGGGTATTTATTTAGTTGCGACTGTCCTGTTCAGCCGAACTAATCAGTCTGAGATTATTCATGAATACTGCCGAAACCCCACTTCAGGCCACTCATTGGCATGGCCCAACACTCACCCTGAAAAACGATCTATGCAGCGTGGAGATTGCGCCTCGGATTGGCCGCGTAATTTCCTTCTGTCGAAATGGCACACCCAACTGGTTTGCCCCTTTGCCGGAAAAGCCTTTGGCTCCCAATCAAGCTTGGCCTTCCTATAATGGCGACAAGCTTTGGCCCACCGCACAATTCCTATGGCCACAAATCTATGGCGACATGATCCCAGATCCCGTCATGGATAAGGGGACCTGGCAAGTCACAGCAAGCGATCTCCTCTCTGTCACTCTCGCTAGTGAGATAAGCGCCCCACTGGGTCTCCGCGCAACCCGCAAGATCACCCTGCACGCTACGAAGGCGGAGCTCACTCAGCGTTACACCCTATTGAGAGTGCTGCCTAGCCAGTATCCTGTATGTGTATGGACAGTGAGTTCTTGTGCGCTCGCGGACTACATCGCGCTTGATTGCCAACCTTCCCCCAGGCATGCGGGAGGGCGCAAATACCACACCTTTGGGAACCGCACCTACCCTTTGCCTAATGTGTCAGAAATTCAGGGTGCTCAATCCTTGCGTTTTGATTGGCCAGCTTCAGGCAGCAGCAAAGTAGGCACTTATGGCAACTGGGTCGCTCTCGTTAGGGGCGCCGAAGCCTTCATGCAAACTGTGGATTGGGACCAGTCTGCCTGCTACCTTGAAGAGTCTAGCCTCCAGGCGTGGGTCGGCATAGAAAACGGCTTTTGCGAAATTGAAACTAGCAGCCCCTATTGGCACTTGCGTGTGGGCGAACAAAGGGACTGGGAAATCAAATGGAAGCTAGTCAGTGATTTTTCTCCTCCCAAGTCATTGTAAGTCAGAATCAGGGTACCAGCACACCGGTCTCCAGGGTTTGTAAATCCGTGTAATACACATCTCCCCAAAGATAGATCCAGCGCTGCATCGTCCAGCTATAGGCGTAGGGCAACTGTATCCACATCCATCCATTGTAGTGCGGCTCTTGTGCGGACCCTTCAATCGGTATCCATAGGGCAGCCGTCACAGGATTAAAATTATAATACCAGTCAATAGATGTGGTGCCACCAGTCAGCAGGTAGTTATTCCCTACCTTCATCATGCCGCAGCCTCCGGTATAGTAGGACAACACCTCGCTATACGACCCGTAGATGATTTGCCCACCCTCCAGCGGTACCCGTATTAAGCGCGCTCTGGTCTGGGCAGCGCTATTAATAGATTTGCCGACAAACAAATCGAAGTATCCCTCATTATATCGGAAGTTAAAAATCGAATCCCCATCCAAGGCAGCATTCGGAATTTCAAGGCGCGTGAACTCCGCCGTGGTCGGATTTATCAGCGCCATAGAGTAGCTCGTCACGCCCTCGACCGTTTTATACACGAGGTGATAATACCGCCCGTCCGGCAATTTGCAGTCTGCGATGGGCATTGTATTTTGTGCCGTTACCCACCCGGTTTCTTCCGCAAAAAGCTGTTCCCTTAGCAAAGTGTATTGCAGGGTAGTCGGATCAAAGATTTCCACTTGTGTGTAGTAGTCCCCACCATATATGGGATACCCGCCAGTCACAATCGCGCGCCCGTCAGTCATTGGGACTACAAGTGGCAATGCACGGCTCACGGTTACGGAGCCTGTCTGCGTAAAAGTACCCGTTTGTGGATCCCACAAATCACCCACGGATGCGCTTGATGGCGAGTACCACCCCCCTGTGATAAAGACCTTCCCGCCCGTGAGCTGAGTCCCTGTGCACATCATGCGCGGGTTTGTCATCGCTCCGGTAGATTCGATTGATCCAGTCGCAGGATTGAATAAGGTAGCGTTAGTATATCCCGGTGCGATTCCCAAGTCTGCAGCTCCGCCTGCCAAGAGGTAGCGCCCATCATCTAGCTTTACGGCAGCGCCACCGTCAAACGGCACAGGCAGCGTGTGTACCGTCCACGTATTTGTCTCTGGATCGTATACCTCAATTGTGTTCAGCGCTGTAAAGCCGGTGCCGTGGCCACCAAACACCACTACTCGACCATCAGACAGAGTGGTCGAGTAGTGGCCCATTCGCGCGTGATGCATCGACGGGGCTGGATCGTAAGCAGTTAGGCAAGCAGTTCCGGCAAGAATTAGGACGAGTGAATAACCAAGTAGGTTTGCTTTCATGCGCCCAATTATACGCTTTTGAAAGAAAGCAAAACAAGGAGCCCTGGGACTTATCAGCTTATGTGATAGACAACTAAACTTGCCTCTCCTCCTAACAAACTAGGGAACCAAAAATGCCTGCTCTGCCGTAAAGCCATAGAATGCTCTCGAATCAGGATTCCCTCCCTCAAAATAATAGAGCCACTCATTTCTTCCTGCGGAGAATAGGAATGGGTATATTGCCTCCGTTGTCCAAAGCCAGTCCTGCATTGTGAAGTCATAGAGCCAAAGACTCGATGTATCTGTGGAGGCCGTGTAGAAGAACCCATGTTCAAAGTGGTAAATAAAGTTGTTTTCATAAACCACAAAGTCACCAAACCACGGCAAATTGGCCACACCTTGGCCATTATCTGTGGCATCTTGCCAGGGCGCCGCATAGCCAGTGCCCCCTGTTGGTAAATCCCCTTTTACGAACAAAGTGTTATAACTGGCTGCCACAAACGCATCCCCTGCCTGAAATAGACTAACGATCTGGAAAGCCTCGCCGATCAGCTCATCCGTCCAGCTAATTCCATCTTCACTGGTCAGGGCATGAGCCGTTTGTGTGCTGACTCCCTTTATGGCAGCCGCCAGGAAGCCGTTATTTGTGGCAATGATTCTGTTGGCATCGTAGTAGCCAGGAAGCACATGTTCAGTCCACGTTACTCCATCGGTGCTCACGTAAGAAAAAATTTCCTGCGCGATCCCCGGGCCTGCGCCGAACTTGCCGCCCAATGCAACAAATTTGCCATTGGCGAAGGCCAAACCAACGATTTTCCCGCCCAATTCTACGCCGGGTGTATGCGTATGCTTCTGCCAGGTCTCGCCGTCGTTGCTTACAAAGGATAACCATTGCTGGTTGTTATTACTCGGCGCGACGGCAACCACCAAACCATTGCCGCTGGCCAATCCGCGAATGTAAGCTTGATCGCCGAGATCACGCGCGGTCCATGTTTCACCGTCAGGACTAGTGAGCGCGTTTCTGGTGCCGCCTCCCCCTCCTGCCACAACATACTGGTTTCCGAATTTCTCTACATGCAGAGGCAATGCACTCACTGCCTTCTCTGCCATACTGCTGGGGGCCGCGCCACTGTACAGGTATCCCTTGCCACCTGCTTGCATCCCCAGCCAGAACTTTCCATCTTTAAAGTCCACAAAATCAACAAACGGAAAACCCGTCGTACGGGATAGTGAGTGATCTGTCCAACTCTCCAGATTGGCGCTCGACTTTAGGAGCGGGCTTCCTGTTTCGATATCGCTGGTGGAAACAACAAACACACCATTGCCATATGTGGCCCCCTGGCCGGTTACTGTAAATGGCAGCTGCTTCGCTTGCCACTCAGCAAATGTGCTTGCGGTACTTCCAAATAGTAGGGCGACAGAGATTGAGAGATACGCTTTGGTTGATTTAAGCATGGATGTCATAACTTGCAATTGTTAGGGAAGATACAAACCTAAGAATACTACCTGATCTTGATTGAGACTCAAGGATAGTTGGCCATCAATTTTGGATTATTTCACGTACTGTAGGGCTAAACTGGTAAGAATTAGGGGGTTTCCCGATTATTCGGTAAAACTATGCAAGCTCTTAATAACCACGCTTGCACCATCGCTATCATTCTGTTTTTATCCTGCGACAGTCGGAAGTTACCCTTAAGCCACCGCTGCCATGTCTGTTTTGCTACCCCTCACTGCCGGACCAATAAAGTTGCTCTTTCAAGAACAAGACGGCGCCATAAGGCATCTTAAGCTCGGCCGTTTTGAGGTTCTGCGAGGTATCTACGCAGCCGTTCGCGACGAGAACTGGGGCACGCTTTCTCCCAATATCGTCTTTACTAAAAAGGATATCCTGCCCGACTCTTTTTCTCTGGAATTTACTGCTACAGTTCACAAGGGAAACGCTCCGTGTTTTGCTTGGAATGGCATACTAACGGGTGACTCCTCAGGTGCCATTCGCTATTCTTTCCGAGGAGAAGCGCTCGCTCCTTTTAAAAAAAATCGCGTGGGCTTCTGCATCCTTCACCATCCCGAACTCGCAGGAAAACCCGTGACGGTGGAATCTATTGATGGCGCGCGATCCCAGGCAAAATTCCCTCTCGCTATATCCGGGCGCCAGCCTTTCTTTGACGTGAGAGCCCTTAGCCACGAGGCCGCTCCTGGCATTGAGTGCGAAGTCCGTATGAGCGGTGATACCTTCGAGATGGAAGACCAGAGAAACTGGACAGATGCCTCCTACAAAACCTATTGCACACCGCTCTCCAGACCCTTTCCGGTAGCTCTGGAAAAGGGTATGATAGTTGAGCAAGAAGTCACTTTGCGCCTCAATACGCTGCCCGGAAAAACATTATTTTTCCCGTCGGCTCAAGCAAATGAACCTGTGCAAATCAGCGCGGGTGATTTTGCCGGCACCCTCCCCGCAACTGGATTGTGCTTCAAGGCAGATCAAGCAGCTACCCTCAACCCAGCCCAAAAGGCTGCGCTCAAGTCTCTCAAGCCCTCCCACCTTCGTGTTGACCTCAAGCAAAGCGCTACCGACTGGGTGGATACACTGATAGCTGCCGCAGACCTTTGCTCCGGCATCGGTTCTGCTCTGGAGCTAGTCATCCATCTGCGCGGAGACTCTGAGTCCAGTGGTGTGCGCCAAATAGAAGGCGTAATCAACGCCGTGCGCTCGCTCTCCAACGCCGTCCCCGTAGCACGCTGGATTATTTTGCATGAAGACGAAAAATCCTGCCAAGCCCGCTGGCCAAAGCTTGCCGCCCCGCTTATCAGGAAATCAGGGCTTCGCGGAGTAATTGGCACTGGAACCGATGCCTACTTTACAGAGCTAAATCGAGAACGCCCCTCCACGGAAGACGTCGATTTTGTCTCCTACTCTATCAACCCACAAGTCCATGCCTTCGATGACTTGTCTTTGATCGAAACTCTCTCCATGCAGGGCCTCACGGTCCAAAACGCGGCCAGCTTCAGCGGCAAATCCGTGGTTGTAAGCCCCATCACTTTATTGCCTCGCTTCAATCCTAACGCCACATCAAAAGATGCCAAGGATTCATCGGCCGCTGACCCTCGCCAGCAAACAGCCTTCAATGCTGTTTGGACAGCGGGCAGCATAAAGCACTTGGCAGAAGCTGATGCCCTGGCTGCCACCTACTTCGAGCTGGCAGGGCCAACTGGTATCATGGGGTGCGCAGAAAATACCGAAAATCCGCTTTTGTATCCAGTTTTCCATACACTTGCATGGATGGCTAAGAATAGCGGCGCACCCTGTATACGCACTCTTTCGAGCAAACCTCTGGAAGCAGAAGCGCTGCTCATCCGCATCCCGGGTGGGGTAGAAATGCTTGCCTTCAACTACTGCGCTGAGGCGCGCCGCCTGCAAATCGATTTGCCTCTAGGCACCGAGACGGCAGGTGCCTACGTGATAGACTTTGATAAACACAAGGAAGCCCCAATCAATCCCGCACTCTGGGCTTCATTGAACGCCAATTCCCTCAATCCTCGGCAAGGGCATATCGATCTGCTTCTGCCTGCTTACGGCCTATGCCGCATCATTTTTCACCGCTAGAGATATGCTAGCCTACTCGTTTACTTTCTAGTCATCACAACTCTATGAAGCGATTTGCAATTTTCGGAACAGGCTTCTGGTCTCGCTATCAACTGGCAGCTTGGCAAGAACTCAAGGGCGCCAAATGTGTGGCGCTCTACAACCGCACTCTGCCAAAAGCACAAAAGCTCGCCTCAGATTTCGGTGTGCCTGCCGTTTACGATAATCCAGAGGCGCTCCTCGACAAAGAGCGTCTCGACTTTGTTGATATCATTACAGACGTGGATACCCACCGCAAATTCAGCGAAATGGCTCTTGATCGCGGCCTTGCTGCCATTTGCCAAAAGCCCATGGCCCCCACGCTTACAGATGCTCAGGCCATGCTGGATAAGTCCATAGCGACTGGCAAACACCTCTATATCCACGAAAACTGGCGCTGGCAAACTCCGCTCCGTGCCTTCAAAGCTGAAATGGAATCGGGCAAGCTCGGCAAAACCTGGCGTGCACGCGTCATCTACAACAGCAGTTTCCCAGTCTTTGAAAACCAGCCCTTCCTGCGCGAGCTGGAGCAATTTATCCTCACCGATATTGGCACCCACATCCTCGACGTAGTCCGCTTCCTTTTTGGCGAAGCACAAACGCTACAATGCCACACCCACAGGGTGAACCGCGCCATAAAAGGAGAAGACGCGGCCACCGTACTTTTGAAAATGAAGAGCGGCATAACCGTCACAACCGAAATGAGTTACAGCAGCCGCTGGTCGGGCGAGCGCTTCCCCCAAACTTATCTCATCGTTGAGGGTGAGGACGCTTCCCTGGAGCTCACCTTCGATTACTGGATCAAATTTACTGACCGCCACGGCACAACGCAGCGCCGCGTGCCCCCAGAGTTCTACCCGTGGGCAGATGCCCGCTATGATCTCATCCATAGCAGTATCGTAGAGTGCAACCGCAACTTGCTCTCCGCGCTTAATGGCGAATGCAGGGCCGAAACCTCAGCCGAAGATAATTTCCAAACACTGCGCCTGGTCTATGGCTGCTATGAATCTGCGGCATCAGGCGGCATTGTTGAGTTGTAAATTTTTGCTCTCACTCAATACCGCTCCTTGACCTGCCACTCCTTTCAATTTCCAATCCATTGTGTCGCTGTCTAATTCTGCAATGGCAAATCCCACCACAGTCGCCCTTGCCAACGGGCATCAGCCATCGCCCCCCAATGCGAGGATGTCGCCCATTCGCACCGCTGCTCGTGCTCTTATCGTGCGCGATGGGCAATTGCTTACTGTGGCCATGGAGAACCAATACGGCCCCTTCTTCGTTCTGCCTGGCGGTGGCCAGCAATCAGGCGAAACACTGGCCGCCACCGTTCGCCGTGAATGCATGGAAGAGATAGGCTGTGCGGTTCGCGTAGGCCCGCTCCTCTACATCCGTGAATACATTGGGCGCAACCATCAGTTCTCCGAAGCCCACCGCCATTTTCACCAGCTTGAGGCCGTTTTCCGCTGCGAATTGGAGGGCTCTTGCGCCAAGCGTTTCGGCACAGAGCGTGACCGCCATCAAGTCGGTATCCAGTGGCTGCCTATTGCGCAACTGGACCGCTTCCCCCTCTTCCCGGAGACGCTCAAGAGCCTCTTTCAAAACGGGGAAATTGTAATTCCCCAAGTATACTTGGGAGACATCAACTAATCCGTCTTCCGCTATCGCACGGCCATCAGTGCCTGCTGTGCAATAGCCACAAGGTGAAAATAAAAAGGCCCGTTCACCACTAGGGCAAACGGGCCTTGAGAATGATGCTACGGGATTTTATCGATCAGACTGATCACCGTAGGCAATTGCGCCCAGTGTTTGCAACAAGCGCTGGTTACCGTAGAGATCGAAGGGCTCCACATCCACACTGCCGCCATTGATGGCAGTGGAAAGCGGATTGATGATCTCGAAGGTATCCACATTCAAGAACGGGTCCTGAATCTTGGTAAACGTGCTGGGGCTGTAATTACCCTGAATAGTATTGTAGCGCACGGTGATATTGGCCACCGCCATGCTGTAAATCTGCGGGTTCAGTCGGGCCCTATTCGCCCAGAAAATATTGTTCTCCACGATAGCCTTTACATAGCGATCATTACTGAGCGCGCCACCGTAGCCGGTCGGATTATTGCGCGTATCCACAACGCTATTTCCATAGAAGGT
>CAZHQD010000074.1:0-14006 GCA_964533835.1 uncultured Puniceicoccaceae bacterium | reverse complement strand
ATGCGCTACAGCCTCGAAGCTGGCGGCAAGCGGCTCCGCCCTATCCTGGTGCTCGCCGCACACGCTCTCTTCCCAAAAGCTGCCGACCCGCTGCCCGCTGCCGTGGCGATTGAGTGCCTTCATACCTACACGCTTATCCATGACGACCTCCCCTGCATGGACAATAGCGACCTCCGTCGCGGCAAGCCCACCTCCCACAAACTTTTTGGGGAAGCCGTAGCTCTTTTGGCAGGCGATGCCCTCCTCACAGAAGCTTTCCGCATCCTCAGTGTATCCTACACGACTAATCCTGCCATCGCCGCTGCTCTCGTGGCCGAACTCGCCACCGCCTCCGGCAGCCGTCAACTCATAGGTGGCCAAGTCGAAGACACCATAAACGAGGGCCGCCTCCTTACTGGTGAAGATCTCGACTTTATCCATACCAATAAGACAGCCTCCCTCATTTCCGCCGCTCTGGCTATGGGCGTTATTACTGCCGATGCCCCTTCGGATAAAATCCCGCTTGCCAGAGAAGTTGGCCGCACCCTCGGCCTTTGCTTTCAGATTGTGGACGACCTTCTCGACGCCACTAGCGATTCCTCCACCCTCGGCAAAACCACAGGCGCAGATCAAGCCCGCGGCAAAAACACCTACGTAAAAATTCACGGTATTGAGGCCTCCCGTGAGCACGCGCGCCTTCTTACTGAGCAGACTCTCCAAAAGCTCTCCCTCCTTGCTGGCAAAGAGGATACTTTCCTCGCTTGGCTCGTTAAAGGAATGCTCTACCGCAAAAATTAGGCAATTTAGGGTTGGGCTGCCGCCCATTTGTTGTAGGTTTCCAAAATGGAAACTGCACCCTCCCCTGCTCCCTCGGCCCACGGCAAGCTCACTCGCCGCATTCTCATCGGGATGGTTTTTGGTATTATTGTCGGTCTTGCCATCAATCTCACGGGCCTCAGCGAAAACCAGCTCATCGGCACTCATCTTATCGGTGGATTATTCCAGACTGTTGGCAAAATCTTCACAAGTGGCCTCAGCCTCCTCGTTGTTCCTCTGGTATTTGTTAGCCTTGTCTCTGGCACTGCCGCTCTTGACGACATCAAGCGTCTTGGCCGTATCGGTGGCAAAACCATAGGCCTCTACATGCTCACCACCGCGGGTGCTATCAGCATGGCCCTGTTTGTTGCCCTCCTCGTCAAGCCTGGCAGCAGCCTGGAAATGACTACCGACAAAGCCTACACCGCACCCACCCCTCCTAGCCTTTGGGACGTTATTGCAAACCTCGTCCCTAAAAACATCTTTGAAGCATTCACCAAGGGCGAAATGCTCCAAGTCATCGTCATTGCGATCCTAATCGGCCTTGCCCTCACTCTGATCGGAGCCGCTGGCAAACGCCTCCTTGCGATCTTCAATGATCTCAACGATCTCGTCATGAAGCTTGTCGATTTGGTTATGCTCGCCGCCCCTTTTGGCGTCTTTGCTCTCGTGGCCCGCACCTTCTCCGATCAAGGTGTCACGGCCATCGGCACGCTCTTCTCTTATTTTGGCACCGTAGTTGTTCTCCTGATTATCCAAGGGCTGGTCGTCTACCCAAGTATGCTCGCTCTCTTTTCCCGCCTGAACCCCCTCCAGCACATCCGCAATATGCGCGAAGTCTGGGCAGTCGCCTTCAGCACTTCCAGCAGCAATGCCACTCTGCCTGTCACCCTTGAAGTCTCCCAGAAAAACATCGGCATCTCGCAGCGCCTCAGCTCTTTTATTCTCCCCCTTGGTGCCACCATAAACATGGACGGCACTGCCATCATGCAGGGGGTAGCCACCGTGTTTATCGCGCAAGTCTATGGCGTAGAGCTAGGCATCGGCGCTTGCCTCACCGTCGTTCTCACGGCCACCCTTGCCAGTATCGGCACTGCGGGCGTTCCTGGCGTCGGCCTGATCACCCTCACCCTTGTCCTCCAAAGCGTAGGCCTCCCCATAGAGGGCATAGCGATGATCATCGGTATTGACCGCCTGCTTGATATGCTCAGAACCTGCGTTAATGTTACCGGAGATACCGTGGTCGCCACCATAGTAGCCAAAAGCGAAAACGAACTCGACATCGCCACCTACAATCGGCCTGTAGCCTAATCTGCGCCTATGCTCTTCAAGCTCGTTAGTGATTTCCCCCCCATGGGGGACCAGCCCCAAGCCATCGAATCCCTCGTTAATTCCATCAACGCGGGCAACAAACACCAGACCCTCCTCGGTGTTACGGGAAGCGGCAAGACCTTCTCAATGGCCAATATCATTGCGCGCACCGAGCGCCCTGCCCTCGTCATCTCTCACAACAAAACACTCGCCGCCCAGCTCTACAGCGAGTTCAAAAGCTTCTTCCCTGAAAACGCCGTCGAATATTTCGTCTCCTACTACGATTACTACCAACCCGAAGCCTATATTCCCCAGTCCGACACCTACATCGAAAAAGACTCCTCCATCAACGATGAGATAGACCGCCTCCGCATCGCTGCCACCAGCGCCCTCATCAGCAGGCGGGACGTCATCGTTGTGGCCTCCGTTTCCTGCATCTACGGCCTTGGCTCCCCTGAAGACTTCAAGGCCATGATGATTCCCATCATCCCGGGAACCGCTCTCGGTCGCACCGCTTTCCTCCAACGTCTTGTAGACAACCTCTACCAGCGCAACGATTTCAACTTCGAGCGCGGCAAGTTCCGCGTCCGTGGCGAAACCATAGACATCTTTCCCGCCTACATGGAGCGCGCCATCCGCGTAGAGTTTTGGGGTGAAACCGTAGAAGCCGTAAAGGAACTCGACCCACTCACGGGCGAGACGGGCGCTAAGCTCGACTACTTTCACCTCTACCCCGCCAATCAATTCATCACACCGCGCGATAAACTTGAACTGGCACTCGATGGTATCCGCGCCGAAATGGAAGAGCGCGTCGCTTGGTTTGAGTCCAACAAACGCCTCATTGAGGCCCAGCGCATCCGCCAGCGCACCCAGTATGATATGGAGCTCCTCAACGAGGTCGGCTTCTGCAACGGCATCGAGAATTACTCACGCCACCTCAGTGGTCGTAATCCTGGAGAGCGCCCCTTCTGCCTCATGGACTTTTTCCCAGAGGACTTCCTCTTGATCCTCGACGAAAGCCACGTCACTTACCCCCAAGTCAGCGCCATGTATAACGGTGACCGCGCGCGCAAAGAAAAGCTCGTGGAGTATGGCTTCCGCCTCCCCAGCGCTCTCGACAATCGCCCCCTCCGCCTCGAAGAGTTCAACGCTATGGGCAAGCAAATGCTCTACGTCTCTGCCACTCCCTCCAAACACGAGCTCACCGTCTCTACAGTTGTGGCCGAGCAAGTCATACGCCCAACTGGCCTCCTCGACCCCGTCATGGAAGTCCGCCCCTGTGCAGGCCAAGTTGAAGACCTCATCGGCGAAATCCGCACCGCAGTGGAAGCAGGCGAGCGTGTTCTCGTCACCACTCTCACCAAACGCATGACCGAGGACCTCGCCACCTACCTCCGCGAGCGCAAAATCAAGGTCGAGTATCTCCACTCAGATATCGACGCCATTGAGCGGGTCGAAATTCTCCGCCGCCTCCGCAAAGGCGATTTCGATGTCCTCATTGGCGTCAACCTCCTCCGCGAAGGTCTCGACCTCCCGGAAGTCGCCCTCGTCGGTATCCTCGATGCGGACAAGGAGGGCTTCTTACGCAGCCACACCAGCCTCATCCAGACTGCGGGCCGTGCCGCACGCCATGAGAAAGGCCGTGTCCTCCTCTATGCAGACACCATGACGGAGTCCATCAAGGCCACCCTCGATGTCAGCAACAAGCGCCGCGAAAAGCAGATCGCCTACAATACCGAGCACGGCATCACTCCTCGCGGCGTCCGCCGTGCCGAGCAAAAGACACTCCATCAGGAAGCCATCGCCGAGGAAGTCGCCATAGACCCGCTCACCCTCGCCGAATCAGGGGGCGACCAAGATGTCGCCAAAGTCATTTCCGAGCTGGAAGACGAAATGCTCCAGGCAGCCGCCGATCTCGAATTCGAACGCGCCGCCATCCTCCGCGACCAAATTGAAGCCCTCAAGCGTGGCCTCCACCCCGCCTCTCCACTCCCCTCAAAAAGCAGCTACCCCAGCCCCTCAAAGAAGAAAAAAAACGGCGGCACCCGCAGAAAATAGCCACCCCAAAAACCTTGCTTGCTCTGCTAACTTAGAATTGCTTTTCATACAAACGCTATTGCGTCTCGTATGAAATCAAAGCTCAGTTTTCTCCTTTTAATCATATTCGGAAGTGGCCTCATGCCCTTTGCTGTTAATGCTGAATCTGAGTTTGTCCGCATCCAGACTTTAGATACTTACCTTTCTATCGCTCTTGAGTCGCCTCCCCCTATCAAGCCAAACCTCAGCGACGTGGAAATAGGAGACAGTTTTACTTATCGCGTTTGGATAAACGAAGAGGGCTACGTTTATAATCACGAGCAGATCACCTCTGCTTCTGAAAAGCTCAATGCGCACTGGCTCTTTTTCATCCAAAATACTAAATTTACTAAACCCGTCGTTATTAATGAACCCAAGCAGATCAAAGCCTGCTTCAGTTTTCTACTCCGCTCAAAAGACCCCGAACTCTGGGAATGGCGCATATGGGACCCCACTGAAATTGATAGCTTTCCCGACGTTACTCTTGCGGATAAATTGATCCGTTATGTAAAGCCTTTCACCCTCAAGGGCTGGAATCGCATGTATTATTCCCACGGTGCCAAACAAGAAGGCATCACAGAATATAGCCTCGCGGGCAGGATTCTGCCAAACGAGGATATGCTTCTTCTTGGCAAGAGCGCTACTCAGTCTGGCAAGCCCGTCAATCACGAAGAAATCATTCGCTTTAACAATCCGAAAAACAATTCTTGGAATATTGGCATCTTCCGTTTTGGGTTCAAGGACGAAGCCAGTTACTGGGAGATCGGCAGACACCCTCGTATGCCCTACCCTGCCTACTACGCGGCCAATGGCATAGAGGCCAATGTCCAACTTCGTCTTTTAATTAACAAAAAGGGTGAAGTTCAGCACGTGTATGTCAAGAACGCCACAGCTCCTGTCTTCGGTAAAGTCGCACGTGAGCAGCTTTACAGGTGGAAATTTAAGCATGCCGATCCTCAGCATGCCCCGTTCTCCACTGTTCTTGATCAAAACCTCAGGTTTACCATAGGAGGCATGCCATCCAATCCCATCCACTTTAAGTTTCCCGACGCAGAATACCTCAAGGTCTGGCCAAATTACAACGAGCTTCCTGAATTTATAAACATGGAGGAACCCGTTTACCCCTACCACCACCTCCTCAACAACCGCGAAGGCAAAGCCTCTGTAGAAGCCCACATCAACGAGAAAGGTATCCCCAGTTATGTGCGTGTGATTAGCGCAACCGACGATGAGTTTGGCCACGCCGCACTCGCCGCAATGCAGCGTTTCCGCCTCAAGCCCGCCGCCATGGACGGCAAGCCTGTCCCCTTCAAATTCACCTGGACTTTTCACTTCAACACCGACGAGCTAATCCCCAGCGAATACAAAATGCTCGGAAAACTCAGAAAAGCGAAGTTACCACTCACTCCCTATGAAGAATTGGACAAAAAGATAGAACCCATCTTTGAATCCCAAGTCATTGTCCCAAAAACAGGAGATGACAAACCCGCTAGGGGTTCCGCAAAGGTACGGTTTTTGCTAAACGAATACGGCCATGTCCTCTTCCCCGAAATCCTTGAGTGTAGCGATCCGCTTTCAGGATATGCCATTGCTCAAGGCCTACTGCGAAGTGACTTTTCTGCCCCAAAGAAAGATGGCAAGCCAGTAACCACGCAAATGACGCTCACCGTCAAGCATTAGTAATCTAACCGAATTTCCTTCAAAATAATCTTTTTACCGAATCAACCAGCAATGAACATATTCCTTCGTTCTCTCCTGCTCGCGAGTGCCTTGCTGCTCTCTGATTTATGCGCAAATCAAGATCGCCCTCCTGTGCGTTCGCTCAATCAGCTCGACTCACCCCTCTCTGTCACGCAGATGGCGATGCCTTCTGAATCCGCCGATCCCAAATCCATCGAAAGCCTGCCCGATGCCGCCACCTTTTTTTTCAGAGTCTGCGTGGATCAAAATGGCAAAGCCTACGAAATAGAACCGCTAGACTACCCAGACCAAACCTTCATGGAGCATTGGAAAGGCTTCCTTACCAACACCCGCTTTTACAAACCAAAAATGATGAAGGAGGAAGTCTGCGTGGAAACCCGCTTCGCCTTCAAGCTCCGCTCCAAATCCCCCGAAAGCTGGGAACTCCTTATCTGGGACCCAAAAGAAATGGACTCCGCACCCAACGTCGTAATAACTGATAAAGCAATTAGTCTGGGCCAAAAGGAGACAAGGCAAGAGACTTTTACGCTGTCTTACGATATAAGCAAAGACACTCAAAATATTGAAGGCTTTTTTGTTACGCACCTCAATGGGCTCAGAAAGTACGAGATTAATGAAGGTGCTATTCTTTTTCAAATGAACCCTCTTCACAAAAAGCAACCAGTCGCCTTTAGAGAAGAAATCTTTGTCTACGCACCGAATAGAAACCCTTGGCGCATCGAACTACAAAGAATTGCAAGTAAAAGTAACATTTCCGCATTCTCAGCTAGCAAGTTGGTTCCACCAGAGTACCCTATTCAATATAGGAGAGGTGCAATTAATGGAGAAGTTGAATTGCGCGTCTTCATTGATAACAAAGGTAACGTGATTAGTTCTATTGTGGACAAAGCTACAACCCCACTTTTCGGCAAAGTTGCGCAAGAGGCCATCGATCAATGGAAATTCGAGTATAAGGGCACCGATTTGCCAGGTGATATTTCGGTTGTTCGACAGCCCTTCAAATTTATGATGAATGGCGGTGGCCAATCTCCTTACGTCTTCTCAAAGCCTACTAAAGAATATCTTAAAGCCTTCCCGAATTTCAATCAATCCCCTGAGTTTATCAACTTGGTTGAGCCTGTTTACCCTCACAAACATTTAATAGCCAAGAAAAAGGGCAAGGCCACCGTCATGATTCTCGTTGATAGTTATGGCTTTCCCAGCATGACTAGGATCGTCGAAGCGACCGACGATGATTTCGCTATGGCTACTGCCGCCGCCGTCCAGCATTTCCGTTTCAAACCCGCTGCTATGGACGATAAGGCAGTCCCCTTTGCCATGAGCTGGACCTTTGAATTTAACCCATCGAATCTAGTCACGCGCGAACGCAAAATGCTTGATAAAATCAGGAAGCAGAAGCTTGAAGTTATTCCCTTGGGGCAGCTTGAAGTTAAGCCTGATCTCGTGGCCAAGAGCGACGTCCAAATCCCCTCCATCATGGACACCCAAATAGATTCAGGCACAGCCCGCGTCCGCTTTTACATAGACGAAAAAGGCACGGTGCTCTTTCCGGAAGTCCTCGAATGCAGCCACCCCGCTGTTGGCTATGCCGCTGCCCAGGCCCTTCTCGCATGGGATTTTGCTCCCGGCAAGAAAGATGGAAAGCCCGTAGTCACCATGGCCATTCAGCCTTTCACCATCACAAAATAGCATCTTTAATAGCGCCACGCCTCAAGTCGCTCATTCCACTTTATCAGATTTGGTAAGCTCTTGGGCAGTGTGTTCCAGTTATTGTAGCACATATTGCCGATTATCCCGTAGAGAGCAAAATCAGCAAACACTGGCTGCTCGGCCAAGAGCCACTGCCCATGCTGGAGGATACTCTCAAATGGCATTAGCATCTGCTCGGCCTCAGCAAATAGTTGCTCTCTCTCGGCTCGCCATTTCTCCACACACCCCTTGCCAAACTTGCGCTCCTTGTGGCGTATTACCAGCGTGCGCGTAAGCGTGTCCTTGAGTGTCTCAATATAGAATGGATCGGCTAGCCTAAAGGTCAGCCCCTCCAGGTCATTTTCGATGTAACGGATTAGCAGCGCTTGCAGCCCCCTTGTGGGCTCAGGAAATAGCCGCCCGCCGGCGAAATGTTTGTCAATATAGGCGGCAATATCGGTCGTATCCCCGCCGCTCTCTGCTACCACTATTTGCCCATGTTCCAACACGGGCACTTGATAGTAGGCACCCTTTGTGAGCTCAATTACCTCGGCCCGGGTGGCAGGATGCACAGCCACCCGCTCGTATTTCTGCCCTAGCGCCGTCAGCGCCTGAGCCACGGGAATGCAATAAGGACTATGGGCAAACTCATACAGTTTTATCGTGTTTTGCATGGCCCACAACTTATCCATTGTTCGCTTTTGAGCGCAAATCAGAACAGCGCTCCCTTCTAATATTCTGTTCTTCTTTGTTTGTCGTTACAGCTTACCGCGTTCTTGCTCGTAAATTTGGATATTATGGGATAAATCTTTCGCTTTTTTAACAAAATTGCCTAGTTTAAGCTGTAATTGCATCCATACAGCTAAGATTTCCGTAACTTTTGTCACCCAATGGCGTCCGATATCCATAATATGCGCACCTCTAGTATTCGCTCCCGTTTTCTTGGCGGCCTCGCGCTGCTGATTGTTTCTATTCTCCCGCTTAGTGCTACCTCTGGCTGGGATCAGCTTAGTCTTGCCGAGCAGCGTCGTATGGCCTTGGAAACGCAGCTTGCCATAGATTTCCTCCAGGACCAACACTACAAGCGCCTCCCCTTCGATGCTATTAGCCCCATTGACCTCATAGACAACTATCTTGAGCAGTTGGACTACACTCGCATGTATTTTACTGAAGCAGACCAGAAAGAAATCCAGGAACGCTTCCAGTACACCATAAAATCCCAATATCTCCGCGAGGGTAACCTCTTTCCTGCCTTCGAGATTTTCAAAATGTATAAAGAGCGCGTCCTCGCCCGTGTTGTTTGGGTAAAGGAGCGCCTCAAGTCTGATTTCGATCTGGAGTCTGATCTCACCTTTGCCCCAGATAGGTCAGAGGCACCCTTCGTTTCCGATACAGCAAGCCTGGATGAGCTCTGGGAGCGCCGCCTCGCTTTCGAGCTTATCGAGGAAATGCTTACGGGAGATGATCTCGCCACGGCCAAGGATAAACTTGTCCGCCGCTACGACCGCATGGAGCGCTCCGTCAACGAAATTGAAGCCCACAACGTCCAGGAAATCTTCCTCACTACCCTCTGTCACCTTTACGACCCACACTCCGATTTCTTCTCCATTGAAGCGGCAGACGAATTCAATATAGCCATCAGCAATTCTCTCGTCGGCATAGGCGCCATCCTGCGCGATGAAGATGGCTACTGCGTCATCCAGGAACTCCTTCCGGGAGGTCCTGCCGAGCTCAGTGGTCAGCTCCACTCGGGTGACAAAATAGTTGCCGTAGCCCAAGCTAAGGCAGAGCCCGTGGACGTCGTGGATATGCGCCTTCGCAAGATCGTCCGCATGATCCGTGGGGACAAGGGCACCATTGTCAACCTCACCATCATTCCCGCTGGCGATCCTACCAATCGCAAAATCGTCAGCCTCGTTCGCGACGAAATTAAGCTCACTGCCAACCTCGCCAGCGCGCGCATCTTCGATGTTCCTTCCGATGCGGGCGTCACGGTCCCCATAGGTGTTATTGAGCTTCCAAGTTTCTACGGTGGCCAAGACCCACGCGACCCCTCCACTTCAAAAGACGTCGAAGAGCTCATCGGCAAACTCAAAAATCAGGGTGTCGTCGGCATTGTACTCGATCTGCGCCGCAATGGCGGGGGCCTGCTCAATGAAGCCGTTCGCCTAGCTGGCCTCTTTATTCCCAAGGGCCCAGTCGTCATGGTTCGCGACACCGCTGGCCAAGTCCGCACCGATTGGGATAGCGATCCCAAAGTCGCTTGGGATGGCCCTCTCGTAGTCCTCGTTTCTCGCAATAGCGCCTCTGCCAGTGAAATCGTTGCAGGTGCTCTTCAGGTCCATGGCCGCGCCATCATCGTGGGAGACAAAGCCACCCACGGCAAAGGTACTGTCCAATCTCCCTGGGATTTGTCTCGCAGCATGCGTCGCTATATCAGGCCACAAGAGCGCCTCGGCACCATCAAGCTCACCATCCAGAAGTTCTACCTTCCCAACGGCGTCTCTACCCAGAACGAAGGCGTTAAGTCTGATATCGTTATCCCCTCAATCAACGACTTCCTCAAAATTGGCGAGTCCGATCTCCCCAACGCTCTCATCTGGGACGAGATTGAGCCCGTCAACTTTAACACCAAACTCGCCACCCTCCCTTCGGGCCCCGTCATTAACGAAGACCTCTTCACCCAACTCAAAAATGCCAGCTCCAAGCGTCAGGCATCCTTGGAGGAATTCCAATATATGACTCGCGTCATTGAGCGCTTCAAAGAGCGGCAGGAACAAAAAGATTTCTCCCTCAATCTCAACCAGCGCATCGAAAAGAAAGATCAAGACAGCGCATGGCGCGAAGAGAGCGAGTCCGAGCGCAAGCGCCTTGCCGCGGAAATGCCCTTCACACAGCGCAACATCAAGCTCGACCTCACGCGTGCGCAAGACGCTGTCCACCAAAACAAGTTGGCCAACGCTCTCCTTCCAAACGGCCTTCCGCGCGCCAACAACTTCTTCCAGAAAATCTATTACTATCAGGCAGACCCAACTGGCGACATTAAGGAAGTGTTTGTCGAAAACCTGGACTACGAGAAAGCTCTCAAGAGCAGCGCTGCTCTTGCTAAATCCCTCAGCGAAGCCACTGGCCAAGAAATTTCCGAGGCCAAGCTCCGCTCCTTTCTCCAGTATATGCGAAGCGCGGACCGTGGCTCCGATATCCAAGTCGAAACAAAATTCTCTGAGTTTACGGGCCTACCTACAGCCGACAACCAAGCCAATGCCGCCCTCGCCACTCTCTTCAAGGAACTCATAGTCCTTGACCCTGGCGCTCTCGACGAGAACCCCGTCCTTGATGTCCACCTCCGCGAAAGCCTCCGCGTCGTCATGGACTGGCTCCAGTTGGAAACCTCTCCCTTCCGCGATAGGCTGGTCGCCTATCTCTCCACAACTGCACAGGCAGCTAAACCTACTTCCTCCACCTCAAACGAAAATAGCCTCACTCAATGATTGTAGACTGCCACATGCACACTCCCCTCTGCGGTCACGCTTCGGGAGACCCCACAGAATACGTAAAAACAGCGGCAGCGAATGGCATTGGCCTAGTTACCTTTACCTGCCACATACCCATGGATGAAGAGGCTTTCTGGCAGCACGCCATGCGCATGAAAGAATCGGAGCTGCCTCTATACTTCGAGATGATAGAAAAAGCAGCCACCCTCGGTAAAAAGCTAGGCGTCCGCGTCCTTACTGGTATTGAAGCAGAGATTTTTCCAGAGCCAAGGCCCATGCTCAGTATGGACGGTCTTCTCAATGCATGGCCCTTTGATTTTGTCCTCGGCTCCCTCCATCACCACACTCCAGCCTACCAAACTTGGCTCTTCGATAACGATTGCCGCACCGATCACACAAAACTCGAAGCTTACTTTACTCACCTGGGTGACGCCGTAGGCACGGGCCGCTACGATAGCTTTTCCCATCCAGACGTCATCCGCATCTACGGCACCGTCCAGCGCTTCGAGCCAGCGGAGCACGAGCCCACTATCCGCCGCTTCCTCTCCGAGCTCGTAAAACACGACCGCTGCATGGAAGTCAACACTAGCGGCCTATCCAAAGGTGTCTACATCGTCCAGCCCGACCCTCTGATCCTAGACTGGGCCTCAGAAATGGGCGTCAAACTCACCATGGGCTCAGATGCCCACTCCCCCAAAAGCGTAGGCCAATTCTTCCCCGAAGTCCGCCAAATGCTCTACGCCAAGGGCTTCCGAAAGCTCCACTACTTCGCCAAACGTCAGCGCCACGAGCTAGAACTCGCGCCCTAATACCTATTTTTGCCCCCTTTCGCCCTCATTTTATGTTGGACAAACTGAGATTCCCTTGGCAGTTTTGCTCCAAAATGAGTCCAGCACACACACGCCCGTATATACCTGCCGCAAGCCGTCTTGGTGCAGCGTATTTTCCCGTGGGGCTGAAAGCCGAGGTAGTAGTCGTAAGATAGGCGAGCTCTGGCGCCTACGAAGCGCAACCAAGAGCTCGCCGTGACGTCGCCAAGATCACTTGGATTTCCCCAAGTCCCGTGCATCAGGTTCCATTTCCCGTTAACCTGATTTTTGATACCAATACCGCATCAGGACACTGTCCGCCAAATCAGCTAAACCTCACACTTTATCATTTTTATGAGCACCTCTTCCACCGAAAGCAAAGCCCCAACGGGCGCAGACTTGCAGCAACCCATCCGCGGCGCAGACCTCCTCGTCCGCTGCTTGGAGCGCCAAGGCGTCGAATACGTCTTTGCCTACCCAGGCGGCGCCTCCATGGAGATCCACCAAGCCCTCACCCGCCCCACCAAAATCCGCACCATCCTCCCCCGCCACGAGCAGGGTTGCGGCTTCATGGCACACGGCTACGCCCGCACCACGGGCAAAGCAGGCGTTTGCATGGCCACTAGCGGCCCAGGCGCTACCAATCTCGTTACCTGCATCGCAGATGCCTACATGGACAGCGTTCCCCTCGTTGTCATCACTGGCCAGGTCATGCAGCACTTCATCGGCAAAAGCGCCTTCCAGGAGACCGACGTCTATGGCATGACGCTCCCCATCGTCAAACACAGTTACCTCGTCCTCCGCACGGAAGACATTCCAAGAGTCGTCAAAGAAGCTTTCTACCTCGCTGAAACAGGCCGCCCTGGCCCCGTCGTTATCGACCTTCCTAAAGACGTCCAGCAGCGCTCCATCGTCCCCAATTACGACCTACCCATGGACCTCCCGGGCTACAACCCCGTCGTCCAGGCCTCCGACTCCGAGCTTCTGGAACTCCTCAAGCTCATCCAGAAAGCTCGCAAACCTGTCCTCTACACAGGCGGCGGCATCATCACAGGTCGTGCTCACGAAGAGCTCCTCAAATTTGCCAACCTCACTGGCCTCCCCGTTGCCACCACCCTCATGGGCCTCGGCGGCTTCCCCGAAGGCCACCCCCAGTCCCTCCGCTGGTTCGGTATGCACGGCACCGTCGCGGGTAACTGGGCCTGCTGCGAGGCAGACCTCCTCATTGCCATGGGCGCCCGTTTTGACGACCGCATCACAGGCAAAGTCTCCCTCTTCGCTCCGGATGCCACCATCGTCCATATCGACATCGATAAAAGCGAGCACCACAAAAACAAGCGCGCGCACCTCCCCATCCACAGCGACATCAAGTATGCCCTCCGCCGCCTCTGCGAACTAGCCGCAGAATTCGGCTTCGAGAAGCCAGACATCGCTGAGTGGAACACCAAAGTCTACGGCTGGCGCGACCAATACCCCTTCAGCTTCGAGGAAAGCCCGCACATCCTCTCCCAAGAAGCCATCAGAACCGTCTACGAAGAAACAAAAGGCGAGGCCATCATTACCACTGGCGTCGGCCAGCACCAGATGTGGTCCGCTCAATTCTACCAATTCCACCAGCCACGCAGCTACATCAGCTCCCTAGGCCTCGGCACTATGGGCTTCGGCCTCCCTGCCGCTCTCGGTTGCAAAGTCGCCTTCCCCAACCGCACCGTTATTGATATCGACGGAGACGGCTCCTTCATGATGAATGTCCAGGAGCTCGCTACCGCCGTTCGCGAAAACATCCCCGTCAAAATCCTCCTCCTCGACAACCAGCACCTCGGCATGGTCGTTCAGTGGGAAGACATCCTCTATGATGGTGTTCGCGGCCAAACCATTCTTGGCGACCCCAATAACATCGGCGGCCCAGACAATCCAGGAGGCCTCTACCCCAACTGGGAGAAAATAGCAGAAGGCTTCGGCGTCAAATGCCGCACAGTCATCAAAAAATCTCAGCTCCGCGACGCCGTTCGCGAAATGCTCGCCCACGACGGCCCTTACCTCCTCCACTGCGTCGTCCCCTACACCGAGCACGTCATGCCATTCATCCCCGCTGGCAAATCCGCCAAAGAAATCCTCATCAAATAACCGA
>CAZHQD010000073.1:12248-14892 GCA_964533835.1 uncultured Puniceicoccaceae bacterium | reverse complement strand
TATTTTTACGGATGCTCACTATGGTTAATGTGCAGCACAATCGGAAGAGTTCAACCGGAAAAACAAGTTGCCACTCCTCCCCAAAAATCGCGGGCTTGCCATCCAGTTGCCTGCGTGGTGTGCTTTCCACCCTATTCCCCGTTTACTCGTCATGAAAAAAATCAAAGTCGGAACGATTGGCTATGGTGGCGCCTTCAATATGGGCCGCCAGCACCTGAATGAACTGATTCGCAACGAGGGCTTTGTCGCCACTGCCGTTTGCGATCTCGATAAATCCCGCCTGGAAGTCGCTAAGCAGGACTTCCCGGGCATCCAAACCTACACAGACTTGGACGAGATGCTCGCCAAGAGCGACGTCGAGCTGCTCGTGGTCATCCTGCCCCACAATGTCCACGCCTCCGTCGCCCTCAAGTGTGTTCAGGCAGGCCGTCACGTGGTCGTCGAAAAGCCATTCTGTATCACTGTTGACGAGTGCGACGAGCTCATTGCCGCCGCCAAGGAAAAGAAGGTCATCGCCTCCACCTACCATAATCGCCACTGGGACTCCAATATTCTCACGATTATGAAGCACCTGCCCAAGATCGGGCGCCCCTTCCGTTGGGAGTCTTACCACGGTTGGTATGGAAAGCCAAACAGCTGGTGGCGCAGCTACAAAGATATTTCTGGAGGCGCCATCTATGATTGGGGTGCGCACTTTATGGAATGGATGCTCCAGGTCATGCCCTATGAAATGACGGAGATCAGCGGTTTCGCGGTTAATGATGTCTGGCCGGGCTTCTCCAATGAAGATGAGATTGAGGCCGTCGTGCGCTTTGGCACTCAAGCGGTCGCCAGCCACCAGACGAGCGCCGTTTCCCTGGAGCACAAGCCTACCTTGCGCATCTTGGGCACAAAGGGTGCCTTCACATGGAACTGGCAGGATGTCAAACTCACCACCCTCAGCGAGTCTGGTGAGCACGTCACCACCACCCTTCACAAGGAGCCTGCCGCAGGCCACAAGTATTACGAGAATGTGCATGCCCACCTCTTCCACGGAGAGCCGCTCATTATTTCTCCCGAGCATGCCCGCCGCGTCATTCAGGTGTTGGAATACGCCACCCGTAGCGCTGAGCAAGGCAAGGCTCTCAAGGCAAAGTATGCCTAAAAAATTGCCTCAATTCTAATTCCATCGGCGCCCACTTTGTCTCCTGGCAGAGTGGGCGCTTTCTGTTGAGGTGCAGATTTGAGGGAATGCTTGAAGATTGGCGCAACAAACGCTAGCTTAGGTAAAGACAAATGCGTCTGCAAACCACAAGGGTGCCGCCGATAGGAACTGGAGCTATAGCCGGTTTGGGCTTGTGGCTCCTGTTTGTGGCAGGGGATTTGTTTCTGTATTTCTACACTCGGGACATCAAGCTCGATGCCGTCAGGCAAGAGCTGGTAGTCCTTGCCAGAAACATTAGCGAGAGCATTAACCAGGAACAACACCTGCGCCTGCGGGATCCTGCCCAAATGGGCGGGCGCGAGCATTACGGTTTGCTGGCCCCTCTCGTGCGTTACCAAACCGCCAATCCCCTCATCGAGGGCGTCTACACTGTCGTGCGGCATGATGGGCGCTATCACTACATCTTGGATTCCAACTATGCGTATGACGAAGAGGAGGACTACCCTCTGGAGCAAGTGATGGCTGAGCTCGTGGAGCTTCCCCCGGAAATCTATAAGGTGTTCGCGGAATCCCAAACGATAGCTAGCTCAGCGCCTTGGCAAAAAAAAGAGCGTAAGACCATGTCTGGCTTTGCCCCGTTTGGTAATGACAACGGTAGAGCGGCTGGCGCAGTCATAGTGGATTACAACTATGATCAGGTTTTAAGCCGTATGGGCATCCATTGGAGGGGGAAGGCCATTATATGGAGCGTTATCGGTGCCATCAGTATCGCGGTAGGCTACATTATTTTCCTTCTTTGCCGTGGTTCGCAAAGTGCCTTCAGAAGAGAAAAAGAAGCCAATGAGGCCAATCGCCAGCTCGCGATGATTGCCTCCAGAATCACCAATGCCGTCATTTTTACCGATACTCAGGCCCGTATCGAATGGGTAAATGAAGGCTTCACTCGCATAACGGGCTGGACGCTCGACGAGATTAAAGGAAAAAAACCTGGTGATTTTCTGCAAGGCCCCCTCTCCGATCCGAAAGTGATTTCTATGATGAGGGAATCGGTCAGGAGCGGCTTGGGATTTCATGTCGAGATCATCAACTATGCAAAGAGTGGTCGTTGGTATTGGATAGATGTGGACGCGCAGCCGATTTACGAAGGGGGCCGCTTGGTGAAATTCATGGCCGTGGAGAGCGAAATAACCCGCCGCAAAATGGCCGAAGCCGCTCTCGCCTCTGCCAATAGTTTCAAGGAAGCAATTCTGAATGCAGCCGTCTTCATGTCCGTCGTGGCTACGGATAAGCACGGCTTGATTACCCTCTGGAATCGGGGCGCCCAGCAAATGCTCGGCTACACCGCTGAGGAAATGGTTGGCCAGCGCACGCCATTGGTCATTCATTGGCCCGCTGAAATAACTAAGCGCTGCGAGGAGTTGTCTAAGCTCTTTGGCAGGCATGTGGATGGCTTCGAGGTCTTTACTGCCATCCCAAACAAAGATGGCACCGAAATGCGCG
>CAZHQD010000073.1:0-12148 GCA_964533835.1 uncultured Puniceicoccaceae bacterium | reverse complement strand
GATGGCTTCGAGGTCTTTACTGCCATCCCAAACAAAGATGGCACCGAAATGCGCGAGTGGACTTACGTCCGCAAAGATGGCAGCACTTTCCCGGTCGAGCTGACCGTGAATCCTGTTCGCGATAGCCACGGCGAACTGGTCGGCTACATCGGCGTTGGCAGGGACATCACAGAGCGCAAACGCAATGAAGACGCCCTCAAGCAATACAACGATAGGCTTCGCGCCGTAAATCGCTCCCTCGCCCTTAGCGATAGGAGGCTCCAGAAGATTTCCAGCCACGTCCCTGGTATGCTTTACCAATCAGAGCGCTATCAGGACGGCCATATCAAAATACTCTATTGCAGTGATGCTGTGAAGACCATCTATGGCGTAAGCAAAGAAGAGCTCTCCCAAGACCTCCTGTTGGTCAATATGATGCGCTCGCCCGAGGATAACCGTCGGCTGGAAGCGGCCCTGCATGAGTGCTTTGTTAATTTGAAGCCGCTCAATCTGGAATACAGGCTGTGGCGTCCGGATGGTACGATAAAATGGGTAGTGAACCACGGCACCCCCGAGCGCGGTGATGATGGTGTGACTACTCTCTATGGATATGTGAGCGACATCACCGAGCTCAAGCAGGTCGAAGAAGACTTGCGGAAGACCAAAGCAACTACAGACGAGCTCAACGCCAAGCTCCAGGAAGAAATCGCCCGTGCCAATGAATTAGCCAAGCACGCCGAAGAGGCCAACAAGGCCAAAAGCCGCTTTTTGGCCAACATGAGCCATGAGATTCGCACGCCGCTCAATGGCATCCTTGGCTATACCCAACTCCTCCGAAAAAGCCAAAACCTCGGCCAATGGGAGCGCGAGCGCATAGACATCATCCACCGCAGCGGCGACCACTTGCTCAATCTTATTAACGACTTGCTCGACCTCTCTAAAATCGAGGCGGGCAAGCTCGACCTGCGCACGGGCAGCTTCTCGCTCGCCTCGCTCCTCACTGGCGTAGGGGAAATGATGCGCGCGCGCGCCGAGAGCAAAGGCATCGAGTTTCGCTGCGAACCTTGGGACTTTATTAACAACCGCCCCGCAGACGCCTTCCCGCTCATGGTCCATACAGACGAGCGCGCCCTCAGGCAGATCCTGCTGAATCTGGTCGGCAATGCCATCAAGTTCACCCCCAGCGGCTCAGTCGTCCTGCGCGTCGGTTTTGCCGAGCACTCCAATACCTCCGCCAAGCAAAATACTCGGAAGACTCGCTTCGAGGTCATAGACACGGGAATAGGCATCGCAAAAGAAGACCTGGATACGATCTTTGAAGACTTCAGCCAGGCAAAGCACCAACCCCTCTCACTTGGCGGTACTGGCCTGGGGCTAGCCATTTCCCGCAGGCTCGTTCAACTCCTGGGAGGCAGTATCCACGTGGAAAGCGCCATCGGCAACGGCAGCGTCTTTTGGTTCACTATCCCGCTAGACCTCTCCACCGCCGCTCTCGCCGCAGAGGCCGCCCTCAACAATAGGCAGTTCCACTATCTTGGCTACGAAGGCGGCAGAAGAAAAATCCTGGTCGTGGACGACAATCGCGAAAACCGCGCCCTCGTCAGCGATATGCTCACCCCTCTCGGCTTTGAGGTGCAAACCGCCGCCTCTGGCGATGAAGGCTGCCTAATGGCAAGCCAAGTCCATCCCGACCTCATTCTCATGGATTTGCGCATGGCTGGTATGAGTGGCTTTGAAGCCGTTGCCCGCCTCAAGCAAGACCCCCACTTGCAGGCCATCTCTGTCTTCGCTTTCTCCGCCAGCATCGTGGAAGAGGATTTGGCCCGCCCTGAATACAAACTCTTCGACACCTTTATCCCTAAGCCCTTCAAGGAAAAGGCCTTGCTCGACGCCATCGGGAAACACCTCGGCCTCAAGTGGATCGAGCAAGAAAGCGAAGCCAAGCCCAAGTCGCAGGGTGCGTCGGCCTCAGTTTTGCCAGACGGCGTGACCGCTGCCATGCTCCAGCCCATCTACAAAGCCGCTCTCATCGGCGACAGTGGCGCCGTCCAACTCGCCGCCCAAAAGCTCGCGCAAATCAAGCCAGCCTGCGAGCCCTTCGCACAATCTGTTATTCAGTTGGCAAAAGATTTCCATCTGGATAAGCTTGTCTTACTCCTCGAAGAGCAAATGGAGAAACTGCACAAAACCTAAAACCAACTGTCTGTCTATTTTTTGAACCTATGAGCGAGGTAGCCACTATCCTAGTTGTTGACGATACCCCCGCCAACTTGTCCGTCCTTTACGATCAGCTCCAAGCCGCGGGCTACCGCGTCCTTACTGCAGAATCTGGTGAAAGCGCTCTCAAGCGCGTAGGCTACATCACGCCAGACGCCATCCTGCTCGACGTCATGATGCCAGGCATAGACGGCTTTGAAACCTGCCGCCGCATGAAGCAGATAGACGCCCTCGAAGACGTCCCCATCATCTTCATGACGGCCCTCACCGAAACCGAAGACAAAGTCAAAGGCCTCGAATCGGGCGCCGTGGACTACATCACAAAACCCTTCCGCCAGGACGAAGTCCTCGCACGCCTCAAAGTCCACCTCAACCTCCGCCAGGCCGTCAAAGCCCTCGCGGAGCAAAACTCCGCCAAAGACAACCTCATCAAAGAGCTCGACGCCTTCGCCCACACCGTCGCTCACGACCTCCGCACCCCTCTCAACGGCGTCATCGGCTTCACCGAAATCCTCTCCTACGACTGGCAATCCCTTCCCCCCGAAGACGTCTCGGAAATGCTCCGCAACGTCCACCAATCTGGCCTGAAGCTCAACAACATCATCAGCGAGCTTCTCATGCTCTCCTCCGTCCGCCAGGCCGAAGTCCCCCGCGTCCCCATAGACACCCGCGCCATCGCAGAGGAAGCCGTCCAGCGCCTCCGCTCCCTCGTGGACGAGCGCCAGGCCGAAATCTTCCTTGAGGACTCCTGGCCCAGCCCCATCGGTCACGCCCCATGGGTCGAAGAAATCTGGGCCAACTACATCAGCAACGCCATCAAGTATGGCGGCCAGCCCCCGCAAGTCCTCATCGGCGGCCAACGCCTCGAAGACGGCTTCATCCGCTCCTACGTTAAAGACAACGGCTACGGCCTCACCAAAGAACAACAAAGCAGCCTCTTCGTCCCCTTCAACCGCCTGAACCGCGCCGACGGCCAGGGCCACGGCCTCGGCCTCTCCATCGTCGTCCGCATCGTCCAAAAACTCGGTGGCCGCGCGGGCGTCGAAAGTCACCCGGGCCACGGCAGCACCTTTTACTTCGACCTCCCCGAACACCCCTCTGACCAGTAGCGCCCCCTCCCACAGCGAATTTTCCTTGCCACACTCCCCAAAATTTGCTCTTTTGCTCCGTTTTATGAGCAACGATTCCTCCAACGCCATTGGCAAAGACCCACTCTCGCTGACCCACAACGACGTCGAGATCCTCACCCGTTTCGTCACCGACACTGGCAAAATCCTCCCGCGCCGCATTACAGGCCTCTCCGCAGTCCAGCAGCGCCACATCACACGCACCATCAAGCGCGCGCGCCACCTGCTAATCATGCAGTAATCAGCGCCCTCGCGCTCCAGGCACACGCACCCGATTCCCTGCACCGCAGTGCAAAGCGGCTCTCACACCTCACAGGAACACCCCTTGGGGTCGCAGCCCATTACAGCACGCATCCTCCAGGCAGACGACTCTAGCCTCCGCCTTGCTGCGGACGCCCTCCGCGCAGGCAACCTCGTCGCCATACCCACAGAGACCGTCTACGGCCTGGCCGCCAACGCCCTCGACCCCGCAGCCTGCCAGAAAATCTTCGCCGTCAAAGGCCGCCCCCTTCTCGACCCACTCATCGTCCACGTTGCGGACCTTGAGACCGCGCGCACCCTCGCCCACTTTAGCGCCCCCGCTGAGCGCCTCGCCGCCCTCTACTGGCCAGGCCCCCTCACCCTCGTCCTCCCAAAGCGCCCCGCCGTCCCCCCCATCGTCACCGCAGGGCTGGACAGCGTGGCCATCCGCTGCCCCGCGCACCCCGTCGCCCGCCGCCTCCTCGCCCTCTGCGCACTCCCCCTCGCCGCACCCAGCGCCAACCCCTTCGGCTACCTCTCCCCAACTCGCCCCCAACACGTCCTCGCCTCCCTCGGCCATAAAATAGACATCATCCTCGACGGCGGGCCCTCCTCCATCGGCATCGAGTCCACCATCCTCGACCTCCGCGACCCCGCCAACCCCTGTCTCCTCCGCCACGGCTCCATCCCCCCAAACGCCCTCGAAACCACCCTCGGCGCCCGCCTCCGCACTCCCACTACCTCCTCCGCCACCACCCCCCAACTCGCCCCGGGCAACCTCCCCTCCCACTACAGCCCACACACACCCCTCCACCTCCTCCCCAACCCCCTCCCCACTCTCCCCACACTCCCCCACGGCGCCGCCCTCATCCTCTACACACGCTCCCGCTCCCACACCCCACACCCCTTCCACCAACACTCCCCCACCTACTGGCTCACTGAAGACGCCTCCCCCTCCGTCGCCGCCCACATCCTTTACCACCTCCTCAACCAGCTCGACTCCCAAAACCTCCCCGCCCTCTACCTCCAGCTCCCCCCACAGCAAGACCAATCCCCCCTCGCCCAAGCCCTCCGCGACCGCATGTCCCGCGCCGCCTCCAAACGCCCGCACCCCACTAACCCCTAAAAATAGGGCAAACACCTTTAATTAACAGATCCACTTGGTCCCTTAAATAAAGGATACCCCACTTCCCTTTATTTAGGCATCCGCTAAATAAAGGATCTTTAGCAAAAGTTTGCATAAATAAAGGGAAACACCCTTCCCTTTATTTCAATCAACGCCCGCTGTTAGTTTCATTACTGTTTTGCGCTTTCTTACTGAACAGTAAAATAAGCCATTTCAGTAAACCCAATCTTTTAGTATAAACAGCAGTTCGTCTTTGTTTCGTCTCCGTGACTGGCATAAGCCGCTACCCAATCCAGGGCCACCTGCCGCCCTCCCTATCTCCCCTGTACCACTTCAAAGCGTTGGGCATGAACAGCCTCCCACTAGCCTCGCTGGTGAATCGACAGAGGAACTTGCATAGTGCTCGATGCGATTGTTCGCCAATCTCTTCTTCACATCTGGCTCACAATATAGTAAATACTAACGCATGAGCAAGTTCTATACAACCGAATCAGCAGCGGAATACCTTGGTGTTACTCAGTCGAGGGTAAGGCAACTTATCCTCGAAGAACGGCTGGAGTCTGAAAAGTACGGACGAGACCACTTAATCAAGGAGGAGTACCTAGCACGGTATCAGGCTCACGGGAAGAAGAGACAAGGAAGAAAGCCAAAGAAATGACTTGCGTATGCGTTAGCCTTTTTTACAGTAACCTCATGAGACCAGTCGGAAACGCAAAACTGAATCGTGCGTTCATCGTCAAGAAGGATGAGTTCTATACCCAGTACGAAGATGTGGAAAAAGAAATACTGTATTACCGAAAACAATTAAAGGGAAAGACCATACTCTGTAACTGTGACGATCCTTTTGAGTCCGCTTTCTTCCAGTATTTCTTAATTCATTTCAAAAGGTTCGGGTTAGCGAGACTAATATCCACCTGCTATGCTGGGTCCCAAATGGCGGGGCGGAAGTATCCACTAGGGGAAGGGACTGGTGCGTACAAGGCGGTAGTAACCGAAGTGCCCAATGAGGCCCTTGTGAAGTCAGACGGCTCGCTGGATTTAGAGTCCTTGTTTGCTATGCCAGGTAACTCTTTCGAGCATCTAGCTGGTGACGGAGATTTCCGATCAGACGAATGCGTAGCTTTGCTGAAGGAAAGCGATATAGTGGCCACCAACCCCCCCTTTAGCATCTTCCGCGATTACGTCAACCTGCTGGAGCGTTACACAAAGGATTTCATTATCCTTGGGAACATGAATGCTGTAACAACCAAGGATATTTTCCCCCTCTTTCGTGACAACAAAGTCTGGTATGGAGTATCCATCCGCTCAGGGGATCGTAAATTTTTTGTTCCCGAAAGCTATCCGCTAAATGCCGCCGGCTGCGGTATAGACGAGAATGGACGCCGCTTTATCCGGGTGAAAGGTGTGCGCTGGTTCACCAATCTGGAGAATAGCAGACGGCACGAGCCCTTAGAATTGACGCGTATTTATAGCCCGAGCGAATATCCATGTTACGAAAACTACGATGCTATAGAGGTTGGACGAACCCAAAATATCCCCACCGACTACGACGGGGTTATGGGGGTGCCGATCACGTTCCTTGACAAGTATAGTCCAGATCAGTTTGAGATCATTATGCTCGCAAATGGGAACGCACGCAGCAACGTATCTTCCAAAACCCTTTCAGAGGTAAGGTATCGTCGCCATCCTGAGGACAGAGGAGGTGTCGGTATTATTAATGGCCAACGTGTATATGCGCGAATCCTTATACGCAGGAAATCTCTATGACTGTCCCAATGCGCGTTCCATGTTCATATCAGGGCGGCAAGCAACGTGTAGCGGCTCAGATCGTCGACCATCTGCTCAACGCCGCCCCAGGGCCAGACTCGCGATTCTACGATCTATGCTGTGGATCTGCTGCGGTGTCCATCGAGCTGGTTAATAGAGGCGTTGACCCCTCACGCATTTGGATGCTCGACATCAGCTCTTGGGGGGTCTTCTGGTCTGCGATTGGATCTGGTACGTTTAATATGGACGTTTTTGATTGGTTTTTGTCCGAGCTCCCGAGCGATAAACGCGACTTTAGGGCTCACATGTTGGGCCTATCGGCGCTCCCGGTGTGTGACTATGAAGCCGAACTCTATCCGATTCTTCAGGCCTGCTCCTTTGGAGGAAAGCAAATCTGGCGCAAGGGAGAGCAATGGGCGAACGCGTGCTTCAGGGACTACTGGGAGCCAACCGCGACTAGCATACGCCGCAGCCCTGCCAATCCGATGCAACCATCCCCGATCGAGTTGCGGCACCGAATTGTTGCCCTGGTGACTGGAATGAAGAGAGTAACCTGTCTCAACACAGATATCATGACGGTTCTGAGTGACCCCTTTCCGGCCAATGCTGTTGTATATGTAGACCCGCCATATCAGGGCACGACAAAGTATGCGTTTAGATTCGATGTAAAATCGTTCATAAACCGCTTTCGCGAAGTGAATCATATCCCACTGTTCGTCTCCGAAGGAATCCCGCTGAATGATAACGCTTTGATGCTCAAATTCGGCGGGGCAAACGGTGGCATTAGCGGAAGCCGAAAAGTGAAACACCAAGAATGGCTAAGTCGCTTCTAAAGTATCCCTAGTCGCTTAGCAGTTATTGTAGACCCGTTACGAGCCAAAATACGTGAAGTTGCTTCGAAATCTTCAATCTCAGATTCTGGGAATACAGATATAGAATAGTAATCATCTTTAATTTTCGTAAAAGTGACTATTTTCTTTACCAAGTAATTGACCTCACCTTTGGCTCTAAAAGCGTTAGTTATCTTCTCTTGAGAGGAGCTAACTCCCTTGATCTGGAGTCGCCATGTGCCATTTGCGTTTTTTCCAGTAGGGAAAAGTATAGTGTTGCCCGTGTAGTCAACCCCTTCGAAGTTAAGAGTGATGTCCTTGCGTGTATTCGTAGCTGTATGATTTATTCCAAAAAATTCGACCCCACCGCGCATAAATCCTGGTTCGCCAAGATCAAAAGGGGTCCCAGTGGGGTCACCGCGCTCAACTAAGGACTTCATTGACAAATCTAGGATATTCCGTGACCCGCCAGTCAATTTTTTGGTTTCAAACCAAATAGTCTCAATCTCGTCGCTTTTTGGAGTTAGAGCTGGCCACGTCGAGATATCAGAGGGCACTCCCTCTGCTTCTTTCGTTGGCATCACGATACGAGGAAGCCCTGCCGGAGCACCATTGCCGAATAGACGGTCCCGATTCCTGCCCTTTGCAGTTTTTGCTGAACGTACTTGCTGGCTGACTTCTTTGGATATGTAGCCATATTGGAGGAGTTTATCTACGTCGCCTTTTGCTCTTATAGGCATGAATGAATCTTTCAGTGAGGCCAATCGCGCGATGTACTCGTCTTTTGCCTTTAGTATTTCAGAGTCCGCAGTACTTGTGATGTATATCGGTATCAGTGCTGAGCTTTCGAAGTTGGTCCACAGACCGCCACCGGTCAAATTATTTGAGCCAACGACTATCAAGCCTTTCTCCTTTCCTGAAAATTGGTAAATCTTCGTATGGAATGTCTGGCCGTTTTCAGAGTGCACTACATACAATGAGTTGGTGTAAAGAAGCAAAGCAGTTAGGGCCTCGTAGGATGTCACGCCGAGGTCGATTCCTACGTAAACATTTACTATCCCGCCTCGTGCTCTGAATTTTTCAAGCGAATCCTTAATTCTAAGGACGCCACTGTTTTTTGCAAAGGCGACTATGATATCTAGAGTTTCATAGTCTCGTGAGTCGAGCAATTCTATCAGACGGTTTCCGAGTTGCCCGGTAAAAGGCTGGTTAATCAGCTCCATTAAATACTCCTTTGAAGATTGATATTGTCTAAGGGGGATACCATATCTACTGAAGCTCAGCCACTTTCTTTTGGGTGTGGCGGGTATGGCAATATTTCTTCCTTATTGTAGCCTTACAACATTTCAATTACGCCAATAAGTCTTAATGTTTGTCAATAGCGTTATACGGGCACTTTTACAGAAATACCATAAAATTTTTTGATACGCGGTTGCAAGACTATCATGTCTTGACAGGATAATTTTGCGTTCAGCAAAACTATCCATACCAGGCCACTGCAATCCTATTTATCGGTTATTCGTAACTAGCAGAACACCAAAAGGGAAAACTCCACTTTCGCCGTTACCAGCCAACAAACAGAAAAAGCATATTACGACGGCAATATAAGCCCACCCCTAGCCCCGCATCTTCGCTACCAACTCCCCAACGCCCTACCTTATGTACGACAGGCGTCCCGCCTGTCCCCCTCGCCAAGCATACCCAAGCATACCACCGTCCGCCCCCAACACCAAGTCGCTTGCCGCCCCCCTAACTCCCCTTACACCACTTCAAAGCGTTGGGCTCCGTCCAACGTAACCTGCCTTATTTTGTTACCTGTTACCTGTTACCTGTTAAATGTTAATTGCTTCCCCCTTGTTCACTGCTTCTCCCCTTGCCCCCTCCCTTAAAACCGCTAGCCTCCTTACCCAAGACTACCGCTATTTCGGACACTTCCCTCGGCGCAACACGCATCGAGCAAGTACCACCATGGAATTTGCCACACACCATCCCACCCACCGCCCAATTCCATGCCCCCTGAGTAAATCCCAAAAAATCTCAAAATTTTGCAAAATCCTAACGTACATAATCCCCACCCCCCCACCCACTGTTCACCACTTTCCCACCCACCAAACCCAAAAATCTCAAAATCCCATCAATTTCCTAACGCCAGCACCAAACCTTCAACTTTTAACCTTTAACCTTCTCCCCGCCTTAACTTCTTACTTCTGCCTTAACTTGTGCATTGTGCATTGAGCATTGTGCATTTCCTCCCTCCTCCCCCCTCCTGTCCCAACTTCTTCATTCTTCATTTTTTCGCCCTCTTTTCACCCTCAAAACACCTCCATTTCACACCCACTCATAACCATAACTAACCATAAATCCCACAAACCCCTTCCCACCAACCACTAAAAAATCCCAAAATCAATTCACAACTAACGCCTGTCTCAATTTCTTCATTCTTCATTCATCATTCTTCATTTATAATTTTTAATTCCCAAAACTTCTGCCTTTCTTTAACGAGACCCAAAACGTAACGAAATGAGACTCAAAAATGCACGAAACGAGACGCACAAAACCAATAACCACCACACCACCAAACGCCCAATTCCATAACCACCACACCACCAACCACTAAAAAATCCAAAAAAATCAATTCACAACTAACGCCTGTCTCAACTTCTTCATTCTTCATTCTTCATTCTGCCTTTTGTCTTCCTTCCCTCCTTTTTCCTTGCCCTCCGCCCCGATTCCTCTACCTTCTCACCTTTTTCATTTACACAACCTACCAGGCTAAGTAGCCTACCAACAACCATGGCAGAACCCAAACGCAAGACATCAAAGCGCCGTAGCGCAATCCGCAGTGGAGCCAAGCGCTTCAAAGCCGCTCAGCTCTCCACCGATCCTACCGACGGCACAAAATTCATACCGCACCGCGTGAACCCAGCCAACGGCATGTATCGCGGCAAGCAAGTAGTGGAAGTAGAAAACTAGGCCCAAGCCCAACCAAAACCGCCACCCACGCCCTCCGTATGGCTGCTACCCACCCCGTTCAGCGCAAAATTGCAGTGGACGCCATGGGGGGCGATAAAGGGCCCGCCGAAGTCGTGGCCGCCGTCAAGCTCGCCTTTGCACAGGAGCATCCCGTGGATGCCATCCTGCTAGTGGGTCGTGAAGACACCCTGCGCCCGCTCCTGGCCAAAGAAGGCCTCGACAACGACCCTCGCCTGCGCATCGTCCACGCCAGCGAAGTCATAGAAATGGAGGACAAACCCATCCAGGCGCTCAAGCGCAAAAAGGATGCCTCCATGGTCCGCACCGTCGAACTCCTCAAGACAGGCGAGGCCAACGCCGCCATAAGCTGCGGCAACACAGGCGCCCTCATGGCCTGCGGCACCCTCCGCCTCCGCCCCATGGAAGGCGTCACCAAGCCCGCCATCGCCACCGTCATCCCGGGCAACAACCACTTTTTCATCCTCATAGACGGCGGCGCCAACCCCATGGCCAAAGCCGAGCAACTAGTCCACAACGCCGTCCTCGGCAGTTGGTATGCCCGCATCGTCCTCAAACTCCCCAACCCCCGCGTAGGCCTCCTCAGCATCGGCACCGAAGAAGGCAAAGGCAACGACCTCACCAACGAAACCCACGAATACCTCAAACGCCTTCGCGACAACTCCGTAATCAACTACTCTGGCCTCATCGAAGGCCTCCACATCTTTAATAACCACGTGGACGTCGTCGTATGCGACGGCTTTGTCGGCAACATCGTCCTCAAAACCTGCGAATCCCTCGTCCACCTCTTCAAAGACAGCCTCCGCACCGAGCTAAAACGCAACCCCATCCGTATGCTCGGCGCCCTCCTCTCCAAAGGCGCCTTCGCCGACCTCAAAAAACGCATGAGCCCCGACGCCTACGGAGGCGCCCCCATGCTCGGCCTCAACGGCATGCTCCTGAAAGCCCACGGCGGCAGCAACCGCTACGCCCTCTCCAGCGCCATCCGCATCGCAGGAGACCTCGTGGAATACGACCTCAACCACGAAGCCAAAGCAGACCTCCTGAAAGCAAACGACCTTGTTAAGGCCATGGACGCCGAGAAAACCCCGCAGCCAGCAGAAATTGCTGGATAATCACGGGAAAACTAACGGTTAATACCCGCCACCTCAGGGCTCTCCACCCGCACCAGCTCCGCCCTGAAACTCCCCACAGACACACTGCTCTTCATGATTAATGGGAGCCGCCTCTCATCATCACTGAACCAGAACTCGATCTTGGCATTCTTGCTCTTGTTAAACACCCCGCCAAGATCCTTGATATCAGGCTCCAGCAAGATGGCATCCACCTTGCCCATGGCCGTATCAATCCGCTCCCGCCGCACCACCCGCACCTCCGCCTCAAAGCTCCGCTTCCCATTCGTCACTGGAATAGTGAACGAGCTCCCCAACACCCACGGCTTCATCCGCGCCGCATAGACCACCGACAAAGGATCATGGCAGAAGTCGGGCAACGGCACAGGCTGCGCCGCCTCCCCCTTGTTGGCATACGTGGCCGTCTTGGCCTCAAAATCAAAAGCCACCACCACATCCCTCTGTCGCTTCCCCTCCTCCTCCTTCTTCGTATAGTGCAGGGCCCGCGAGCTATCCAGCGCCATCCAGCTCGTCACCCTATTCCGCACCCGATAAATCTTGTCGGCAAACCCATTGGTCTGCGCCGTATTCAGAATGACCAGCGCAGGCTCCCCACTCGGCGTCTGCCCCGCCTGAAGCTCCATCTCCGCCGTCCCCACCTTAAACAAGCTCCAGTGAATCTCATAGAAAAGCTTCTCCCCCACAGCATACGGCGCCCCCACCAACCCAACTTGGCAGACAATCAACCCCACAAGAGCA
>CAZHQD010000072.1:0-14903 GCA_964533835.1 uncultured Puniceicoccaceae bacterium | reverse complement strand
GGCTTCAGACACGATTTCGCCTGTTTCTCGCTGCACTTCCACTATCACGCGGTAGCCTACGAGTTTGAAATCCTCCGCCAGCCCATGGAAATGGCGGCTGAGCAGCACGGCAAATGAGGCATCTGCCTGCTCGTATTCATACCCCGCAAACTCCCGCTTCTTCAGCTCTTCCACAAAGCCGCGCATCTCGGGGCTCTTTTCATCCAGATCGAAGCCGAAATCCTTCGCGCGCATCCGCACGCTGGAGCCGCCCGCCATGTCCGAGAGCAATATGCGCTGGCGGTTGCCCACCAGTTCGGGCTGTATGTGCTCGTAGCTGCGGGCCACCTTCTGAGCGGCATTGGCGTGCACGCCTCCCTTGTGGGCAAACGCGCTTTGCCCCACAAACGGCTCTTTGTTGTTCGGGTGCAGGTTGGCAAGGTCGTCAGCCAGCAGAGATAGCTCACGGAGCTTGGGCAGATTGGGTGCGCAGTCGAGCGGGTAGCCCATCTTTAGCGAGAGATTGGCTATGATGGTGGTGGCATTGGCATTACCTATGCGCTCACCGTAGCCATTCAGGCAGCCTTGCACCATAGTCGCGCCAGATTCCACTGCGGCCAGTGAGAGCGCTACGCCCAGCCCCCCGTCATTATGGCAGTGTATGCCCACTGCGGTTTTCGGGAATCGTGCCTTCACGCTGGCCACGATTGATTGCAGCTTGGGCACCAGCATTCCGCCGTTGGTATCGCAAAGCGTCAGGAATTTTGCGCCTCCCGCTTCTGCCGCTGCCAGTGTGCTCAGGGCATACTCGGGGTTGTCGCAATACCCATCGAAGAAGTGCTCCGCATCGTAGATCACTTCACGTCCTTGACTGGCCAGGAAGCGCACGGATTCCTCTATCATCTGCAGATTCTCTTCTGGAGTGGTGCGCAGGACTTCCGTCACGTGCAGCAGCCAGCTTTTGCCAAAGATAGTCACGGCAGGCGTTTCCGCCTCTATGAGCAGCCGTAGCTGCGGGTCGTCTTCAGCCCGTATATTGGCGCGGCGGGTAGAGCCAAAGGCTGCCAGTCGTGCGTGCTTTAGTTTCAGGGATTTGGCTTCCTGGAAAAAACTCACATCCCGTGGGTTTGAGCCGGGCCAACCGCCTTCGATATAGTCAAAGCCAAATGCGTCCATGGCCTCAGCGAGGCGCAGTTTACCGGCTACTGAGAAAGAGATACCTTCGCCCTGGGTGCCATCGCGAAGCGTGGTATCGTATATAAAAACCTGAGGTAGCGAACTCATAAAAAGAATACTTATAGATTTCGATTCATTGGGTGAAAACAATAAAACTCGCCCCCGCTAAAACAGGCAACTCCGGTATCTGTGCCATGGCCTACATATTCTCAGGGCAAGGACGGCCAACTAAAATTGGGTTAAACGGAACCGGGCTCCGGAAAATCGCTCCGGTTCCTTATATAATTCGAATCGAAATGCTGGCGTATGAGTAACGCATTCTTTCTTTTGAAGCTACAGAACTCATGTTCACAGTCAAGTCTGTAAACTGAACCAGGGAAACCAATAAATCGCCGAGCCTTTGGCCACTGTTTCAACAAGGAACTCGTTTTCGCGGTTGCTAGGGAACTGGATAAATCGCTAACAAGTAGTAACCAATGAATGCAGAACCTCCCAATCCGCATCTAGTGGGCATACGTGCCGTAGTGTGGGGCATGGTGGCCAATGCGTCCTTAGCGCTCGTAAAAATAACCACGGGCATTGTGGGGCACAGCCAAGCCTTGATTGCGGATGGTGTGGAATCAGTCGCCGACATAGTGGGCTCTGGCGTCACTCTTGCAGGGCTGGCCATTGGGCGGCGTGAGGCAGACGAGGGCCACCCTTACGGGCATGGCAAGGCAGAGTCCATGGCCGCCTTCATTGCGAGCTTGGCCCTTATCGGGGCTGCCGTATTGCTGGCCGCGCAGTGCATCCGTGAAATCCGCAATCCCCACGCCATGCCGGAGTGGTATACCCTGATTGTCCTGGTGCTGGTCGTTGGCGTGAAATGGCAGTTGGCCAGAAATCTCCACAAACTCGGCAATCGCTTTGATAGCGGGGTCCTGAAGGGCGATGCCTACCACCATGTGAGCGACGCGCTGACTTCCGCCGCTGCCTTCATCGGGATTACTGTGGCGCTCATTGGCGGGTCCGCTTTTGCCAGTGCGGATGATTGGGCCGCTTTGCTGGCCTGCGTCGTCATCGCTCGCAACGGGCTTTGCCTCCTCAAGCCCGCCGTAGATGAGCTTATGGATAAAGCCGTGACGGACGAGACCCTCAACGAGTTGCGTGCTGTGGCCGAGCGCGTGCCCAATGTGGTGCGCATAGAGAAATGCCGCATTCGCCGCAGCGGCATGGGCCTTCTCATGGATATCCACGTTCAGGTCGCGGGGGACTTAAGCGTGGATCAGGGGCACGCCATTGGCCACGATGTAAAAAATGCCCTCATGCAAAGCACTGCCTATCGGGTGGCCGATGTGGTGGTGCACGTCGAGCCTGCCTAAGTGCGTTTGCGGATTTCTGGGAAAGCGCGCAAACCCCTCTCTAGCGCTTAGCGTGTGCCGTTCGTTGCGCCGTTCGCGGCGGCTAGTTTGCCCATGGCGGCTGAGCCGAGTGAGACTTCGCCGCTGTTGAGGGATTGCAGTATGCCCTGCGTGTTCTGCACTAGCAGGCGGCCTTCGTTGTCTATTCCCTTCACGATTCCCGAGATTTTTTGCTGTCCCGAGCTGGCGTTCACGGTCAGGCCCTGGAGGAGATCATACTTGGGCCAGTTTTCCTGGAATTCCGTGTCTATGGAGCCCGCTACATATTCATCGTAGGCGCGGATTACGGTGCGCACCAGGCGAGCAGCTATCTTGTTGATGGGCAGTCGTGCGGGTGTGGCGGCGCTCAGCGCTGTGGCCACCGCGGCCACTTCTGCGGGCCATGCCGTGGTGTCGGCATTCACATTGAGTCCCACGCCAAACACCAGGTCTCTCGTAAAATCGGAATCCACTCGGGCCTCTGTCAGCATTCCCGCTACCTTTTTGCCGTGCAGGAGGAGGTCGTTGGGCCATTTGATTTTCACGGGTATATGCAGCTCCTCATTTAAGAAGCGGCAAATACAAAGCCCAAACCAAAGGGTGATGCGCTGCAGGCGGGCAGGGGGCAGTTTCGGGCGAAACGCGAAGCTGGCGTAAATATTACCCTCTTGCGGGCTGTGCCACTTGCGGCCAAAGCGGCCACGACCTGCAGTTTGGCGGGACGAAAGCACGGCAAACGGCGCGGGCCTCCCTGCGGCCAGTAGCCGTTCGGCTTCGCTGTTGGTGCTGTCAATATCCGTGAGCGCCACAATGTCTGCGGGAAACTCATCCAGCTCTAGGTAGGCGCGAATCAGGTCTTCATTTAGATAGGCTGGCTCTTGCAGGAGGCGGTAGCCGCGGTGGCGCACTGCCTCAAAGTCAAAATCGTGGTCGCGGAGCTTTTCGAGACGGGCCCACACGCCAACGCGCGATATGCCGAGCCGGTTGGCGAGTTGGTTCCCTGAGACAAAAGCGTCATTGGCGCTGAGCAGTGCCTTGAGGATGACGATGTCCGTATTTCGCATGGTAGTAGTGGTATTGGGTGGAGTTTTCCGAAAGGAGTAGTGGAAGCAAGAATGGACTACGCTCTCAGGCTGAGCTTTGGTTAACCCTTTCGCAAGATTATATTGATAAAATGATTTTAATAAACCCTATTAGCGTTGCTTGCTGTTTCTGGCTTTCGGGGTTTCGGAAGTAGTTACTGCTAAGAAGTAAAGGATTTGGCTTGAGTGCATTAACGGACTTTTACCATTTTAGATGCTTTCCTGAATCTCTCTCCCCTAACTAGTAGCTATTACTCATGCCTGCAAAAAAATCCCCCTCTGCGGCCAAGAAGCCTGCCGCCAAAAATATTAAGAAACCAGCCAAGGCGCTTGTCGCCGATAAAGCTTTCAATGCCGTGACTCGCCCTGCGGCTGATGTTATCAGGCAGTACGGCGGCCCGGGTAGCGGTATCAATCTGGGCGGCATGGGCACGGGCGGCGTGGAGCTTTGGCCCGATGGCCGCTTCCACAATTGGTGTGTCGCCAATGGTTCCCAATGGGCAGGCTACAGCACAGAATGGGGCCAGCACGTCATGCCCCAGCCCACCGTAAAGCCAGGGGATGCCGATGTGTTTATCCGCATAGAGTCCCCCGCTTTGCCGCGCCCGATCTACCGCTGGCTGTTTACTGGCTACGGCGATTTGATGACTACCGCTTCGCACTTCTGGCGTCATCACAAGTATTTCTTCATCAAGACCGTGCAGGCTACCGACTACCGCGCGGAATACCCATTTGTCTATATCGAGTATCTTGATAGCGAGCTTCCTGTGAAGATCACTCTGCGGGCATTCTCCCCATTTGTTCCACGGGACATAAAGAATTCCTGCCTCCCCGGGTTCTATCTGGACTACTCCGTGGAAAATCGCTCGAAGGCACCCGTAAAGGTGTCGCTCGTCTGGCAGCAAATGAATTTTGCGGGCCACGCTACTCCCGACAATAAACAGCGCCACACCAAGGTGGCAGCGGGTAAGACTTCCATCATACACATGGAGGGTGGCTACAATCAGCCGGATCACGATACGGCGGGAGGCTTGGCCATGTGGGCAAAACCCAGCAAGGGGCAGAAGCTAACTTCCATCGGCTGCAATCCCTACATGCAGAATATCATTTGGTCCATCCACCGCACGGGCGGACTGGAGGGTGAGCTGCTTCCTTCACGTCTGCTTCGGGAGGAGATGGTGGAAAGCCCACGCAAGAACGCTCCCAACAAGGGCTGGCTCTGTGTGCAACAGGATATCGCGGCAGGGGAAACGGCGGCCTTCAATTTAGGGCTGGCTTGGTTCTTCCCTAATCACAGGACTCAAGGCAAGACCTACGTGGGCCACAAGTATGCCGAGTGGTTTAAGGATGCCGTGGAAGTGGCCACCTATCTGGCCAGCAACCATGAGAAGTTCCTTGCCGCATCGAGCATCCTCCCGAATACGCTCATGGCTTCCACTTTGCCAACTGCGTTTAAGCTCTCGCTTCTCGACCAGCTCAACACGCTGACCACCAATACCCATTACACCAAGGGCGGGATGTTTGGCCTTCAGGAAGGGCAGGGGTGCTGCTCCTTCAATACCACCGATGTGGATCACTACTCTTCTTACGCCCTCTCCATTGTGCAGCCTGGTGTTCGCGAGATTATAGATGATATGCACACCAGGATGAGCCACCCGAAAAATGGCAAAATGTATCACGGGTGGGGAGCCATGGAGCCAGTCGAGCTAACGACGGAAACCCTCAAAGGCTACAACCGTTGGGATGTGTGTTGCCAGTATGTCGTCCAGGTCTACCGCGATGCCAAATGGTCGGGCAATGTGGAGCTGCTCAAGCGTAGCTGGCCCACCATGAAACGCACCATGGATTTGATTGCCTCCATGGACTTTTACAAGATCGGCCTCCCCTACCTGGAAGGCGGCATTACCTATGATCACTGGCGCATGAAGGGTGTCGTCGGCTACATGGCAGGTGTCTACCTCGCTGCGCTTCGCGCCATGGAAGACGCCGCCGAGCTTCTGGGCGATCATGCCACGCTCCTCGCTTCTCGCGCACGTTTTGCCAATGGTCTGGCCAGCTTTGAAAAGCTCTTCTGGAACGGCGACCAATACATCCTGTATTATGCCCGCAAGCGCCCCGGTGAACACGCGGCCTACAAGCACGAAGGTCACGAAGGCACGCTCGATCCGCAGAAGCCCGAATTTACTGGTCTGGATGAGAGCTGCTGCACCGATGAAATAGATGACGGTGTGGGCGAAAACAAATGCCTTGGCGCCGATTGCTGCTGCGAGGACGAAGAAGAGGAAGAGGACTGCTGCGATGCTTCCTGCGAGTGCCACCGCGAAGTAGCCTATGAGGAAGTGAAAGACACTGGCTTGATGACCGACCTCCTCAACGGACACGCCACAAGCGCAGCCATTGGCCTGGGTGGCTTCCTGGACCCCAAGCGCGTCAAGAAGCAGCTCGCCCTCACGCTCAAGCGCAATCTCCAGCCCGAAAACGGCTGCCTGGTAAACGGCACCTACCCCGATGATCACTTCCTGGACGAGTGGCCCTTCATGCAGTGGCAAACGCCTTGGACTGGTACCGAGTATTTCTTTGCCATTCAATGCTACGTTGCGGGCATGGTCGAAGAAGGTGACAAGCTGATAGACATGATATACGACCGCCATGTCTATGAAGGCATGCGCTTTGACCAGGCCGAGTGTAACAACCACTACGCACGCCCCCTGTGCCTATGGGGCGCCTACACCACCCGTCTTGGTTTGGAATACGACGGCTTCCGCGGTGGCCTCACGTTTGCTCCTGCTGGCAACGTCAATGAATACTCGGGCGCGCTCATCCTCAGCAATGCCATCGGCACAGGCGAATTCAAGGCCACTGCTAAAAGCGCCAGCCTAAGCATCGATCTGCTTGATGGTGAACTCACCTTGCGCACCCTATCCGTGAAGACCCTCGGCACCCCCAGGAAGGCCGAAGTATCCATCGGTGGAAAAGTTGCCAAGGCCGGCATCGTCGAGACCGCCCATGGCCGCTGCACCCTCCGGCTAGACAAACCCATCAAGCTCAAAAAAGGCAGCAAGCTCGTTCTCAAACTAGCCTAAGTGGATTGAAGCAAACGAAGAAGCATAAGCATCGCCAACGCGCTTGACCACTCGCCGTGCGTTTGCCACTTTGGAGGGCTTATGTCAGATGCCACCACTGCTACCTCTGGTTCTACGCTCACTATGGATGGGCTCGTATCGCTGTGCAAGCGTCGCGGGTTTATCTTCCAGTCTTCGGAGATCTACGGCGGTATCAATGGCTTTTTTGACTTTGGGCCGCTGGGCGTAGAGCTGAAGAACAACATCAAGCAGTGCTGGTGGAAAGACTTTGTCCACGGTCGTGAAGACATGGTGGGGCTCGACGCCTCCATCATCATGCACTCCAAGGTCTGGCAGGCCAGTGGGCATATTGAGGGCTTCTCCGATCCCATGGTGGATTGCAAAGAGAGCAAGATGCGCTATCGCGCAGACCAGCTCATGTTTGCGCCTGTCATAGTGGCTGGCGAAACCATCGGCTACGTCAGCGTGTTGGAAGATGAGTCTATGCAGCGCGAGGCAGACGAAAAGGCCAACGACCTCAAGCGCAAGCTCGGCAAACAAGGCGCTTTGGAGCCCGTAGTCTTAAAAGATTACACGAACGCCAAGCCCGACGAATACGCTCTCATTCCTTCTCCTGCCACTGGCAAGCCCGGTTCGCTGACTCCGCCCCGCGACTTCAACCTCATGTTCCAGACCTACGTGGGCGCCATGCGCGATGAGACGGCCATCTCCTATCTTCGCCCCGAGACCGCCCAGGGCATCTTTGCGGATTTCAAGAGCGTGGTGGATACTTCCCGTGTGAAGGTGCCTTTCGGTATTGCCCAAATCGGCAAGGCCTTCCGCAACGAGATTACCCCCCGCAACTTCATCTTCCGCTCCCGCGAATTCGAGCAGATGGAGATTGAGTATTTCATCTCCCCGCACGAAGACTGGAGCAAGCTTCATCAGGAGTGGATTCAGACCTGCGTAGATTGGCTCGCATCCATCGGCGTTCGCAAGGAGATGACGAGTCTCTACGAACACCCCAAGGCAAAGCTCGCTTTCTATTCCAAGGGGACCACCGACATCATGTTCGCTTTTCCTTTTGGTGTCCAGGAGCTCTGGGGTATCGCCGCGCGTGGCGATTACGACCTCAAGCAGCATACCAAATTCTCAGGCAAAAACTTAGACTACTTCGACGAGGCCCGCAAAGAGCGCTACATACCCCACGTCATAGAGCCTTCTCTTGGTGTGGATAGGTGTTTGCTCGCCGTGCTTTGCTCCGCCTATGCGGAAGACGAGGTGGACGGCGAAAAGCGCACGGTGCTCCGTTTCCATCCGCGCCTCGCTCCCTACAAGGTGGGAGTGTTCCCACTGCTCAAGAACAAGCCCGAGCTTGTAGACAAGGCGCGCAATATCACCAACCGCCTCAAGAAGCGCTGGAACGTCTTTTACGATGAGTCTGGCGCCATCGGTCGCCGCTATCGCCGCCAGGATGAGATCGGCACCCCCTACTGCGTCACGGTGGATTTCCAGACTATCGAGCAGGATGGCACCGTCACGATTCGCGACCGCGATACTACCCAGCAGACCCGCATTCATGAGAACGAGCTTGTTGCTTGGCTAGAGGAGCGTATTGAAGGATAACCCTCTAATAATAAACAGCTTAGCCGATGCCTGCAGGGGTAGCGGGAACCCAGCGGGAAAATTGGAACAATTTCCCGAATTGTTAGTCATTTTTCCTCTACTGCACAACAGTTAGAAAACCCTACAGCACACTAACCAATATCTGCAAACTACGCTATGATCATCGCCCAAGACTTGGTTAAAGACTATGGCCTCTTTCGCGCGGTGGACGGCATATCGCTTCAGGTAAATCGGGGTGAGGTATTGGGGTTTCTGGGGCCAAATGGCGCCGGAAAGTCCACCACCATGAAGATGATTACCGGTTTCCTGTCTGCCACAGCGGGCACCGCATCCATCGGCGGCCACGATATTAAAAAAAATCCGCTCGAGGCTCGCAAACTCCTCGGCTACTTGCCCGAGAGCGGCCCTCTCTATCCTGAGATGACTGTGCGGGAGTTTCTGGACTTCATCGCAAGCATCCGCCAACTCAAAGGCCCTCAGGCCAGGGCTGCCCTCGAGCGCGTCGTTGAAGCCTGCCATCTCGACAAGGTTTTTAACCAGCCGATTGAAACCCTCTCCAAGGGTTACCGCCAGCGCGTCGGCATGGCGCAGGCTATCCTGCACGACCCGCCTTGCCTTATTATGGACGAGCCCACCGACGGTCTCGACCCCAATCAAAAGGCCGAAGTCCGCAAACTCATTCGCTCTATGGCGGCAGACAAGGCGATCATTCTTTCCACTCATATTCTGGAAGAGGTTCCCGAAGTCTGCACCCGCGTCATCATCATTGCACGCGGTAAAATCGTGGCCGACGACTCCCCAGAAGGCCTCATGAAGCGCTCAAATGATGGGCGGCTTGACGATGTCTTCCATAGCCTTACTCAGGGCCAGCTGTCTTAATAGCTTTCCGCCCAATCTATTACACCTTTGAACCTCTTTCTACACCGACTATGCCCGCACTAACTGCCGTATTCAAACGAGAGTTTTTCGGCTACTTTCGCACTCCGGTAGCCTACGTGTTTCTGGCCGTCTTCCTTGCGCTGACGGCTGCATTGACTTGGTTCCTCGCAAACTTCTTCAAGACAGGCAAAGACATCGCTTTCAACGATGCCAGCTTGCGGACCTTCTTTCAGTTCCTTCCCTGGGTGTATCTTTTTCTTATTCCCGCCGTGGGGATGCGCCTCTGGTCCGAAGAAAAGCGCTCGGGTACTTGGGAGCTTTTGCTAACGCTTCCCATAACTACGCTCCAAGCCGTTATGGGTAAGTATCTTGCGGGGCTCGCCTTCGTGGGGCTTGCTTTGCTGCTTACCTTCCCCATGCCACTTACGGTTGCCTATCTGGGCGATCCCGATTGGGGCCCGATTGTCTCTGGTTACATCGGCGCCTTGCTTATGGGGGGAGCGTATCTGGCCATCTGCTCGCTCTGCTCTTCCTTCACGAAAAATCAGGTCATCAGCTTCGTCATTAGCGTGCTCATCTGCTTCGTGTTGGTAGTCCTTGGGTGGAATGCCTTTAGCGACATCCTTTTCTCCCTCGGGCTTCCTATCAGCATCGTGGATGCCTTTGCCAATTTCAGCTTCATTACCCATTTCGAAGCCTTCCAGAAAGGCATCATTGCCGTGGGCGATGTTCTCTTTTTCGTGGCTCTCATAGCCGCTTGCCTTCTGATAAATGTCTTCACGCTGGAGCGCTAAACCCCTTTATCGAAATAACTGCCAATTTCTTTTGCCATGAAGACCTCCGTCAAACTCATTGCCTTCATTCTGGTCATCATCGCGCTTGGTTTGCTGAATTTCATCGGCTCCCTCATCCCGGGAAAGCTCGATCTCACTGAAGGTAAATTCTACACACTCACCGATGGCTCGAAAGCCATGCTCGAGAAAATCGAAGAGCCCATCACGCTCCGTTTCTTCTTTAGCCGTAGCATGAGCGATCTCCCCATCTCCTTCAAAAACTATGCGGATAGGGTAGAAGATTTCATCAAGCAGTATGTGGCTGCTTCAAACGGGCTTATCTCTCTGGACATCATAGATCCCAAGCCCGATACCCCTGCCGAAGACGAAGCCATACGCCTCGGCTTGAGTGGTCAGCCTGGCCCTGGTGGCGACCCTTTCTACTTTGGCCTCATCGCTCAGCAGGCAGATCGTCAGGTCATGATCCCCCTCATAGACCCCAATCGCGAGTCCTTCCTGGAGTATGACATAAGCCAGTTGCTTTACCAGGTGGGTCGGGTGAACAAGCTCAAACTCGGCATCTCCTCACAGTTGCCTGTTTTCGCTCAGTTCACGGGGCAGTTCGACATGCGCAACATGCCTCGCGACTGGTATTTCATAGACGAGCTGGGAAAAATTTATGACGTGGTGGAAGTCCAGGGCGATACTCTGCCCGAAGACCTCGACTTGCTGGCCCTCATCCATCCCGCCCAGTTGAGCGACAAAATGCTCTACGCCATTGATCAGTTTATTCTCTCTGGCAAGCCGGTCTTCATCGCGATAGACCCTTCCTCAGTGGCCCAAAAGGAGTCCATGCAAAACCAAATGATGATGGGGCAGCCCATGGCTGGCAGCAATCTCCCCAAGCTCTTCGAGAAATACGGCATCGAATATAATCCTAGCCGCATCGTGGGAGACTTGGAGTATGCCACGCCCGTAGGCGTCTCTTCAAACAGCGCGGCTATCCCGTATCCCCTTTGGCTCTCGCTCACTCGTTTCGAGCAAAGCATTCCCGTGACCGCGGATTTGAAGCAGCTCCTGTTCGTAGACCCAGGCTCATTTGCCCTCACTGAGAGCAGTCCCCTCCAGCTCACCCCGCTCATCCAAAGCTCAGAGCGCAGTGGCACTGTGGATGTGAGCACAACTATGTATTCCATGCCGGAGGCGATCGCCAAGAGCTTCTCTAGCGACAATGTGAAGCGCACCTTTGCGGGTATCCTCTCGGGCAAGCTCCCTTCTGCTTTCCCCGATGGTCTCCCAAGTGAATCCGCTGAATCACAAGCCGAGGGCGAGACTGTCGAGCCCAAGCCGGCTCCCGATCTCTCCAATCACCTGAAAGAATCCAGCGGCACAAGCACCATCTTCCTTGTTGCCGATAGCGACTTCCTTGCCGAGCGCTTCTCCGTCCAGATTATGAACTTCGGTGGGGCGCGTCTCGCCGCCCCTCTTAACGATAATCTGGCATTCCTCTTCAACTCCATAGATTACCTCTCAGGCAGCAGCGATCTCGTATCCCTGCGCAGCAAGGGGCAAATATCCCGCCCCTTCACCGTAGTTAATAAAATGCTGGAATCCGCGCAGGCCGATTATCAGGCCAAGCTGGACGCGCTTGATGCGCGGCTTGCCGAAACCCAAAACAAACTTCGCGAGTTGCAGCAGCGTGAGCAAGACGCTGGCAAGCTGGTAGCCTCTCCCGAAGTCCAGGCAGCAATTGAGAAATTCCGCGAGGAGGAGGCCAATATGCGTGCCGAGCGGCGCGACATCCGCCAGCAGCTTCGCGCGGATATCGAGCGCCTGAAGGTAACGCTCTCCATGCTCAACTTGCTTGCCGTGCCTCTTGCGCTTGGCGTCTTCGGTATCGTGTTCTTCATGCGCCGTAACTCTCGCCAGCGTTCTATCGCAAAGTAGATTCCACCCATTCTTTCAAACACGGAGATACAGTCATGTCGCTCAAACAACTTGCCCTTATCGTTGTCGTGTTGGCCGCCCTTGCAGGCGCTGGATGGTGGCTTTCCAAGCCCAAGTCCGCCGAAAAATCCATGGCCGTTTACAGTGTTGGCAGCAAGCCCATCACTCCCGATCTGGCAGCCAAAACTGCCACGCTTGAGCTCTTTGCCAAAGATGCCGAAACTCCCTCCGTAATTCTCTCCAGGCTTGCCGGAGAAGACCGCTGGGTAGTGGCCAGCAGGCAAGACGTGCCTGTGGATTTCCAGAAACTCGCTGGCCTTTTCAAGATGATGCTCGATTGGGAAGTCGCGCGCACCTTTCCAGTCACTGATGCCAGCCGCGAACGTCTGGAGCTCGGAGCGCTCCGCGTAGTGCTCAAAGATGCTTCAGGCAATTCTCTCCTCGCTCTCAACGTAGGCAAAGCCAGCACGAGCGGGGGCTCCTTCGCCATCGTGGAGGCACACCCTGCCACGGCTCTGGAGATGAAGTCTAACATTTTCCTCGATACCGTGGAGTCCAACTGGATTGAGCGCAAAGTCGCTTCCATCAATGCTTCCGACGTGAAGGAGTTCACCGTCAATTTCGCTGGTGGCGCGGGCAGCATTCGCTTCTCCCGTGAGAAGAGCGATGCCCCCTGGGTTACCGACTCTGTTCCCGATGACAAGATTATCAACCCTGGCGCGGTGGACCGCTTCGTTTCCGCTGTGGTAGAGACGCGCTCCATTGAAGAGCTGGCCGACAAGCAGGCCCCTGCCATCGTGCGCGCCCAGGAGCTGGCCCACGAGTGCCAATTCGTAACTTTCGATGGCCAGCGCTACACCATCATGGTAGGCCGTGATCCTGGTTTGCCAAAGCCTGAGTCCTCTGTTGAAGCGCCAGCCGAAGATGTGCCTGCTTGGGCCGAAGGCGTTGTGGAGTCCGAACCTAAGCCCGCTCCTGAGCCAGCCGCCGAAGAGCCGCGCTATGTTTACGCTACTTATTCCATTGTGGACGCTAAGAATCCATGGGCTGCGAAAGCGCCTGACTACGCCTTCCGCGTCTCCGAATACACCCACGAGCAGATCCCTGGTGCACCCACTGGCTTCTTCTTGGATAAGCCCAAGCCCCCTGTAAAAGAAGAATTAAATCAGGCCACCAAAGAGGAAACCGTTGGCAATCAATAATCGCGGGTGCAGAATTTTAGTTTGAACGTCTAGGGCTTAAATGAAATCTGACATTAGGTGACTCAATTCATAGACGCAAATAATCACCACGTTTTCCTCATTGAGCGGTTGAGAAAGCCACTATCGCTGTTGTTCGTGATAGCTTGGGGTTCGATGGCCATATTCACAGTTTCACCTGGCTTGGAAACTTCTGGCTGGCTGGAAATTGGTGAACTCCTCGGCTTCCTGTTTTTGGTTGTGGCGGCACTCGGGAGAGTCTGGGCCTATGCCTACATTGGTGGGCGAAAAAACGCCGTGCTCTGCCAGTCAGGGCCTTATGCGATGAATCGCAACCCACTTTATTTCTTCTCGTTCCTTGGGGTTTTAGGCGCTTGTCTCGCATTGAAAAATCTACTGCTTCTTTTCGTGGCCGTTCCTGCCTTCCTTCTGCTTTATCATTACGTTATTGCCGCAGAAGAATCGCGTCTTAAGCATCTCTTTGGATCTGATTTTGTCAGCTACTGTCACTCTACTCCACGCTTTTGGCCCAAGTTCTCCTCCCTTGATCGCCAAGGTACTATCGATTTGAACGTGAGGCTTTTTACCAGAGGGTTGGGCGAAGTCTTTTGGTTTCTTTCCTTTGTTTCAATAGCAGACGGGTTGGAATGGCTGCACGCCCACAACGTTATTGTTGCGGTTGTTCTCCCATTTTGATCATGAATTTCCTAATGTTTTTTCATGAGTTTTTGGCAGGCTTATTCCGCCCGAAATGATTGAATCAAACTCGCGCTGGCGGCCTTCCATTCGGTTATTATGCGGTCATATTTGGGCTGCGCATCCCCCCCGCATATCATCCCCTTTGCGTCTTGCCAGCGTATCACTCGCTCCGCTCCTTCGAGGAATGAGATCGAATAGCGAAACCCTAGATCGCGCTTGGCTGCCGCATTGTCGAAAATATTAGTGTATTGGAAGTTGTAGTAGGTGACCGCGCAGTTCTCATCCAGCTTCAGCAAAAGCTCAGATGGTATGTGCACCAGCTCTGGGCATGGCACGCCAAGCGCCTTGGCGATTATCTGGTGGTAGCGATCCCACGTGAGCCACTCTTCCCCTGTCACTGAGTAAGCCTTTCCATAGGCATTGCTGTTCCCTATCGCCCCCACAAAGGCCCGCGCCACATCGTCCACATGGCAGCTTACCCACAGTGATTGGCCGTCTCCATGCACGATTACGGGCAAGCCCTTCCGTATCCGATCCACAAACCATGCGCTCCAGCCAAAGGTGTGGATGAGCACGCCTCCCTCTCCGTAGGTATGCGCTGGCCTGATAGAAGTTACGGCAAAATCTCCCCGCGCATCGGCCTCCATCAGTATGTCTTCGCAGCGGGCCTTATTCTTTCCATATTCGCTTATGGGGTAGCGCGCCTGATCCTCGCGCACTGGGAATTGGTGCGGCGGCTTCGTGTACACATCCACCGTGCTGCAAAATACCACCTGCTTGCAACGCCCCGCAAACGTCTTCACCAGCCCCTCCGCCTCCGCAGGATGGAAACACACCATGTCTACCACCACATCAAACGGTGGCAGCTTGTGGATAGTCTCTCTAAACGCCGCATCATCTTTGCGGTCTCCCTTCACGACTTTCAGCTTCTGGTGCGCGGGCACGCGTACCTCCGTATGCCCACGATTAAACAGCGTGACCTCGTGGCCAGCTTCCAATAAAAACCGCGTCAGCGGCGTGCTTATAAGACCAGTGCCTCCAATAATTAATATGCGCATAGCAGGGTAGGGGGGTGAGGGTGAATGGGTTAATGATTTCGGAA
>CAZHQD010000071.1:5030-15055 GCA_964533835.1 uncultured Puniceicoccaceae bacterium | reverse complement strand
GTGAAACCTTTTTGAGACTTATTACGATTCATATGATATTGTGCGTTGATGGTTTTGCCTTTATTGGCAGACTCTATCATCGTAATTTTGAATCGAAAATCAAGAGCGAAGTCGTTACGAATAGAAATTTACGTAATTTTTAAATATGCGGATTTCTTGTCAGGAGCGGGTTGCGAGAATGATAAAAAAAGGTAGGCTTTCGGAATGCCAGAACTTGCTGAAGTAGAATTTATGCGGAGGAAATGGGAGCCTGCAATGGGTGGGAGTGTAGAGGCTGTAGAAGTGGATTACCGAAAGCGGGTATTCAGGGGGCTAGATGCAGGAATTATTGAGAAAAGACTGAAAGGAATGACTTTCATAGAGGCGTTGAGGCACGGCAAGCAATTATGTTTTCGATTTTGCGATGACGTCTGGCTTGGAGTGCATTTGGGGATGACGGGTGTTCTGAAATTTTTTCCTATCTCACCAAAAAACAGTGAGGCAGTAAGCGCTGAGCCAAAAGGACGCAAGTATTCTAAAGTCAACGGAGTTGAAGGCACTAACGAAGTTGGTCGCTTTTGTTGCCTGAAAATACAGACAACCAAGGGTGTGCTTACATTTCACGATTCGAGACTTTTTGGGCGTGTTCAGATTCATAGAGGCCAATTTCCTCCCGATTGGTGGCAGCCTGACATTCCAGAGCCGCACGTTGAGGCATTTACAACCGAACGCTTACGAACAATTTTGCAGCGGCATGGGCGAACGCCGATCAAGGCATTGTTGCTGGATCAAAGCTATTTTCCGGGAATCGGGAACTGGATGGCAGACGAAGTTTTGTGGCGCGCGCGCATTCACCCCGCAGAGAAGGCAGGGAAGCTCGCAGATACAGAGGTACTGGCAGAGCTAAAGCAGCGGCTAAAAGAAGTTTGCGAAGATGCGTTAACAGTAATCGCGCCAAATTGGGGTACGCCACCTAATGAGTGGCTATTCAACCATCGCTGGGAAGAAGGTGGTGTTTGCCCTGTATCGGGAGGCAAACTGGTGCGTGAAAAGATAGGTGGACGGACTACTTGTTATTCTCCCGCACTGCAGAGGCTACTTTAGTAAGGTATCGGTAAAAAAGCGACTGGGCCATTTTTATCGGATTTACCGATTGATTGGCAGAGTGAGATTTGCCAAGTTGAACTATTCGATAATGAAACAAACGATTACCATTATTCGTATATTCTTTTTGTTCCTTTGCATTTCGGGGAGCTACCTAATCTGCTACACAGTAGAAGACTGGGATGAGTATCGATTGAGGGCTATGCTAATTGGAGCGCTAATCGGATCACTCGTAATTCTGGTTGATATACTGCTGAAGGGATTCTCGCTACGAGGACTGTCAGCGGTGACCTTTGGGATATTTATCGGCTGGTTAAATGCGCTTTTCATAGACACGAGCCCACTCTTTGAGAACGGCGATCCAGAGATACTGTACATAAGCAGGCTTTCTACGTTTGTAGTGCTGACTTATTTGGGGGCGGTAATTGCGCTGAGAGGAAGAGACGAATTTAATCTCGTGATCCCCTACGTACGCTTTGTGCCGCATGGTGTTGAGGTGCCACTGGCGGTTGTAGATTCGAGCGCATTGATAGATGGGCGCATAGTGGGCATCTGTGCGAGTAAGTTTCTCGGTTACGCGTTAGTGATACCGAGGTTTGTGATTGATGAGCTGCAGCACATTGCCGATTCACGCGATCCAGTGCGGCAGGCGAGAGGGCGTAAAGGCTTGGAATCACTCAACCAATTGCGCAAGATTCCAAATCTTGATTTGAGAATCCAAGACAGTGCGCTTGATAAAAAGCAGAAAAGTGAAACGAAGCTTATCTTTATCGCGCAATCACTTAAAGCAAAGATACTGACCACGGATTACAACTTGGCCCAGGTGGCGGAGTTTCACTCAGTAGAATGGCTCAATCTAAATACATTGGCTAAGGCTCTGCTGCCTGAGCTCATACTAGGTGATACTGTAGAAGTGGAGTTGGTAAAGCCAGGAAAAGAGCCTGGGCAAGCCGTGGGGTACTTGAATGATGGCTCAATGGTAGTTGTCAGCGATGGGCGGCGTGCTATCGGCACACGCGTGGTAGTTGAGGTGCAAAGCATCATACCATCAGCTGGAGGGAAGATGATATTTGCTAAACTCAGTGAACACACGGGTTCGAATGGAAACGGCGGCAACCAAGATAAAACCGATCCAGAACAGCATAACGAAAATACGTAAGCCTATGTCTGCTGTACGGATGACTCTACATCCACCCATTTCCCATGCTCTTTTATCAGTTCAATGAGGCGATCCACAGCTTCTTCGGTAGGAATATTGTAGCGAACGCAGGATTTACCTACGTATAGGTTTACTTTACCAGGGGCTCCACCGACGTAACCAAAGTCGGCATCTGCCATTTCTCCAGGTCCATTTACTATGCAGCCCATAACGGCTATGGTAACACCCTTGAGGTGCCCAGTGCGTTCGCGAATACGCTGAGTAGTGGTTTGAAGGTCGAAAAGCGTACGACCACAACTAGGGCAGGCCACGAACTCCGTCTTGCTGCGGCGGGCTCGAGCGCCTTGCAAGATATTATAACCGAGGAGTACTGCTTTTGTGAAATTGGGCTCGTTTTCGATACAAATGGCATCGCCAATTCCATCGCAGATCAGGCCACCAGCAAGAATGGCGCTTTCTAAAAGGCGGTCGCCGTAAAAGTCTTTTACGGCCACAGTATTTTCCTGAGTGCAACAAATTACAAAGGGGTTCTTAAGGCCACGGTGTGTCAGTTGTTCAATCAGGTTTCTGTGAGTGCCAAGATTGTGCTTGGAGGAGCAGTGATAACTTACAGAGAAAAGGATATGGCTGGGATGGCGTTTGGCGATTGATTGCAATTCAGCAATTTGGACGGGTTCGGCGTTGAAGAGAACTTTTTTACCAGAGAGGACTATTTTTTCCGCAACCTGTTCAGCCATGTAGGTGCCGTGCAAACGGGCGTCGATGTGCAGTAGGTTATTCTGTCCAAGTTGTGGCAAAAGCTCGTCAATCTCATTGAGAGTGAGATTTGTGCAATCGGGAACGAAAAACTCAACCCAATCAGCCAGTTTTGCCTGGATGGAGAGGAGATTAGAGAAGTCGGCACTTCCAGTAAGGCGCAAAAGCAGGCCCTCCACTTTGGCCTCTTTGTGGCGGGAGTTGTGCGCTATGACGTTGGCGACTATCGACTGTGCATTAGTGAGTGGTTCTAGCGATGCAACGATTACCGCGGGAGGCGATTCTGTGGACAGCTTGCAGCTTGTGCTGAGAGCAACCTCCGTAACTTCTCTGCGGTGATACGAGTATGGATCAAGAGAATCACGCTCTGCCAGAGCTTTGGCAGATTCTTCCGTATTGAGCTCATTGCGACTCCACAACTCTTCTGCTTTACGTGCCAAGTCTATGGCGACAGGAATTTCGTAAACAGGGTCTTCAGTTAGTGAAACTCGGATGGTATCTCCAAGACCATCCCAAAGAAGGGACCCAATACCGATAGCGCTCTTGATGCGAGCATCATCGCCATCTCCAGCCTCCGTGACCCCAAGATGGAGTGGGTAACGCATATTTTCCAGAGCCATCTTGGCGACCATAAGCCGATAGGCCTGAATCATCACCTTGGGGTTAGAGGCCTTCATGGAGATGACTATATTTCTAAAGCCATGGGATTCCGCAATTCGCAGGAACTCCAGAGCGCTTTCGCACATTCCGAGCGGGGTATCGCCATAGCGATTCATTATGCGGTCAGAAAGGCTTCCATGATTAGTGCCGATGCGCATGGCCCTACCTAGTTTTTTGCACTTCAAGACAATGGGTGAGAAGGCCTCGTGAAGCCGTTGCAACTCCTCCTCGTATAAGGCATCAGAGTATTCTTTTACTGCGAACTTCTTTTTGTCAGCGTAGTTACCAGGGTTGATGCGGACTTTTTCCACGTGCTCGGCTGCCTCCATAGCAGCGGCAGGAAGGAAATGGATATCGGCCACAAGAGGAATAGAGCCGAAGCCGGCCGCAGTGAAAGCCTTGCGAATGGGGCCTAGCGCACGGGCCGCCTCGACATTTTGGGCGGTTATGCGAACAATCTCGCACCCAGCTTCTGCCAGAGCTATTGACTGTTTAACTGTGGCTTCCACGTCTAGAGTGGGCGTGGTGGTCATACTCTGGACACGAATAGGATTGTGCCCACCAACGCCAACACTGCCGACTTTTACCTCAAGAGTCTGGCGGCGAAATGCACGATAACGTGATGTAGTGTAGAGCGGAAGACCTTGCATACTAAAATTGTCGTAGGGTTACGGCGTTTTGGCAAGAAGAGTGGAGCAGAAAAGGGATCCGCTCCTGACTATCTTTAGTTAAAAAATAAGGTCCTGCTGGCTACAAATCAGCTTCTATCCTCCTGATAGGACGGGCTGAAAACCTGCTTCACGAAGAATGGTTTGTGCTTTATTTCGCTGATCACCCTGGATTTCGATGCGACCTTCCTTAACAGTGCCTCCCGTGCCTGCGAGGTTCTTAATTTTTTTGCAGAGTTGCTCTTTTTCGGGAAGGCCTATGCCTACAAAATTATAAATTACAGTCACTTCTTTACCACCACGCCCTGCTTTTTCTAAGCGTATATCAACGCGTCCACGATTCTTTTTGATAGGCGCTGGTGTAGATGTGGGTTGTGGTGAAGCAGAGGGAAGGGGGCCCAAATTTAGGCTGCCGAAAGGATTCTGCGATAGAGATTCAGCAGTGTCGGTTTGGATGCGTTTGTCCTTAGGCATGGCTTACCTAGAGCGATGGTAATTAGGTACTACTTAGAGGGCCCCCAGTGGCTGGTGAACGGCCAATAGATAAAGACAGCTTTGCCGATAACTTCCTTTTCCGGGACGAAACCCCATGCACGGCTATCCAAGCTTTCGTCGGAATTGTCACCCAAGGCATAGTAGTGGCGCTCAGGGATACGAACGATAAGCCCTTCACTGAGTGCCCCAGTATTTACATAACCCTCATACTCACCCTCTTGCCGGGCGTTTAAGTCGAAGGCATCTGCGCCAGTGATTGGTTCTCCATTACGGAGGAGAGTAGAGTCTTCAATTTTAAGCTCGTCTCCAGGAAGACCAGCCAGGCGTTTAATGTAATATTGGTCGCCCTGGATGAGAGGGATTTTACCAGTTCTGAAAACGAAGGGAGCGCCCACATCGGGTTTTACAAAGTGGTAGCTCACGCGATCCACGAAAAGAGCGTCGCCCGAGAGGATTTCAAACTCAATAGCGTTTTGTCCTGCCTTGAAATCGAGACCAGTATCTAAAACAGGGCCAATACCTGGCTCAAACCGGTTTTGGGCCTTACCAGAACTGAGGGCTAATTCTTCGATGACCTTATCCCATGTAAAGTCTAGTGGCACGCGAATGGTGGCGGGACGTTGGCCGATATAGACAGTGTATTCAGCCAATTGAGTGGGAAGAATGAAAAAGCTTCTGCCCGCTACAATACGTCCCTGAAAGCGAGACCTTGAGAAAGTGCGCTCCATGCCAGGGTCGGGCATGTTGTAAGGGATAATCAATCGACCATCTACAGGAGATTCAACTTTGTAGAGACTACCACCGAAAAGAGGGAGGCGCAGGAGCTGGATAAGAGGATTGGGCTTAGAATCCGGCGTTTGGTGAAGCTTGTATGTCATCCCATTATAGGTGGGATACATGGAGTTTGTGGGGATCTTGAAAGGCTGGAAAAAATAAGTGCGTACACCCAAGGCCAAGATGGCAGCTACAAGTAGCATCTCGATATTCTCGGCGAAGAAGTTACGAGGATAAAAACTACCGCCAGTAGTGCGCAGGATTTTTTCTAACTCCTGGATGGCAGACTTGATATCGGTCTCTATCCGATCTTTTGAATCGGATTTCTTGGCTCCTGCTACAAGGGCATCTAGCTTTTCAACGGAAATACGGAGCGCTTCGCGACCTGGCGCGGGCAATATATCACGCCTGTATGCGTAGACCTTGCGGCCCAGTTGCAGCCATTCACCGGCCTCTTTCAGCGTTTTCTTTAGCGAATTGGTTTTGAAAAAGGAAAGCATCTAGTGGGCTGTAAAGAGGGGATTAACTAGCGATTGGTATTTTTGAGAATATCCACGAAGGCTTCTTGCGGAATTTCGACACGGCCAATTTGCTTCATGCGCTTTTTGCCTTCTTTCTGCTTCTCCAGCAGTTTGCGTTTACGGGAGATGTCACCGCCGTAGCACTTAGCTGTAACGTCTTTGCGGAAGGCAGTGATAGTTTCACGTGCAACTATTTTACTGCCAATAGCCGCCTGAATTGGAATGGCGAACATTTGGCGCGGGAGAATTTCCTTGAGCTTCTCGCAGAGAGCCCGGCCTTTGGATTCTGCCTTAGAGCGGTGGACAATGCTGGAAAATGCGTCAACCGGCTCACCATGAACGAGAATGTCTAACTTTACAAGATCACCCGGCTGATAATCAGCCACCTCGTAATCCATGGAGCCATAACCGCGGGTAATACTTTTTAGGCGGTCATTGAAGTCTACCAAGATTTCATTGAATGGCAAAAGGCAGTGCAGGATGAGGCGTTGCTGGTCTAGGGCATCAGTATGGTGACAACTACCGCGCTTTTCGTTTACGAGAGACATGATATCGCCCACGCTTTCAGTAGGCACGTGTAGGGCGGTCTTGGCCATCGGCTCGCGAATTTCCTTAATCTCGGATGGGTCGGGCATGTGGACAGGATTATCCACCTTGACGATTTGGCCATTGGTGAGTTCTACTTCATACACCACGCTTGGGTATGTAGAAATGATATCCAGCTCAAACTCACGACGGAGGCGCTCGCTCACAATTTCCATGTGGAGGAGCCCTAAAAAGCCACAGCGGAAACCGAAACCGAGAGCGACGGAGGTTTCCGATTGATACACAAAAGCGCCATCGTTGAGCTGGTATTTGGCAATACTGGACTTGAGTTTTTCGTAGTCACCAGTGTCGAGTGGGTAAATACCTGCATAGACCATAGGCTGGATGACCTTGTAACCAGGAAGCATCTCAGTGGCAGGGTTGTCGTATGAAGTGACTGTGTCGCCAATCTTTACCTGAGCAACTTCCTTGATACCCGTTATGATGTAGCCCACGCAACCTGCAGTTAGCTCATCGCAAGTGCGCATATCGGGAGAGAAACGGCCAACTTCCTTGACGTCCGTACGCTCGTCACGCCCCATCATCATTACCATTTGGCCTTTTCTAACGGTTCCTGAGAAGACGCGAACGTAACAGATCACGCCTTTGAAAATATCGTATTTGCAATCAAAAATTAGGACGCGGAGCTGGGGGTAGTCTGCCCATCGCGGAGGAGGGACACGGGCCACAATAGCTTCTAGAATGTCATCAATACCGATACCCGATTTGCCGCTGGCGAGTATAGCCTCATCTCCAGGAATAGCCAAAATATCTTCAAGCTGGGTCTTGGCCTTTGGAATGTCTGCACTAGGTAAGTCAACTTTGTTTATTACAGGAATAATGGTGAGATCTTGCCCCATGGCGAGGTGGGCATTTGCCACAGTCTGCGCTTCAATGCCCTGAGAGGCATCAACAAGGAGCAGTGCGCCTTCACAAGCGGCCAAGCTTCGTGAGACTTCGTATGAGAAGTCGACGTGGCCTGGGGTATCTATGAGGTGAAAGCGGTATTGCTGGCCGTCTTTTGCTGTGTAGAGAAGGGCAACAGGATGGCTCTTGATGGTTATGCCACGCTCCCGCTCCAAGTCCATGGCGTCGAGCAATTGGTCCTGCATGTTGCGCTTTTCAATGGTGTTTGTGCGCTCCAAGATGCGGTCCGACAGCGTGGTTTTGCCGTGGTCAATGTGGGCAATGATAGAAAAGTTACGTATATGGGCGATATCGCTCATTTGATGAATCTCAATGGACAGGAATTAAAGTCAAGAAGGACTAGAGAGTTGCGATGTCGGCAGTCTCGGCAATGCTGGTTACTTTCCAGGATTTTTCGGTGCGCTTGGCGAGGCCTGCAAGAACCCCTTTAGGACCGCACTCAATGAATTCGGTAATGCCGAGTGTGGCGGCGCTACGCATACAATCTTCCCACCGGACGGACGCCACTACCTGCTTTACGAGGGCAGCTTTAATGGCATCTGGCTCACTGACTTGCTTGCCGGTAGTGTTTGTAAATACTGGGAAACGCGGGGTGCTTACGGGAATGTCTCTCAGGAATTGCTCAAAAGCAACTCGGGCTGGCTCCATAAGGCGGCTGTGATAAGCGCCAGCAACGTCGAGAGGCGCTACAAGCTTGAATTTGCCACTTGCTTTGGCAGCAGCTGCCGCGGCATTAACTTTGGCGGTTTCGCCAGAGATGACGATTTGGCCAGGGCAATTCAGATTGGCCATTTCAACATCAAATTCTTTGCAAATAGCCTCTACTGCTTCAATGCTGCCACCAATGAGGCTGCACATAGTCCCAGATGAGGCTTCACAGGCCATTTGCATCAGGCGGCCTCGCTCAGCAACAACACGGAGACCAGTTTCAAAATCAAAGGCATCTGCTGCGGCGAGCGCAGTGAGTTCTCCTAAGCTGAGTCCCAGCGCGCAACCTACTTCTGAGAGCTTGCCGTTTTCTTTCAATATTGCCTGCACCGCATAACCCATCACGTAAAGCGCTGGCTGGCAAACGCGGGTTTCTGTGAGGGTGGCTTGTGGGCCATCAAAGCTATAGGTTGAGAGAGGCCAGCCGAGGATGGCATCGGCACGATCATACAACGCCTTGGCGGTGGGGTAGGCATCGCAAAGCGAGCGCCCCATGCCTACTGTTTGTGCACCTTGACCTGAGAAGAGTAATCCTATTGCCATAAAACGCTCGAAAATGGATAATTAAAGAGTTGTGTGCAACCCTTTCCTTTGGCTACTTGCCTAAGCGGATTTTAGCATAGAGAGCGTCCAGCAATTCGGGAATTCCTTCTTCGCTGAGACAGGAAATAGGATAGACGGGCACCTTATACTTTCGCTTGAACTTCTTAAGGTTATCTGGGGCGGATTCTTCTACATCCATTTTGTTTGCCGCTACGAAGCGCGGCTTGTCCAACAGGGCAGGGCTGTAGAGTTCGAGTTCTTTGAGGAGAACCTTATAGTCGTCCAAGGGATTACGTGCGTCCTCTCCCGCCATGTCAATGATGAGTACCAAGACGCCACAACGCTCGACATGGCGCAGAAAACGATGGCCAAGACCTTTGTTCTCGTGAGCGCCTTCGATAAGACCAGGTATATCCGCAAGAAGAAGCCTGTCGTAAAATTTGGGGTACTCAATAACCCCAATATTTGGATTAAGGGTAGTAAAAGGGTAGGGTGCAGTCTTAGGTTTGGCGTTGGTTATGATAGTAGTGAGCGAGCTTTTTCCTGCGTTTGGAAAGCCAACCAGCCCTATATCTGCGATTGATTTGAGCTCAAGCAGGTACTCGCCTTGCTCGCCTGGCTGCCCATCGTTTGCGCGGTGAGGTGCCTGATTGACACTCGTTACAAAGTGCATATTTCCCCAACCACCGTTGCCTCCTTTTAGCAATCGGATGCGCTCACCGTGCTTTGTGACTTCTGCTACCATTTCGTTCGTTTCTTTATTGAAAACAATGGTACCAGCAGGAACCTTGAGCTCACAGTCTTTGCCTCCACGCCCATTGCAATCACTGCCCAAACCGTGCCCACCATTTTCTGCCTCCCAGTGGGGCTTGAAATAAAAGTCGCGCAAGTCGCTTTGATTTTCATCGCAAACCAAAATTACGTCTCCGCCCTTGCCGCCATCGCCTCCATTTGGGCCACCCCACGGCTCAAACTTGGCGCGTCGAAAAGAGATGCACCCATTGCCGCCATTTCCGGCACGCACCTTGATACTGACTTCGTCTATAAACATTGCAGGAAAAACGGAGAATAACAGCACACAGGGCGCTGATGGGCAAGCGGAATGAATCGGGCAGCAGGAAAAACTGAAATAGCAACCTCAGTTTT
>CAZHQD010000071.1:3177-4930 GCA_964533835.1 uncultured Puniceicoccaceae bacterium | reverse complement strand
TTTGGGCGTGCACTAGCTTTGCTGGCAGCAAAGGCGGATACCTCAGACGGACTGATGCTTTTTTGTGAACATGCGCGAAATACCGTGATTGTGGAACGCGCTTTGCATGAGGGATTTATGAAAGAGTGGGATTTGCGGACAGAGACTGATGTTAATGAAGAAGCGCCGAATTGCCTACTCTACACTGCGTGGCAACAGCAGGTAATCCGCGATGGCAGCTATGCCGATGCTCTGGCAGCAGTATTGCCGTGCTATTGGATATATTGGGAAGTAGGCAAAGCGCTCGTTGCAAAAGGATCACCCAATCCGCTTTACCAACGCTGGATAGACACCTATGCGGGAGAGGCATTTGCCGAGTGTGTGAGGGCGGTATTGGCAGAGATGAACAGGGTAGCAGGCTCACTAACTGCAGAACAAAGGATAATGGTTCGTGAGTATTTTATAAAGGGATGTCGATTCGAGTACTTGTTTTGGGATATGGGGTGGAAACTGCAAAACTGGCGCTAAATCGATATCTCCTATTTGCGGAAATCAACACACTTTTTCTCGCCAGAGTAGCAGGACCAATCACTATCTGTGCAAAGCAACCATAGCCAATGTCTATCCAAACAAGAATATACCTGTCTCTACTTCTATTAGGATTTATTTGCCATTCCTTGAATGCGCAGGAGCGGTATGCTCCGACCAGACCAGGGCAATCAACTACCTCCACGAGAACCGCGCTCTCGCAACCACAGTTTTATGGCGGCAATATGGGGCAGGCTACGCTTTTGAAGGTGCCAGATGTTTCCTTTGCCAATGATGGGAAGGTGTACTTGGGGATAGATGTGCTGGAGAGAGCAGGGTTTGCCCCTATTTCTGGAAAGCGGGTAGGGCTATTGACCAACCCTGCGGGCGTGAATCGAGATGGCGTTAGTACTATTGATGTACTTCGCAGAGCGCCACAGGTGAGGCTTGTTGCGCTCTTTGGTCCCGAACATGGAATATATGGCGATGAAAAGGCTGAGATTGCCATCCCCGATAGAAAAGATGAGCGGACGGGGTTGCCTGTATTTTCGCTCTATGGCAAGACACGGCGACCAACTCCACAGATGCTTGAATTGATAGACGTGCTTGTTATCGATTTGCAGGACTTGGGGGTACGATCCTACACATATGTTTCTGCCATGCGGTATGCCATGGAGGAGTGTTTTCGGTATGATAAGCAGGTAGTCATTCTAGACCGCCCCAACCCGCTAGGAGGGCTAAAAGTAGATGGGCCTATGCTCGACAAGGAATGGATGAGCTACGTGGGTGCGTTCAGAGTGCCCTATGTACACGGCCTGACAATCGGAGAACTTGCCCGCATGGCTAAGGAGATTCCAGGCTGGATGCCTGAAATAACAGAGGAACAACAACGACGCGGGAATCTTCTGATAGTGCCCATGCATGGCTGGAGGCGTTCCCACATGTGGACGGATACGCGACTGAGATGGGTGCCCACATCGCCCGCAATACCAGACTTATCCGCCGCTATGGGGTATTCCATGACAGGGCTAGGCGCACAAATCGGTGGGTTCAGGCATGGGTATGGCACGCGGTTGCCCTTTAGGCTATTGCAGTTTTCAGGAAAATCTCCTGAAGAAATTGCAGAGGCTATGCAGCGTTGCCAGATTCAGGGCTTGGATTTTCGAGTGATTCACTGGACCGAGGCTAATGGCAAGAGTCATCGCGGATGCCATGTGATCGTGACCGACTGGCGTAAACTGAGACC
>CAZHQD010000071.1:0-3077 GCA_964533835.1 uncultured Puniceicoccaceae bacterium | reverse complement strand
TCGTTAGTTTGCGTGCTTTCCGTGACTGATTTATGAGGGAGGTGCGGGATTTTGATGCGAGGCAGGCGGATCTTTTCTTTGAAAAAAAGCTGAAGCAAAACAGCGCCGACAGTAGCCGCCAGAATAGATACAACAAGGCTACCAATTATTATTGCCCATGCCCCACTTTTAAAAATTTCCCATGCTGTCATTTCTGCCATGACCTCGGGAGAAACCCTAAGTTTTTCACCCGTTAGAAAAAGACCGATAGTATAGCAAAAAGCGAAATAAGCAGGCAAAGTGATGGGGTTTGTGGCGAGAATAAGGGCGAGCACAATAAAGGCATTTGCGCGAAGCCAAATAACCATAGGAAACGCGAAGAGCATTTGGAGTCCGAGAAAGGGGCTGCCCCCCGCTAAGCACCCAATAATCCAGCCCCTAACGACGCCCTTGCGAGTAAAAACCCATAGGTCGCGCGCAAACAGACGCTCTCCCACAATACGGTGCAAGAGGGAGCCACGGAGCTTACGCCGTTGCAAACCTCGCCTTCCGAGCCACTTGAAAACTCTGTAGTTCACTAGAGATAAGAGATGTGAGGGTAGAGCGTGTGTTCCACCATGCGCAAGGAAATCTATCTAAAACTAACTCGTCTGCTGGGTTGTAAGTGTCATTAAGATGCTAATTTTTTAACTTTCATACGTTTTCACACTTGACGGTGCTTTTGATAAGTATTCTTTTTCTTGTACATGCTTAACATTAAAAAAAATAATGATATGCAATTCAATCGAACAAACCCGTTGAATGGTGACTCGGATAAATACTAAGCAACGGTAACTTTCCCAATGCTCATCCCCGACTTAACCCCAACATCAAATAACCCCGAAGTGTACAAGCACTTGCAAACGATGACGAAAAGTGAAGGATTGTTACATTGATGTAACACTTGATGTAATCGGAAAAGAATTCCGTGATTTGGCTTGTCATAGCCAAAAAGCATCGGTAACCGATTGAGCTTTCATTTCTTAAAACGACTACCTTTCCACACAACAGAACTTAATTAACCCTCACAGTAATATGCTAATTCTACACATACTCGCTTCTTCCGAAGGTGGCTTCCTGATGGGCAAAACCCCGATGGAACTTTTTAAAGAGGGTGGCCCGATCATGTGGCCTATGCTATTCCTTTCTCTAGTCGCTGCCACAGTGACTATCGAGCGCGTGCTGTTCGCAATCCGCGAAAAGGCAGCTCGCAAGCCTGCAGACATTCATAAGGTAGTAGAGATGGTATCCCACGGGGATGTTGACGGCGCTGCCGAATATGGACAAAAGAGCTCTGACTTTATTGCACGCATTTTGGGAACAGCCCTCGCCAATCGCTCCACCTCTATGGAGGACGCATTTGCTCGTGCAGCCAGCCAGGAAATAGCAGCCTACAATACTGGCCTTGCCGTAATGGATACTTCAATCACCGCTGCGCCTTTGCTTGGTCTTCTGGGTACAGTTACTGGTATGATGGCGTCTTTCGGTAAAGTAACAGGAAGCTTGGAGGTTACCGCAATTACCGGCGGTATTGCAGAAGCGCTTATCGCTACGGCAGCTGGTCTAGCAATCGCTGTGACTGCCCTCGTTCCGTACAACTACTTGCTCAGCAAACTCGAAGAGTCTCGCCGCGAAGTAGATGAAGCTGGCGCCACTTTGGAGTTAACACTTCGCCACATCGGATTGAGCACAACTGGCTTTAGTGCCTCAGGCTCTCAAGGTGAAACCGCCGAGGCGAACGCCTAGTGGTTTTCCTCGTTCATTCAATACAGGCTAATAAAATGCGTTCGTGTCCGTAAACAGGACAGGATCTATCATTCTATTAAACTAATAAAGCGTAGTATCCACTTTGTAACGAAGAGTTGCCTATGAAATCAATGGCTCCACACCCAACCAAAAAGGCCCGTATAGAGGTGATACCTCTTATTGACGTGGTATTCTTTTTGTTGGCGACGTTCGTGCTCGTTTCGCTGTCTTTGACACGTAGGCAGGGTGTCCCTGTGGAACTGCCAAAGGTTGTCGAGGCTCCCCCGCAAGACATCGTGAATACGGTTACCATCTCCGTCACGGAGCTTGGTGCGCTTTATTGGGAAGATCGCGTGCTTACTTGGGATCAGTTCGTAGCCAGTATTGATCGTATCTCAACGGAAGCGCCTGATACTAAGCTGATGTTGAATGCTGACCAGGAGGCTCCTTTTGGTCAAACCGCAAGCGTGTTGGATGAAATCCGCAAAGCCGGGTTTAAATCCATAGCAATAATTACGGAGCAAAAACGCTAAATATCCAAACCATGAAAGCAAAGCCTCCGCATCCAACCAAAAAAGCCCGCATCGAGGTAATCCCTCTGATCGACGTGGTATTCTTTCTCTTGGCTACCTTCGTCTTAGTCAGTCTTTCCATGACTCGATTGGTAGGATTGCCAGTAGACTTTCCTGAAGCCACTACCGCCCGCCCTCCCGAGGAAAAGCAAGAAGATGATTTGGTGACAATCACGATACTCTCGAATAATAATCTTAGATGGAATCTTGACCCAATGAACAGGGAAGGTGTTACCGTATCGCTTCAAAAGCTATTGCGTGAGAATCCAAATCCACGTGTGCTGATTGCGGGCGAGGAAGCTGCCAACTTTGGTATAGCAGTCGAGTTACTCGAAGAGGCCCGTCGTCTCGGATTCCGCTCTGAGGCGGTATCAATTAAGACTAAGGTAGAAGTCTTCCGTGAATGATTTGCGCAGATAACACTCTAAAAAACATTTAAGCTATGCGCACAGATTTAATCATAGGAATCGTAACAGCTCTGGGGCTGCACGCCGGATTTATTTACGGCGGTGAGGTAATTTTTGGTAAAGAAAAGTCCCAGGAAGAAGTTGTAGTGATTCAAGAGGTTAGTTTGCTGGATCAGGAAGAGGAACCACCACCGCCACCGCCACAGGTTGATGGTGAGGAATCCAATGAGCCTGTAGAAATACTACCTGAAGAATTCCTGGCGGCTACCATCGGTGAGCCACCTCCCTCGGCTACGGCAATGGGTGCGCTAGTTCAAGTTGTGCGCCCAGATCG
>CAZHQD010000070.1:0-15201 GCA_964533835.1 uncultured Puniceicoccaceae bacterium | reverse complement strand
TGCCTAGCTCAGCGCAGGATCAGGCATATTGAAATTAAAGACGGCCTCGGCGTCGCAGTTAGGCGGGTAGAAGGGCCGTTGCGAATGATGGGCGCGAGTGTTGCGGGCCATTTCTAGGAAGGCTGCGCTTTGCACGGCCTCTGGAATCCCTTGCGGCACGGGGCGAAGGGTTCGGGCCGAGTACTCATGCAAACGAGCGCGCATGGAGGCAAGCGTGTCTGAATGCTCTGCTGACGCCGCAAGATTGTGACGGCAAAAGGGGTCCGCGGGCAGGGCATAGAGCTGCTCCGCATCGTAGTAGTGTGGCTTGAAGCGAATATTCATTGGGCCAAATATTCCCGGGAGCATCCCATCCAGATCGGGCAAGAGCTCTGGCCGCTCCGCCATCACCTTGGCGAGCAATTCCGATGGCCAGCGCCAGGTGATGTATTGGTATTCCTGCGTTACTACCGCGCGGGCAAAGCCCATCTCGATATACACGGAGTCGCGGCCCCGTTTGCCGCTGCCTGTCATCAGCGGGTAAAGGTTTTCGCCGTCTATCAGCGGATCGCCTGCCGTGTCTGCGCCGCACATGGCCATCAAGGTAGGCACAATATCCGTTAGGGAAACGGGCGCGTTTACTACAAGCGGTTGCTTAAACCGTGCGGGCCATGAGATAATCAGCGGCACATGAGCGCCCGTCGCGTAGGTAGAGCCTTTGCTATAGATGCTGTGGTCTGCCACAAATATAAAGATCGTATCCTCAAGTAGCCCCAGCTCGGAAAGCCGCTTCTGCAAGGCGCTCACCTGATCGTCGATCATGAGCATCCCCGCATTGGAAGAGCCTATATGATTTTCCATGGGCAGGCCCGCTGCCCGCATCCGCTCCAGCACCGTGGCCCGTGGTGGGTGGGCACGGAATGGCTCGGGATGCCGCCCGCCATAGGTGTATTTCGGGTCTTCTTCCAACGTGCGGAAGACATCGGGCCCATGCGGCACGGTATTGGCCAGATGCAGGAGAAAAGGCTTCTTGCTGGCCACCGCCTTGTCTATGTATTCCAGCGCCCCTTCCGTGAACCACTCAGGATGATGGGCGCGCAGGCGCGGGTGCTTTTGAGCTACCTGGTTGTCGAGATTGCCCATAATAAGGCAATCAGCGTGATCAAAGCCTGCATAACGCGTGACGGCATTCTTAAACGCTTCCTGCTGCTCACGGAGAAGCCTATCGCCCTCCTCGCTCTCAATCGGGAAATCGGGGCTGATCTTAGGCCAGGGCTCGAAGTCAAAATTGCTATGCCACTTCCCGATATAGCCCGTGTGATAGCCCAGCGCTTTCAAGCGTCTCGCGATGGTCAGATCGGTCTCCCGCACCACCGTGTTTTGCATAACGCTGTAAGGACTGTCCTTGGGAAAGGTTTCTACCAGCCCGGGGCAATTTCCGCAAAAGCGGCCCGTCAGGATCGCCCAGCGGCTTGGGTTGCAGAGCGGCGCCGCGCAGTAAGCCCGATTGAAGCGCACGCCCGTGCTTGCCAGTCTATCCAGCGCAGGCGTGGGCGTCGCGCCTCCGTAGCAGCTCAGGTAAAACGGCGCAATATCATCGGCAACAACAGTAACGATGTTGGGTAGTCTCATAGGGATTAGGATTAGGGAGAGGATAGCCTAACAGTGCAGCTCACGCAGGGTGCGAGCTGCAAAGAAAATTCACACAAAGCATCTACTAAAGAAATTGAGAAATATCAGGTAGCTGGCGCACCCGCTGGCCATTGCTCTGGCGAGTGAAGTAGGTCTCCTCCACTGGCGGATCGTCATCGTCCTTCATCAATTCGCGTATCGTGGTGGGTGCTTCTTCCTCGTCTTCATCTTCGGCGAAAGAGTCACCATCTGTCGTGATTTCCGTAAACTCATCCAGCAACATCGGGCTCAGCTCGTCCAGATCATCGAAATACTGCGAGAGGCGGCGCGGCTCAGGATACAGCACAGCGGCGGGATTGGCCACCTTCCCCTTCTTTACAAATTCTATCTGGCACGGGTAGTGCGCTTTCTCAAATCCCTCGCGGTAATCGCTTACCCACTTATTGCCCACACCTTCACGGCGGTTCAGCAGCAGCACATCGCTAAAGTGCGCGCACGCCTCAAACCACGAAGCCAGCTCGGGCTGTGCTTGCAGCAGCGCGCAGTGCACCACGGTGATTATGCGGGCCAAATCGTGATTATTCGAGCGCAGCCACTCCTTGAGCGCCTCTAGCTGGTCAATGGGGGCGTGCTTCCCATCACAAACCAAGAAGATAATATCTGGCTCCGCCCTGTCTTCGAGAGAAGATAGGTCTAGCACACCGCTCTCACTAACAGGCGCATTTACAACGGTGCAGTCCGTTATCGCGGCCAATGCCTGATCAAACTCTGTTCTCGGCTCGTTCTCGGATAGCACGACCAGCGCCGTTGCATGCACAATCTCCCCCATTTCCTCCATCGTGGGCGTCATGCCTGGCATCAGCCTGTTCATTTCCTCGGCTGCATCTTTTATATCGCCCTGGAATGTGGCTTCTTCCTCAATCGCCGCGGGCACGAGGTCGAGAAGCAGCTCCCTTCTGCCTGAGCCTCTCGGCCCTAAAATGACATATACATTGGCCATAAGTATGGTGGGATAGTCTGCTATCAAAAAGTAAAACACCTGTTCTGCGCGTGGTGCCGCATCCAGTGATCCACGAGCACCAGAGCCGTCATCGCCTCCACAATGGGTACAGCTCTCGGCAACACACAAGCATCATGCCGCCCGCGCCCGCGTAGTTGTGTGGGATTCCCCTGCGCGTCCACAGTATCCTGCACCTGCATGATGGTGGCTGTAGGCTTGAATGCCACGCGGAAATAAAGCTCTTCCCCATTGGATATGCCGCCCTGCACGCCACCCGAGCGATTTGTGCGCGTCCGTATGGCGCCCTCTCGCACTTCAAAAGCATCGTTGTGCTCTGACCCTTTCAGCAGCGTCCCCGCAAAACCGCTGCCCACCTCGAAGCCCTTCGTGGCAGGGAGCGAAAGCATCGCCTTGGCCAAGTCCGCTTCCAAACGGTCAAAAACGGGCGCGCCCAATCCTACGGGCAGCCCGCGCACCCGCCCGCAAATTACGCCGCCTACCGAATCCCCCTCTGAGCGTATCGTTTCTATTCGCTCTATCATGCGGGCAGCCGTCTCAGGGTGTGGGCACCGCACGGGTGTGGCCTCAATCTGCGCCATGGTGGGAAAGCCTATCGGCTCGGGCATCACGATATCCTGTATCCGCTCAATATACGCCACAATCTCCACATTGCCCCCGAGCTTTAGCACCTTTTTCGCGATAGCTCCGGCAGCCACCCGGCCAATCGTCTCCCTCGCGGAAGACCGCCCGCCCCCCTCCGCCATGCGTCTGCCAAACTTCGTCTGGTAGGTATAGTCCGCGTGCGATGGGCGATACTTCTCCCGCATCTCATTGTAGGCCTCAGGTCTATGGTCCTGATTCAGCACATTCATGCCAATCGGCGTACCCAGCGTAAATCCATCGTGCACACCGCTATAGATCGTCACCGCATCCGCTTCCTTGCGCGGAGTCGTGATACTGCTCTGCCCTGGCCTGCGCCTATCCAGCTCATGCTGGATCTCTTCGGCGGTAAGCGGCAACCCGGGAGGGCACCCATCTACCACCACGCCAACACCGCCACCATGACTTTCGCCCCATGTGGAAATTCGGAATAATGTGCCAAAGCTGTTTCCCATATCAAGTTGCCTCTAGCTAGTCTCCTAATCGCCCCCAATGTCAAAGCTAATTTGCCCAGCCAACACCTGTCAGTTTAGGATTGCGTAGCCAGCTCTATTCGTTCTATTTTCTGCCTCATTGTGTCTAATTTCAGTGTTGCTTAGTTAGTTCAGCTCCCAATTCCTCTCTGCTCCATGAACACTCTGACTCTTGATGGTCTTTGGTCGCTCCATGACGCCTCCAAGCCCGACCAAATCTTTCCCGCGCCTGTGCCAGGCTCCGTTCACGATGCCCTGCTGGCCAAGGGAGCTATTCCCGATGCCCACTACGGCTACGGCGAGCGAGAGCAAATGTGGGTGGGATTGCGAACTTGGGTCTATTCCCGCACCTTCGAGATTTCCTACGCCCTCTACGCCAAGGACCATATAGACCTCGTGGCAGATGGCCTCGACACCTTTTGCCGCATCCGCATCAACGGCCATCTCGTAGCGACCACCGACAATATGTTTCGCTTTTGGCGGTTCGACGCCAAGCCCTTCTTGCATCTGGGCATAAACACCATTGAGGCCACCTTTGCTTCGCCCGAGGACGTCATGCGGAGAGAAACGGCCAAACGCCACCTGCCCGCCGTTAATGAGTTTTTGCACAACAGCAAGTGGGGGCCGATCGGGCGCGGCTATGTTCGCAAGCAAGCCTGCCAATTTGGGTGGGACTGGGGGCCGCAATGCCCTTCCGCAGGCATCTGGCTCCCCATGCGCCTCGAAGCATGGAACACGGCCCGCATCGAGGACTGGCGCCTCGACCAAAAGCACGAGGCCGACGGCAGCGTAACCCTCTCCCTATACACTAAGCCAAACACCGGGGCCGACCTCGAAATCGAGGCGTCCTTTTCCCTCGCTGGCGCTGTGCTGGCCAACGTAAAAAAATCCTTCTGGGGCGGGCACGAATGGGTGTTTACGATCAAAAACCCCGCCCTCTGGTGGCCAAATGGCATGGGCGAGCAAGCGCTCCACGATCTCGAAATCCTTTTGCGATCCCCTTCTGGCGAACTCCTCGACTCCCGTCGCGCCAGAATTGGCCTTCGCCACCTAGAACTCGTCCAAGAGCCGGACGCCTTTGGCCGCAGCTTTTATTTTCGCGTCAACGGCAGGCGCTTTTTCGCCAAAGGCTCCAACTGGATCCCGCTTGACACCCATCCTTCCCATCAAAATCTAGAGCCACGCTACAGGCGCGATTTGCAGAGCGCTCGCGCTGCCCACATGAACATGCTCCGCGTCTGGGGCGGCGGCTACTTTAGCCACGATTGCTTCTACGACATTTGCGATGAGCTAGGTATCCTCGTCTGGCAAGACCTCATGTTTGGCTGCGGCGTTTATCCCATCTGGGACGAGCGTTTTCTGGAAAGTGTGCGCATGGAAACCCTCCAGCAAGCCAAGCGCCTCAAGCGCCACGCTTGTTTGGCCTGCTGGTGCGGCAACAACGAACTTGAGATGGGATACACCAGTGCAGACTGGAAAGCCGATAGCCCTGACTTCAAAACTTCTGGCAATTTGGCATGGGCTTCCTATTCCGAACTATTTGAGCGCGTCCTCCCTTCGGCCCTCATGATTGCCGATCCCGCCACTCCCTATTTGCGCGGCAGCCCCCATAGCGCCCCAGAGGAAGGCCGCAATGGCAACTCCGAAAAGAGCGGAGACTTTCACCTCTGGGAAATTTGGTTCAGCAGCAACCCCTTTGAAAATTACCGCTACTACCCGCACCGCTTCCTCAGCGAGTTCGGCTTCCAGTCCATGCCCGATGCCGCCCTGCTCAGAGCCTATGCCCCCGAAGGTGAAACAGTGAACCTCCAATCCGAGTGGCTTGCCTTCCGCCAAAGAAGTCAGCCCGAGAACAAGCGCATAGTGGAAATTACCTCGGAATGGTTTGGCCAGCAAGCAGCCAGTGGCGATTTCACCCGCTTCTGCACTCTTACCCAGCTCACTCACGGCCTGGGCCTCAAGATTGGCATCGAGCATTGGCGCCGCCTCTTCCCCCGCACCGGTGGCGCCACTTACTGGCAGCTCAACGACCGCTGGGCCGCTCCCACTTGGTCCACCCTCGATTATCATGGCAACTGGAAAGCCTCCCACCACCTCGCCCGTGGCTTCTTTGCTCCCCTACTCGTTATGGGCATTGAAGACCGTGAGCGCCTCACCGTTGCTTCCTATATTGTCAATGACCACGCCGCCCCTATCTCTGGCGCCTTTAAGCTAACCGTTACTGATTGCTCAGGCAACCTCCTTGGCACGCTCGAAAAGGCCGTAACCGCTGCCCCCAATTGCGACCCCACCGATCTGGGCGAGTTCTCCCTAAAAGAACTTACTGGCAAAGACCTGAGCGCGGACAACTGCCTTGTCTGGCTGGAGTTTGCCCCCGATGGCAAGGCCTTCTCTCCCAGCCACAACCTCGTGCTCTTTGCCCGTCCCTGTGCGCTCAAGCTTCAGAAGTCCACCCTCAGCGTTCGTTGGGAGCCTACGGCCAATCCGGATGAATCTTTGCTCATTGTGCAAACGGGTCAGGTTCCGGCTCTCTGGGTTCACCTCGCCCGCGAGGAGCATCTCCCCAACGATGCAAGGCAAGTCACCCTTGAGGAGGAGTTTTTCTGCCTTCCTCCTCACAGCGTACGCATGGTCAAGGTCCTCCACAAAGGCCAATCAAGCGCGGCTTGTTCCAAGCTCAACCTGCTAAGCATAGCCGACTACCTCCTCAGTTAAGGCGCTGAATTTCGCAGCCTACTCGGCCTCTTCTTCCACATTGCTGGCGCGGATTCCAAGGAAACCGCGCTCTGGATCGTGGACGGCCTGGCTCCACTGGCGCACCCGCTTAAACTCCCCGTTCTTCGCCCGTAGGGTAAAAGCTACCTTGTAGATTTTTCCGGGCTGTTTCTTGATGCTGCGGTGCTTGCGGAAGGTCTCCTGATCTTCAGCCACTATTATGCTGTCCAGCAATTCAGGCTCCTCTATAAAGTCCTTTGGCTTATAGCCCGTTATGCGCTCACATGATGGAGACACATAGATAAATTTCCCGTCCAGACCGCGCCAGTATTCCCAATGGTAGGTGTGATCCGCCACCGTGCGGAAGAAAAGCTCACTCTCGCGAACTTTTTCTACCGCCATCCGCCGCTCAGTAATATCGCGCGCTATGCCCGATATCCGATAGACTTGGCCGTCCTCATTCTTGATGGCGATCCCACTGTCCAGTATCCAGCGCAGACCGTTGTGCGGGGTTTGCAATCGGTATTCCACTACATAGTCGTGCTTTTTCCCCGTCACGCACTGCTTCCAAGCCTTTTCCACCTTCGGCAAATCTTCCTCCAGTATGTCCCGCCGCCATAGGTCTGGGTTTTTGTAAAGTTCCTTTGGCGTTAGCCCCCATACCTTCTCAAACGCGGGAGATACATAGAGCGTTTTCAGCGGGTCCACCTGCGTGAACCAAAACACCTGATTCGTTGCCTCTGCCAGTTGCCTAAATCGCTCCTCGCTCTCCCGCAAGGCTGTTTCCGCCCGCTTGCGGGTAGTGATGTTCTCCGAGTGCATCATCACCATGTTTGGAGGAATAAAAGCAAACGTGAACACTGCGGCGTAGGGCTCTCCCTTGCTTCGCGTGATGTATTCCGTCTCCCGCTGCACCACTTTCTTGGTGGAATAGCAGCGCGCAAGGTCCTCCACTATGTCGGGCCTGTCGTGAAACAGCACCGATGCGGCCTTGTTCATAAACTCATCCGCGCTCTCCCCCGATTCCTCCCTGCCCTGCCGATTCATGTCCACCAATATAAATTCGGCGCCCTTCTTCGCCCACGTATAGGTAGCAACGGGTATCGCCTGATACTGTGCGCGCAATCGCTCCTCGCTATCTTTGAGCGCTGCCTCTGCAAGCTTTAGCGCCACTTTATTGGATTCGAGCTTGATGACGCGCTGCCGTAGCTCCTGTAATTCCTCAATTAGTTTTTCACGCGTTTTTTGGGAGTCATCCATGGAGTCAGTGTCTGCGTTTGGATTAATACGGAATTATGCGAAATCGCAACAGAAAAGTCTGGTCGCTCCCGCCCTCCCTTGCCAGCATACCCGATTCATAACTTGCGTCACCTCAAGCATCTGCGTTTGTCTCTCCTGAATGGGATAAACCCCCTATCAAATAACGCCATTAAGTCCTAATCTGAACCGCTTTCTCCTATGAAATACCTGCTGCTCGACGGTTTCAACCTGGCCTTTCGCGCCTTCTACGGCATGCCAGAGCTGGCTCGCAAGGATGGCTTCCCCACCAATGCCCTCCACGGCTGGATGCGTACCCTCTGGATGCTCGATGATCTCGAAAAGCCAGACAGGATGCTCGTCTTTTTCGACCTCGGCGGCGCCGCTCGCCAATCCGCTCTCCTCGCCGACTACAAGGCCAACCGCAGTGACACCCCGCCCGCCCTCGAAAAGCAATTCCCCTACATCAAAAAACTCACCTCCGCCCTCGGCCTTGGTGCCATCGAAGCATATGGCGTAGAGGCAGACGATCTGCTCGCCTCCTGGGCGCTCAGGCTCGGCAGCGATGGCCACACCGTCTTCATTGTCAGCGCCGATAAAGACCTCGGCCAACTCGTTGGCGGCAACGTCTTCCAGCTTAACCCGCCCCCAACCGCCAACCCCAAGCTCGGTTGGCGCAAGCTCGATGCCGCCGCCGTCGAGGAAAAATTTGGCGTCCCCCCAAAGCAAATCCCTGATCTCCTGGCCCTTACGGGCGACACCTCCGACAACATCCCGGGCATAGACGGCGTCGGCCTCAAAACCGCCGCTGCCTGGCTCCGCCAATACGGCAGCCTCGAAGCCATCATCGCCAACTGCGGCATGCTCAAACCCCAGCGCTTCCAATCCGCCGTCCACACCCAGAAAGAAGCCCTCCGCCGCAACCTCAAAATGACCACCCTCGATACCTCTCTCGCCAGCGGCACCCTCCCCGAATTCACCCCCGATTACACCACCGCCCTGGCCATCCTCGAAGAAATGGAAATGCCCTCCACCGCCCGCGAACTGGAGAAAAGAAGGAAGTAACCGATTTTTGAGTTCGCTGAATGCCAAAACATTCAGCCCCATGCCAAATAAAAGAACCCACCGATAACCCCTAACGGTGGGCTCTTTAATTTGAAGGCCACAACTGACTCTGAATGCGGCCTTACCCCAAACTGGAACAGACTTACTATGCAGTTATTAGTTAAGCATCTGGCGTGCCAAACATGACTATTCTTAAATAGATTACATGAGGATTATTGCATAATTGGGCAGTGCGTTCGCGAACGCCAAAAAATAGCGCGCCTCACTTTCCTGCTATGCAGCCTCGGTTACTGTTTCTGTTCAGATTTAAACAGCGCCCCGATAAAGAGTGTCATGAGTGTGCCCAAAATGACCAGCCATGTCCAGGCCAGCTCCACATAGCCCGCCTCTATCGCGAGCAGCATACCCACCCCAAAGAGCGCCGAGGCCAGCATGACCAGGGGATTGGAAAAATCGCTGCCCCGCTTCGTAAAGAGCACGCCCAAAAGGAACACCCCTAAGAGGGAGCCATAGGTGATGCCGCCTGCCTTAAAGCTCCACCACAGCAGCCCCTCGAGATCGCGGCAAGCATAGGCCACAAGCGCCAACAACGCCCCAAACACCACCACCATCACCCGCGATAGCCGTAGCGCCTCTGCTTCGCTTGCCGTTTTCCATAGCCAGGGGCGCACGATATCAATGACTGCCGAAGCGCTCATTGAGCCCAGCGTGCTGCTCAGGCTGCTCATGGTTGCGGCCAGCAATCCCGCCAGCAAAAACCCCTTCATGCCCGATGGCAGGTAGTTCGTTATGAAATACGGAAAGATGTCATCTCCCTTAGTGGGCAGCGTCTCAACGGGATTGACTTGGAAATAGCCCCATAGGCCAATACCAATAAAGAGGAAGGAAGCCCCCACGGGTATCCCCACAATGCCGCTGAGCACCACGCTCCTCCTCGCTGATTTTACGTCCTTGCAGGAGATCATGCGCTGGGCAAGGTCCTGATCTACACCCAGAGCGGCAGTGGTCATCACGAGCCCATTAATAAAGGCAAGGTAGAAGAGATTGGCATCATTGAGCCATGCATAAAAATCGGCCCCCGCAGCGGGTTGCCAGCGAAAGAATTGCAGCTTGTCCGCCTCTTGCGCGAGTGGCAGCAATACTTCCCAGCCCACTTGAAAGTGGAGAAGAATGAGCACAGCCAGAGCGCCTCCGATAAATACGGCCGCCTGTATTACATCCGTGGCCACCACCGCCTTAATGCCTCCGCTGGCTGTGTAGGCCAGTGTGGTAAGCGTTAAGATTCCCAATACTAAACTAAGCGGTGCGTCGAAGAATATCGCCAGTCCTTTTGCGGCAACAAAGAGCCGCAACCCGCTCGCCATCAATCGGGTAATCAGAAATAGGATTGAGGCCGTCAGGCGGGTCCTCTGCCCGAAGCGGTGGGCAAGAAACTCATAAATGCTCAGGCAGTTAAACTTGTAGTAAAGCCCCAGAAAGAGCGCAGCTATGACAAAGCGGGCCGCGAGGCTCCCTAAACCAAACTGGAGGTAGTTCAGATTTTCTGAGTAGCCCACACCGGGCACCGCCAAAAAGGTAACTGCGCTTATCTCCGTGGCTACTATGGAGCAAACTACTGCCCAGGTAGGTATGCTTCGCCCGCCGTTCACGAAGTCCGCTGTGTCTTTGCTCTTGCGGCCAAACCACATACCTGCGGCCATGACCATTCCGAAGTATCCAAATACAACCAATAGATCAAAGTAGCTCAAACCGCCCATAGCCACGGTAGGCTGCCCAGAGTGCGAGAATGCCGCAAGTGAATAAAGGACCCCGTCAAGAAATGGCGCTTACTCGGGCTCGTATTCAGACAGCGCGATATCGCCGCTCACCGTCTTGATATTCAGAGCAGGCCCTCCGCCATTAATCGGGCCGGCATAGCTGCGGCGGCTTACCTTCAGCGGATCGAGGGGGAAGATGCTCGCTACCTGCCCGCTCACGGTGTCGAGGGTCAGATTGGCGTTGAAGTCTGTGTTCAGGTAAAGCTCCACATTGCCGCTGGTGGTCTTGAAGGTGTAGTCACCCTTTGCTTGTCCTGGCATGCTGGCAAGAATATCTCCGCTCACGGTCTGGGCATCGTGGGTGCCTGGGCAATCGTCTATCAGGATAGTGCCGCTAATTGTTTTTAAGGTGGTATTGGTATGCGCGCGGCGCACCGCGATGCTCGCGCCAACGCACTCGGCAGTCACACTACCAGGCGACTCCAACACGCTGATTGGTCCTGCCGTGGACTTCACAGTGTGCGCCCCTGGAGAGCCTTGAATGGTGACCTTCGCGCTTGTCGTGAACACAAAGTGATCCCCCTTGCAGTTCTCAATGGAGATAGTGCCCGATGTCTGGCGCACTTGGTGCCCGCCCTCGATGTCTACAATGCGCGTGCTGCCCTTGGTATTGCGAATCTCAATGAGATAGCTTGGTGGTAGCTGGACCTTGATCTGAATGTCTGGCCCGATGGTGAATGCCAGCTTAGGATCAATTTGTTCGCCCTTGAAATCCACCGCTCCCTTGATCGCGCTCCCCGCCTGCGTAAAGTCTGCCACCACGGCATCAAAGTAGCGGTTGGCCTCCTCCAGGGAGTCTGCGTCCTTCTTTAATACAATATCGAATCGGGCAAGATTGCGGGCGCCCGACTCAATCACCACGTCCCCATAGCGTAGCTCCAGCTCAAGCGCTCCGGGCAGCGATTGCGGGTCAATATTGTACACGCGCTCGATGGTGCGCTCGTAGATCGCGCCCATCAAAGCAGGCGCTGCAAATAGAATGGCAAGGATGGGTAGAAACCGTTTCATAAAAGAATGGACCATAGAGCGGCACAGGGTATTCGTCCACTGTAAACACGGAAAGGTTCCAACGCCCCTTCTTCCCAGCCTCTTGCTTTTGGACAAATCACGGGTGGACTAAGCGGCTTCAAACCTCTAGCGTATCCTCACAGCTTCTCCCCAACCAGCAAACGGTGTCTCTTCTGCACAAGTATTTTATCTGGCGTGACCGCAAGAAAAACAGGCGGCGGGGCTACCGCTTGAGCGTGTATCCCAGGCCAAGACTCTTTGCCGCAGGGTTTAACGCCAACCCCAACTCCACTCACTTGTGGCAAGGCTCCAACAAGCGCTACTTTACCCCCAAGCGTGGCTTTCCTATCCACAAATTTTTGCTCTGGGTGTTTGCTCTGGCGGGCTTTGTCTGGATGGTAATTGAGAGCGTAAAAGCAATAAACCTCTTTCTGGACTGACAAAAAAGGGCAGCTCGGCGGTTGCCAAGCTGCCCCTGTATAAGGTCTTTTATTTAAGCGTTAGTAACGACCACCGCCACGACGGTCACCACCGCCGCCACCTCGGCGATCACCGCCACGGTGTGGAGGACGCCCGCCGCGATCGCCACGGTCGCCGCGGTCATCACGACGCTCACGGCGCGGGCCTTCTTCGCCTTCGCCACCCTGCCAGCTATCGCCACGCTCTTTGACGGCGGCAATCTTCTCGGCAACGGTGTCGGCCTCGGTCTCGCCCTTTTCAGCGCGCTCAGCCATGGCCTCCTTGCGGGAAAGGCGCACGCGGCCCTTTTCGTCCACGCCCACGCACTTCACCCACATAAAGTCGCCCAGGCTGCACACATCTTCCACGCGGTTGATGCGGAAGTCGGCCAGCTCGGATACGTGGACTAGCCCTTCTTTGCCGGGCAATACTTCCACGAACGCGCCAAACTCTTTCACGCCGCGCACAACGCCGCGGTAGAGGGCGCCCACTTCGATCTCTGCCGTGAGGAGCTTAATCTCGTCGAGCGCGCGCTTCATGGAGGCGCCGCTGGTGGCGTAGATGGCGACCTTGCCGGAGTTATCTTCGTTGATATTGATTTGGGCGCCGGAAATATCCTGGATGCGGCGGATGGTCTTGCCACCAGGGCCGATGAGGAGGCCGATCTGGTCCGGATCAATTTGGATGGACTCGATGCGGGGAGCGTAGGTGCTCAGCTCGGAGCGAGGCGCATTGAGCGTGCCCTCCATGATGTCGAGAATCTTGAAGCGCGTCTCGGTGTTGCGGCGGATGGCCTCGACAGCAATCTGGAAAGGCAGGCCGTTGATCTTCAAGTCGAGCTGGAAGCCCGTGATGCCGCGGCGTGTGCCGCAGATCTTGAAGTCCATATCGCCAAAGTGGTCTTCTGCTCCGATGATGTCGGTTAGCACAACGTGTTTCGTGATGTTGCCTTCCGCATCGGTCTTTGAGACGAGACCGCAGGAAATACCTGCCACCATGTCCGTAATCGGCACGCCTGCATCCATCAGCGCAAGGCATCCTGCGCATACGGAAGCCATAGAGGTAGAGCCGTTGGACTCAAAGATTTCCGAGACCACGCGCACTGCGTAGGGGAAGTCGTCTTCCGAAGGCATTACGGGCAAGAGCGAACGCTCAGCGAGGGCTCCGTGGCCGATTTCGCGGCGGCCCACAGCGCCAGTGCGGCCCGTTTCACCAACCGAGAACGGCGGGAAATTGTAGTGCAAGATGAAAGACTTTTCCTTTGCGCCACCCGTGAGGCCGTCCATCTCCTGTGTGTCGGAGGTGGTGCCAAGCGTGGTGATGGCGATATTCTGTGTTTCGCCGCGCTGGAAAAATGCCGAGCCATGCACGCGGGGCAATACCCCTGCCTTGCACTCGATGGGGCGCAAGTCCGTAGGCGTGCGGCCATCGGCGCGCTTGCCATGGGCAAGAATATTTTCGCGATACACCTCTTCCTGGAGGACTTCCATCGCCATGCGCACCTGATTCTTGTCGAATGCGGCTTCGCCCACTTTGGCCTTGAGCGCCTCGGCGGCTTCCTTACCAAGAGCAGACACTGCTGCTTCGCGGTCCTGCTTCTTTTCCTTGAGCACGGCAGCGCTCAGGCGATCGCCAATGGCGGAGCGCACAAACGCCAGATTTTCGTCGGTCACTTTGCAAATCGGGAACACTGCCTTGGCCTTCGCGCACTGCCTGGCAAGCTCGCGCTGCGCGGCGATGATCTTCTGCACCTGAGCGTGAGCAAACTCAAGGGCAGCAATGAAGGTGTCTTCAGGGACTTGGTCGCCCGAGCCTTCGATCATCATCATATCCTTTTCATTGCCCACATAAATGAGGTCCAGCTCGCTCTCGAACTGCTGCTCATGCTGCGGGTTGGCCACAAATTCGCCATTGATCATTGCTACGCGCACGCAGCCGATCGGGCCATTCCATGGAATATCGGAGCACAAGAGCGCAGCGCTCGCGCCATTCACCATCAGCACATCAGGCTCATTCACGAGGTCTGCGCTCAGCAGCATCCCGAGGATTTGCACCTCATTCATGAACCCCGAAGGGAAAAGCGGGCGCAATGGGCGATCGCACAAACGGCTCGTCAAAATTTCCTTCTCAGATGGGCGTCCTTCGCGCTTAAAGTAGCCCCCGGGGAAACGCCCGGCTGCGGCAAACTTTTCGCGATAATCTACGGTGAGGGGGAAAAAGTCTTGGTCGGGCTTCAAGCTCGAAGCCGCAACGGCGGAGACAAACACGATGGTGTCTCCTACGCGTATAGTGACGGCCCCATTGGCCTGCTTGGCCAAAGTGCCCGTCTCGATTGTAATGCCCAGATCGGGCACCGTAACACTGTATTTCTGCTGTAGCATAGTATTGCTTTCTTTCTTCTTTGTTTCCGCGAGGTATTATTTCTTTATTCCGCGTGTATTAGGTATTTATTTTTCTGGTTGGAAAAGAGGGAGAGGAAATTATAAATTATAAATTATAAATTGAAGGCAAGTGTGAGGAATAGTGAATAGTTGCCGAGTAATTTTACTGATTGGAGTAGTGTAAAACGAAGAGAGTTCTGCCCTCGCGAAGATGGAAGGCAGAACTCTCTGAAAATAGTCAAGTAACCACAGGAATGTCCAGACTAAGCCCTGCGGCGATTACTTGCGGAGCTTGAGGCGCTTGATGACGTCGTTATACTTATCGACTTCGGTGCGCTTCAAGTAATCCAACAGCTTGCGGCGGCGCACAGTCAGTGCAATCAGGCCGCGGCGAGAGTGGAAATCCTTGCGGTGAGTCCGCAAGTGCTCGGTGAGGTGATTGATGCGGGCAGACAGCAGCGCTATTTGCACTTCGCTGGAGCCGGTATCTTTATCATGGATACGGAAGTCGGAGATGATTTGGTCTTTATCTTCTATCATATTAGGTTTTGTTTTCACGGAGGATAGAGGCTGGGGAAGCAGCCCGTGGGCCAGCTCGTCGCCAGCGCCACCGTTTGAAGCCAATAATTTTTAAGCCATTGGCCCCGCCGCGGAACGCATTGCACAAAGGCAATCCGCTCTCAACGCAAGCCGAGAAGAAACCATAAGCCCCGATTGAGCGCAAGTCCTATTTTGCTTTGCCCCATGCTTTTTGG
>CAZHQD010000069.1:0-15236 GCA_964533835.1 uncultured Puniceicoccaceae bacterium | reverse complement strand
ACACCCAGGGAGGTGTAAGCCGGATTCTGTATTCGGTGGCCCTTGCGAGCCGCCGAACCGCGCCCATTTATCTGCGTCAGGCGGTGAAGCCTGCCGCCCTCCCGCCGAAGCGGAATGGTGCGACTCACCCGGGACGGTAGCGAGCGGGCCACTCCGTCCCCTATTTGGTCTTGCACCGGATTGGGTTTTTCGTGCCTCGGCGGTCACCCGCGCGAGCGGTGGGCTCTTACCCCGCCTTTTCACCCTTACCGCAACCCCTAAAGGCCACGGCGGTATGTTTTCTGTGACACTTTCCGTCACTGGCGACTTTCGCCCTCCAGTGCCTCCATTTTCATGGAGAATCCTGCCCTATGGTGTCCGGACTTTCCTCCCGACACTGCCGAAGCAGCCCCGAGCGGACGCGCCCTCCCTGAGTAACCTACCATTAAATCCTAACTTTGTCTTGAGGGCAAGATACAAATTACCCGCGAGAAAGAGCGACCAACCCTAGTCAAACTCGCTGCTCTTGCCTGCGTACACGATCCTGCTGCAACTATCGCAACGGGGCAGCGAGGCGGCATCCCGAAGCGTGATGGTAAGGACATCGTTGCTCACCTTTAGGTGGCAGCCCATGCACTTGTGATCCACTATGGGCACCACATAGGGGCCCTTGCGCACACGGGTCTTCACGTATTTGTAGACACTCAACGCCTTGGCGGGCACAGCGGTCTCTGCGGTAGCTACAGCAGCCTCAGCGCCTCCCAGTTCAGCCCTCAGGCCAGCCTCATTCTGGCGAAGCAATCCGATTTCTCCCTTCAGCCGAGCGATCGTCTCAGCAGTGGTTTTCTCTAGATTGGCCACCAGATCGCGCTTGTCGTCTATGGCCATGAGAACCTCTATCTCCTGGTCTTCGCACTGGCTGATGCCCTGCTGTGCGTGCTCGATCTGCTGGTTAAAAGCCTGATACTCTTCCTGCTTTTTTACGGCCATCTGCTGGGTTTTAAACTTCACCACCTGCTCCTCCAGCGCGGCTATCTGCCCCTCGATGGTCTTGCGCTGCACCTCCAGGTCTTTCAGCGCTTGGCGGGCGGCGTCCAGCTCCGCCTGCGCCTGCTTTACCTCAGTCTCCAGCTCAGCCACCTCTGCGGGGATTTCTGCCAATTTGTGCTTAATGGTATCGCAACAGGTATCACGATCCTGAAGATCCAGCAGAGCGATGATAATCGGAACCAGCATACCGCCAACGGTTGCGGTTTAGTCAGCGAACGTAAAGCCTAAAAAGAGCCGTCGCGCATTTGCTTACAAAAACAGCCTATCGCCTCCGCCTTTTGCGCATGGTTCCTGCTGCAAATATGAACTTCAAATACTGTCCATTTTCAGTAATATAACACCTATGAAACTCACCCTAGCGCTCCTGTCGCTGCTTTGCCTAACTGTCGTTCTTCGCGCTGAAGAGCCCTCCAAGCCTGCTCTACCCTCACAGCCGCTTGCGGCCAAAGCTGCCCCCGCTGATTACAAGGTGGATATCTCTCTCATCCGAGATACGCGCTCAGCCATGACGCGCGCCCACGAGTTCCTCCTTTCCCGTCAGAAAGACGATGGCTCTTTCATGGGAGACCCTGCCATTACCGGCTTGGTTGTCTATGCTTTTCTGCTCGACCCGATGTATAACCCTAACCTCAAAAGCGAGCTCGCTCTGCAGAAAGCCTTTTCCTTTATAGAATCTCACGTGAAGCCCGACGGCGGCATCTACCGCAAGGATTACGCTCACTACACCACGGCAGTCTGCTTGCTCGCACTCACGGAAAGCCAGCTCCCTAAATACCGCGACACCATCTCTGCCGCCCGCGCCTACATGGTCCGCTCACAGATAGACGAAGAAGAAGGCTACGGGCCAGACCACCCCTTCTACGGCGGCATCGGTTATGGCGGCGATGATCGCCCCGACCTCTCCAATACTCACCTTGCGCTCGAAGCTATCCTGGCCGCCGACCAGTATGAAAAGCGATTTGGCACAGTGTTTAGCGTTGCCACAAGCGAGCTGGAAAACCCCTCTGCGGCCAATCGCCTCCACTGGGAAAAGGCTCTAGTATTTCTTGCCCGCTGCCAAAACGTGACCGAAATAAACAAAATGCCTTACGCCGTAAATGATGGCGGCTTCATTTACGAAACAGGCACCTACAAGCCAGAGCGCAGCCACTCCTACGGCTCCATGACCTACGCCGGCGTGAAGTCCCTCCTCTACGCCGAAGTCAGTCGGGACGACAAGCGCGTGCAGGCCGCTTTCGATTGGATTCGCCAGCACTATACCTGGGACGAAAACCCCAACTACGGCACCACCAGCCTCTACTATTACTACATGACTGCCGCGAAATCCCTCAACGCCGTGGGCGAGGAATCCATCAAGACCCCTGACAAGGGTGAGCGTGTCTGGCGTGAAGACCTCTTGAAAAAAATCCTTAGCCTTCAGCAAGAAGACGGTAGCTGGGTGAACCCCGATGGCCGCTACATGGAAAACCTAAAAGAGCTCACCACTGCCTACACCCTCATTGCCAGCAAGCAAGCGCTCTCGGGAATGATTGGGAAGTAAGCAGCCACTAGCCCTCGCAGACTACGAGAGCCCGAGCGATTCCCTGCGCGTTCGGAGCAACATCAAGAAGAAGGGCGCACCCAAGAGGGCAGTTACAATCCCTATGGGCAGCTCTGCGGGGGCAGCTACCGTGCGCGAGACCACATCCGCCAGCACGAGCAGCGCAGCACCCAGAATAGCGGAAAGTGGCAGCAGTTTCCTGTGATCGGCCCCCACCAGCAAGCGCGCAGTGTGTGGCACAATCAGCCCCACGAACCCGATTGCTCCAGCGACCGCAATAACGCTTCCCACAAGGGCCGCGCCAATTAAGACCACTAGCCTCCTGAGGCTCTCCACGCGTATGCCGAGATGCCTCGCCTCCGCCTCGCCCAGCAAGAGCGCATTCAGCGGTTGCGCCAGTCTTGGCATAAACACCAGCGGCACCACTACAAATGGCAAAAGCGCCACCACCTCTGGCCATCCCGCTGTATTAAAGCTCCCTAAGAGCCAGAAGTGAAACTCCCGCAGCGTGCCGTAGCTGGCCACGCTCACCATAAGGCCCACATAGGCTGCCGCCAAAGCATTTACGGCAATCCCCGTAAGCAGCAGATGCACGATATGCGTCCGCCGCTCCACTCTCGCCAATCGGTAGATAAACGCCGTAGCCAGCAAGCCGCCCGTCAAAGCGGCAATCGGAAGCGCCCAGCGCCCAGCGAACCCTGTAAGCGCCAGCACTGGCAACCAACTGCCCATTACAAGAAAAGTCACCGCCCCCATCGTAGCGCCCGCGCTCACGCCTATCAGCGCGGGATCTGCCAAGGGATTGCGGAAGAGCGCCTGCATACCCGAGCCAGCCACTGCCAGCGCCGCTCCGCTCATGGCACAAGCCAATACACGGGGCAGCCTTATCGAAACTACTATCGTGTGAATCTGCTCAATGCGCGTTTGCAGTCCCTCGGGTATAGCGCCGATTCCCAAATAGCTTCTCAGAAGCAATCCCCACTCTTCCAACGTAATTGGTGTAGACCCCACACTTATCCCCAGAGCCATCGCGCCTATAAGGATAACAGCCGCAATCGGCAATCCGGCCCTCCTCAAGTTGGCTGCTGGCCACTGTGCGCGCAAGGGGAACCCTTCTTATTTTGCCAGCATCACGCTAGCGCCTGGAACCGCCTGGCCGCCTTGATGGGCCACCTGGGCGATGCCCGCCTGGGCGATGATGGCGTGGCCCGCCACCTGTGCGTGGTCCACGGTGCATTACTGGAGCTGCGGTTTCTTCACGCTCAATGTGGTTACCCTCTTCATCAATATCCCCCATGATATCTTCGTGCGAACGCGAAAAGCCCTGAGCGTTGCGCAAGCGGTACACGATGCGCGCCTTGTTCAAGTCATAGGTGTTCATCTCGCACTTCACCATATCTCCGACCGTTAGCTTAATAAAGTGCTTGCGCAATTTGCCGGAAATGTGGGCCAGCACCTGATGCCCGCCGGGTAACTCCACGCGAAACATGGTGCCGGGAAGCACCGCTATTACCTTGCCTTCTACTTCAATACAATCGGGTTCTGCCATGTGATACTATGAGAGCTGTTGATGACAATCTGAGGAAAAATGAGATTATTGCCTTTCATTTGGCTTTCGACAAGCAGTAATTTTAAACCCCCTTCTGCCAAACAAAAAGCCCTCGAACCCATAGCGGATTCGAAGGCTGAAAGATGGCTCTAAAACCTTTCGCTTAGCGACGGCGGCGAATAACTGCCCACAGACCGAGCAATCCGGCCGCAATTGCGGCATAGGTGGAAGGCTCTGGAATTACTGAGAATACCTGTATATCGTTCGTGTCCTCATAGGAAACAAGCAAGTAATCCTGATCTAGGCCGCTCAAGTCTTTGTCCAAAAATGCCATAGATTCTGGGGCCTCGCTGGAGCCCACTCGCACAAGTTGGACAAATTGAGGGTTTGTTGGATCAGCGAGGCTAAACATCAAGATGTTGTCTGAGCGCTCCATGCCCACAAAGAGATACATCACGCCGTCAATCTCACCAATCGTGAGCGCTTCAGGCTCGGGACCTTTGTCGTCCGAGCGGTCATCCAGATTGATTGGAGCAGGCCACACGCCTGGGTCTAGCTGAGAAATAATGGACTCAAAGTTTGTCCCAGTGGAATTGAGCGAATCGTAAACAACTTGCCCCGTTTCAGCATCAATAACCGAGAAGCCGCGCCCTCCATACACATGGGGCACCACGATTTTGCCATTTTCATCCAGCCCATCAATTATCGATATGTTCAGATTGTTGTATTTGGTGTCTATTTCCACACCTGGCGCAAAAAGTCCCGCTGTGCGAGCGGCAGAAACACGCATCACATCAGCATCGTCTGCGCCACGGGCGTCGCCCTCATTTGCCGTTACGATGTAAGTTTTTCCGCCATGCTGGAAAGAGGCGATGGTATCTGGCATTGGCAAGCCCACAAAGGGAGTGGTCGCTTCGAGATTGATTCCGTTGCGGCGAGTTAGGTCCACATTATTCATGGCCCGTGTGCCCATACTAAAAACATTCGTCCACTGGTTTGTGTTCAGATCATACACACCAATTGCATTGGCTTCTTGCAGTGAGGCATAAGCCTTGCCACCAATTGATGTTATATATTCCGGCTCGATATTGTTTATAGCCGACTCCACTGCGCCATTAGTTGCGCCCGGCAGGCTATTATAACGTGCAGAAGAAATATCCACGCCTGTAAAATCTCTTGTGGTCACACTGCTCTGGGTAAGCCCGGCCAGTGTGGTTCCCTTGTTGAGCGAAGTGACTCCCGCGAGATCTACCACCGATATACCGCCTGGACGATTTACTTGGGATGGTATATCCACATACTCGCCTTCGTTCGCAATCAGGATGCGGCTGCCATCGGGCGTGAAGCTCACGGAGTCAGGATGGTATCCAATGTCCAAAGTATTCAGAATTGCGCCCGTGGAGGTATCGAAGATGCCGATTCTGCCCAGAGTGCTGTAGTCTGCATTTAGTGTGGGCACTACGGCGGCCACACCAAATCCACGGCCCATCGGGTCAATCGCCACGCTCGTCAGCGAGGCAATCCCGCTCACGCCGTTGCCATAGAGATTTGAAAAATCGACAAAGCCGCCTGCTGTTGGCGCCGCAGGATTGGAAAAGTCAAACCAGTTCACGCCGTGACTCAGACCGGAGGATTGCGTAGCAAAGACCCGCTTAGTGCTTGAGTCGAAGCTAATGATTTCCCCTGCGCCCGTATTGCCATTGTTCGCGCTGAAGGTTGTCACGTAGGTCAATTGAGCTGTTGCAGGCACGACAGATGCCAGCAGCAGCGAAGATAGATAACAGTTAATTTTCGAGTTCATGATAAGTAAGATTCAGCCAGCTTACTGCCAGCCGAGCGTATCCAAAATTGACACTTATCATAAGCATTTCCACAGCAAACTTGCTAATACTGTTACAGCTATTTAACGGAATAGTAATTTTTATGTTTCACTCCCCGTCTATTATGCTAAAGTAATAAAAATGAGTGACGCACCCGAAGATGAAGACCCTCGAAGGCCCCGCTATGGGGCCCTGTCTCATCGTGCGCGCTACTATTGGCAGGACGTCGCAGTTACCATGTGTCTGTATCTTTTGTGTGATCAGACGAGCGGCTCCTCTTGCCTAACCCAAAAATGAAATGACCTCCCCTTGGTTGTTAGATGTATTCGTATTGCTGTTTCTCTTGCTAACTAACGGCTTTTTCGCCTTAGCGGAAATTGCTGTTGTGTCTGCGCGCAAAGGGAGGCTGCGCCAGCTCGCAGAAGAAGGGGATAAAAAGGCCGAAACCGCACTAAAGCTGGCCAGCGAGCCCACCAAATTTCTCTCTTCCGTCCAGGTAGGCGTCAGCCTGAGTGCTATCTTTGCGGGCGCTTATGGTGGCGCCGCGCTAGGAGATAATTTCGCCCTCTGGCTGGCTCAGTTTCCCCTATTCGCGGCATACGCCAAACAACTGGGATTCATCCTCGTCACGGGCTTCATCGCTCTATCCAGCCTTATTATTGGCGAGCTCATTCCCAAGAGCATTGCGCTTAGTAACCCTGAAGAAAAAGCCCGCTGGGTTGCTGGGCCTATGGTCTTCTTCGCCAAAGTAACGGGGCCGCTAATCTCGTTTCTTAGCCTCACAACCGATTATCTTCTGAAAAAAATCGGCATTCAGGCCCGCGCGGAAACCCCGCTGTCAGACGAAGAAATCACCGATCTCATTGAGGAAGGTGCCAAAGCTGGCGTTTTCCACAAAAATGAAATGTCCATGGTCGAAGGCGTCCTGCAGCTCGACGATATGCCTGTCACTGCGATTATGACGCCCAGGCCCAAGATGATCTGGCTCAATCTTGCCGATTCCGATGAAAATAACTGGCGCAAGATCGTGGCCAGCGGGCACTCCCAGTTTCCCGTCTATCAGGGCTATCGCGACCAGATCGTCGGCATGATTTCTGTAAAATCCCTCTACGCCAACCATGCAATCGGCGTAAAGACCCATTTGAGGGACCTTCTCGTTGCGCCGCTTTATATTCCCGAGACGCTGACAGCTATGCAGTTGCTGGAATCTTTCAAGCGCCAAGGCCAGCACGCCGCTCTCGTAGTCGATGAATACGGGACAGTCCAGGGCATCGTTACCCTCTTGGACGTCATGGAAGCCATTGTGGGAGACATGCCTTCCAAAGAAGAGCGCGACCAGCCCGAAATCCGCCAACGTGAAGATGGTTCCTGGCTTATTGACGCCACCCTCACCATGGACGACCTTGCTGACCGCATCGGTATTGAGCTGGAGGATATCGGCCTTGTGGACGAAGAAGAGTTCCAATCCGTTGGCAGCTTTATTCTCGAAAAACTGCAAAACATACCTCGCGCAGGTGATTACTTTGACTGGCGGGGCTGGCGTTTTGAAGTAATGGATATGGACCGCATCCGCGTGGACAAGGTCTTGGTTCGCCGAATCGCTCCCCCCGCGACAGAATCGGCATCATCTGTTGCCACTGAACCGGCGGAAAGTCCTTACAAAGATTAGTTGCGTAACAAATCTGCTTCCCCATCCCTTGTTGACAAGCAGCCCTTTATCCTTCAAGTTTCTTTCAGTTGTCAGGGTAGCTCAGTTGGTTAGAGCGAGGGACTCATAAGCCCTAGGTCGCCGGTTCAATCCCGGCCTCTGACACCATCTCTTTCAAAATCAAAAGCCCTCTGAGTGATTCACTCGGAGGGCTTTTTGTTTCCTAGAATAATTCTGGCTAATCTGCCAGGAGCTTAGGCCAATTGGCATCTGCATCCTCTATAAATTTCGCCTGCTCCTTTTCCCACTTGTTTTTAATTTCCTGATTGTAGTTGAGGTAGAGCTTGCCGCCCACAATTTTCCAGGCTGCTGGATCTATAGAGGCAGTGTATCCCTGACTCACTGCCCACGCGCAATAGCCACCGTAAGCGGGCGCGTATTTCATAGGCTCTTTCCTGAATATCTCTAAATTGGCTGCGCTTGCAAATCGCCAAATGGCTCCCTGCCACTCATGGGTAAACTCCTTGCTCCCCTTCACAGGCTTTGCCTCCGTGTGATAAGCTACGGCATCATACCCCTCTATGGCCACTTTACCAAAGAGAGAACTATTTACGGGTTTCACACCTGCTGAGATAGAGTAAGTGAAAGCCAGTAGTCCAAAAATAACGGCTACGAATAATTTGTGTGCGCGATACATGACGATTGTTTGTTGAAGTGAGGGAAGTATTTCTTCCACTCCTTCTGTCGTCTCTGCGCGGCAAAACTTACAGCCATCGGTAAAACAAAAACACCGTGGCAGAATTTGCCACGGTGTCTTGAATAAATGTCGGTAAGAGTTTAGGCGAGTTTCGCGCGAGGCTCTACACGCTTCTGGTAGAACTCATGCAGCACTGCCATACGCTGGCGCGCTTGACTCTCTTCAACGATTTCCTCGTTGGAGCGCTGGCGTTCGTTTTCAATCAATGCGCGCCTCATCTTGGTCAATGCGATGTTCTGGAGCTGGCGCACACGCTCACGGGTGATGGCAAACATTTCGCCAACCTCTTCGAGGGTTTTGGCAGTTTCACCGTCCAACCCGAAACGCAAACGGATAATTTCCGCTTCGCGTGGCTCCAAATCTTCAAGAAACTGCTGAATATCGTTCTTGAGCGTCTTGTTGCGCAACTGCTCGAATGGATTAACCCCATTCTCATCACCAATCAGCTCGCCCAATTCTGTACCGTCGGACTCACCGACGGGTGCGTCGAGAGAGGTTGGCCGTACGCTGACTGACTTGAGATGCGCCACTTTGTTGACAGACATGCCAACTTCCATTGCCAATTCTTCGTCACTAGGCTCGCGACCTAACTCTTCAGTCAGTGCCGCCGCTGTTCGGCGCATTTTGGCGATCTTATCCACCAAGTGGACTGGCAAGCGGATGGTTTTGCTCTGATTGGCCAAGGCACGCTTAATGGACTGCTTGATCCACCATGCGGCGTAGGTGGAAAGTTTGCCACCCTTGTCAGGATCAAATCGCTCAACAGCCTTTACCAATCCGATATTGCCCTCGGAAATCAAATCCTGCACGGGCAACCCAAAGTTGGCATAATCGTTGGCTATCTTTACTACCAGACGCAAATTAGCTTTGATCATGCGATCGCGGGCGCTCTTATCCCCCTTCTGAATCTTGCGAGCCAGGGATACTTCTTCCTCAGGCTTTAGCAGCGGAGTCTGCCCTATCTCCTGCAAGTAAAGCTTAAGCGTACTGCGCTCGCTCGAAGGCAAATTGCGCACATCCTCTGCCTCGTCAAACGATGTAACATTGGTTGCCGCATCGGCTTCGAAGTTGGCATCGGTATCCGTGAACTCGCGTAGTGTGCTGCGAGTGTTTGCGGTTCCGGGAAATTGGATTATCTTTGCAGGCATGGGAGAGAGTATTGGATAGTTTGAAGCCCAACTTTTCTTACGATTATATCTCAACGGAGAAATAGGTCAAATTTTAGAGCGAAAAATTTGTTGAAGGATTGTTGGGAAAAAATTTACACGAAAAGTAGGTATAACACTGTATTTTCCTTTGCTTTAGAGCATACTTAATGCCCAAAAAAAGAAGTGTTACTATCTGTAACACCTCTTTTGTGGAAAAGTTGCAGTTCAACGCCTTATTTGCGTCTTCTCAAATAAACCAAGCCGCAAATACCGATGCCGAGTAAAAGTGCGTATGTAGATGGCTCTGGTACGACAATTCCTACGTTGTCCAAGGAATAGCTCACTTTGTCCCCCACATTATCGGTCCTGATTCCAGGGATTAGCGCAAAAAAGCCTCCGTGATCTGTCGCCGTTGTATTATACCACCCGAAGTTTGTCCCACTCGCCACGACTGTCGACGTGTCCAAACGTGTTACAGTAAAGCTGTAGGACTTAGTTGAGGGAACCGAAATTACTTCAAACGCGTAATTTACTCCCAGAGAGATGGCATTGCTCGTATCCGCATTAACGGCTCCGTTTCTTGCCCTTAGAGTGTAATTGGGGCCAGCTCCACCTCGTATTTCCATAAACCAGGTATTGTCCGCAGCGCTTCCACCTAAAGAAGTTCCCGCTGTATCTGAATCCATGAACTTGATCTGGTCATTAAACGCGTCACTGAAGCCCACTTGTGAATCAAAACGAAACTCCCACGAGAATGTTGCAGTCCCCGCGCCAAGGCTTGCCACATCATAGTTGCGATAAATACCGTTTCTGGATTGCCCAGCGCCTACGCCCGCTACTTCATTCGTGCCGATCAGGTAATTTCCGCTACCCGTTGATAATGGCGTCGTATTCACCACTGAATACGATATGGATGTAGTCGAAGATGGGGTGCCATTCACCCACGGGCCTAGCCAGCCTCCACCTGCTGTGCCTTGGAACTGGTCCACACTGCTGGTGCCTAGACCATCAGTAAAATTAGCAACGATTGCGGCACTCGCGCTTAGTTGAGCGACTGCGATAAAGCCAAAAGTAGTGAGTAGGGAAAGCGTTTTCACGCCCTTTGTTTTACTCTGGTGTTCCTGGAATTGATAGCCATTATTTGTGCATATCGTTGCGCAAACCCGTGAGAGTGACCCACAAACTAATTGCCGACTCCGCTGGCGTGTCCGTCTCAACTGTTTCCCGTGCCCTTGCCAACCATCCACGCATCTCGGCTGATGAGCGTCTTCGCATCCAAAACATAGCCAGTAAGTTGGGATACGCGCCCAATCCTTTCGTGAGCGCGTTAATGGCCCACCGCCGCAATCGTAAGGAAGATACGCTTAAAGGAACGGTTGCATTAATGGATTGTTTTTTAACTTATCCAGAATGGAAAAATAAACTCATTGAAACGATTCCTTGGGGAGCTGCCATTATCCGCAAGGCAAAACAGCTCGGCTACAACACTGAAATCTACCGCCTGAGCGAAATGAGCCCCACTCATGTGGAGCGTATCCTTCGGGCAAGAAATATAACCGGACTCATCTTAGGTCCTTCACAAACAAACAAAATTCCCGCCACCTTACACTGGGAACGCTATTGTATGGCCACCGTAGGCTATATCTCAGAAGCCCCATTTTTGCACTCAGCGCTCAATAACGACCACCAAAGCATGGTTTCTATACTCAACGGTGCCATCGCAAAGGGCTACAAACGGATAGCACTTGCCACGGATAACACAGTGTATCGGATAATTGGGGAAGCGTGGCTCTCAGCATTCCTCACGGTGAGACACCTAAATCCAAGCCTCGATTGGCCGGAACCCTACTTGAGTGGCAATGGCTCAGTAACCGATTTTCTGTCCTGGCTAGAAGCCACCAAGCCAGACCTCGTGATTTCCACCATGCGTGTCTTTTACTTAGGAGTCCTGCAATCAGGATACTCCATTCCACGGGATATGGCTTGGATACATCTTCATGAATTATCTGATCACCCAGAAACGGCTTATCTGGAACACAACCCGGACGCGCTAGCCAGCGCCGCAGTCAATCTTGTTGTCGGCCAGATATTAAGAAACGAAAGAGGCATCCCGGAGCATCCAATGAAGGTGCTTATACAGGACCGTTTTCACTACGGTAAAACATTCCCGGACTTGCCGCGCATCGAATGTCTACGCCTACACTAACGTCACTCTTTCGGTTGTCCTTTCCTGGCTTGCTGTTCTTAAAATCTACATCTGGATACCATAATTTTTAACGAATAAACCCCCGAGCCGTGAAGCTCGGGGGCTATCCTATTACTCTACTCCTAGCTTGTACTAACTCTCTAATCCTATCCTAAAAGTATTCCTTACAACCACCAAATGGCTGGATAAATCTCGGGGCTGGTCCAGCCAAAGCGTGTGTTGGTGAAGTCGTAAAGATAATACCCCGCGCTCTCATCGGTGTCTCCTTGATACACGTAGTACCAAGCAGCGCCTTCATACGCATAAATAAATGGCCAGAAGCCTGTATAAAAATAACTGTATGCCGTGTTCCAGTACCATTCGCCGCCCAGCGCTGCACTGCTCGTAAGAAATGCTTCCGCACCGCTGCTTTCAGGCTCATCAGTCACGGTGAAATTCAAGTTGGGATGCCAGCCAAGCGTGTGGGGGAAACGAGAAACTGACGTATTGTAGACAAACTGTATATTTACCCATGTATTCGCTGCCCTAAGCGCCAGGCCCGATGTTTCACCATCAATCATTCTTTGGAGGACTTCTTGCGGAATGACTACTTCCTGTGTTTCCAGCGCCACCATTTTGAGAACGTCGCTGATTGGTGTTGGGCCCAATATTTCAGCCATATTTTTCGCCCCAAACAACAAGTAGTTATAGGTTACGGTGCGCTCGGCCCATGTTGCCGCCCCCTTCTGTATCTCCCACACTCGAATCGTATCTGCATTTTCTTCCCCCCAAAGTGTCGTGAGCTTTAGAATCCCGTCACCCTTCACTCTGAGTCCTTTGTATTTTATCGGCAAATCTTTCCACCGTAACAGCATCGCGCCATCCACATTGGTCCCCATATGAAAGTTGATCACGCCATTTTGAAAATCGAAGTAAGTATGCAGATTTTCATAGGCTACATTCTTCCCATTAAATTCACGGGCCACTACCACATCATCCGTGGGAATTAAATTTTCCAAAGCAGTGTCTTTAGCGCCAAGCGTACCGACTAGAGCGGAGAAAAGAAGGGATATCTTAGTCAATTCTTTGATCGAAAACGGAGTATTCATCGTGGAGTTTAATTAGAGTAGTATTAACACTTTGCTTTTTGCACTTAATCCTTTTGTTGACAAACAGGACTTTTCTGAAGCATTTCAGATAACGCGAAAATGCAACCTCCCGTTACTCTAAAAATGATCGCGAGCCGCTGTGGGCTTGGGCTGTCCACCGTTTCGATGGCGCTAAAGGGTCATCCTGAAATTGCGCGCTCAACTGTGGACCACGTACTCTCAGTGGCACGTGAAATGGGCTACAAGCCCAACCCTCTTTTCTCCGCGCTTGGCACTAGGGCGCATCGTAAAAACAGCCGTTTTTATGGCGCACCCATCGCCCTAATTACTGATACGGGAAAACTCCTCACTACTGACAAACAGGCAGAGCGCAGCAGCAAATCGAGGGCGGAAGAGCTCGGCTACCAGCTTGATACCTACAACCTCAGCAAAATCAGATCCCTCCGCGCCCTCAAACGACAGCTTTTGGCCCGCGGTGTTTGCGGTATTTTGGTGGGCAGGCTCGAAGAGACCGCGCGCTTCACATCCCTTTCCTGGGACGAGTTTTCCATCATCTCTTTTGGAAGAAAGCACGCAGTGCTCCCCTACCACACCGTCACTCACAATATTTTCCAGGCTACCACTCAGTGCTGGACTACCATTCTAAACAGAGGCTACAAGCGCATTGGCGCCGCCATTTGCCAACACTCACCCTCACACCCCGACGATGGTCTGCGCTTGGGCGCCGTTCTGGCGTGTCATTACCAATATCCTGACCTTGAGCGGATTCCTCCCTTTTTAGGCCATCACGAAGACTACGATAGCTACCGCAGCTGGTTTTTGCAGTGGAAGCCCGATGCCATTCTCGGATTTCACGCAGGGCAAAATTACACCCTCAGATACATCAATATCTTCCCGCCCGAGAATGTCGCATTTGCCTGTCTTCATTTATCGCTGGGAGACACTTGGTCAAAATCCATTTCAGGCATGACGGATGCCGTGGAAAATGAAGCCATAGTTGCGGTAAACTGGCTCGACCAATTGATTCGCTACCGCCAGCGGGGCATTCCGGAGAGCCCTCAATATATAGTGTTGGACCAGGTTTGGCATGAAGGGGCCACATTGCCCGATAGAAGATCAGTTTCCTAGGCAAGCCACGCTGGCCAAACGCACCTACGCCAACTCATTCGCCAAGAGCTGCTCTAGGGTTTGCCGCTTACGGATTAGCTTAAACTCCCCTGTTTCCAGCTTGAGCACTTCTGGCGCCTCAGGAAAGGAGTTGTAATTCTTTGTGGACATAGCGCTGCAATAGGCACCCGCACCCTCCACCACGCACACATCCCCAATCGCAGCCTCTGTGAGCTCACGCTCGGTAATCGTTTCGGGCTCCCCGGGAGCGCAACTCAGCAAGTCGCCCGATTCACAGCAGTGGCCTACTACCACATACTTCTTTGTTCCCGTGCGCGGCGTCTTGGGAACAACCACCAGAGCGTGTTGCGAACCATACAGGCTGGGGCGCAGCACCTCTGTCATCCCAGTATCCAGCTTGATAAAAGTATGCCCACCCACATCCGTATCCACAATATCTTGCACTGTGGACACCACTGCGCCGCTATTGGCCAACAAGAACGTGCCTGGCTCCACCTCAAGATGCAGCTTGCGCCCCGTCTCGGCAGCAAACCGCTCCAATGCTGCCCTTACTCTCGCCCCAATCGCAGCCAAATCCACGGTCTTCTCACCCGCCACGCGCGCCACCTTAAACCCGCCACCCATATCTAGAGTGGCAGCGTCGGGAAACTTTGCCATCACAGCCATATTAAGCTCGGCCACGCGAGCCCACACCTCGGGATCGCTTCCCGAGCCAATATGCGTGTGTATCCTCACGATCTTCAATCCATAGTGCCTGGCCATCTCCCTTACCTTGTCCGCATACCCGTTCCAGATACCAAAGGAAGAGCCCTGCCCTCCCGTATTGGTCTTGCCATTGGCACCCGACCCCAGTCCTGGATTCAGCCGCACGCCAATTTCGCTTCTAGGAAACGCCTTACCATAGGCCTCGAGCTGGCTCAGCGAACACGCATTCAAAGAAACACCCTTGCGTATCAGCTCTGCAAAATTACATGGGAGCTCCTGCGTGCTGATATTTATCTTCTCAGCCTTGATTCCCGCGCGCAAAGCCCGCTCCGCCTCATAGCCCGAGGAAGCATCGAAGTGCAACCCCATGCCATCAAACAGACGCAAAATAGCCGCGTTAGAAGACGCCTTCATAGCATACCGTACCGTCAAGCCATAAGGCGCAGGAAACGCCAGCATAGCCGCCGCCTGCCGCTTCAATGTGGCCTCATCATACACATAGAGTGGCGTGCCAAACTCCCCCTGCAGCCGCAGAGCCTCTTCACTTGTCAGAAAACGCAACGATTCCATCGGCTAAAAAGAGAGAAAACCGCCCTCGAAGTCAAGCGAGCGCTACGC
>CAZHQD010000068.1:0-15342 GCA_964533835.1 uncultured Puniceicoccaceae bacterium | reverse complement strand
CGCGCTTTTACTTGGTAAATCTTCTTTTCAGGGAGCACATAGGCGCTCAGGTGCCCGCCAAATACACAAGCCGTATCAAGGCCGATGGACCAGGGCTTCGTGCTAGGCTGTTTGCGTGGCGTATGCCCATAGACTACAAATGGTGGGCCCTCCCACAGATCGCTCCAGTGCGGGGAGTCGGGGCTTTCTGAGCGGCGCCGTGGCTGGTTATTTGCGTCCACAACCTGCACATCGGTAACTACAGAAACCGTTTGCTTTTGCCACGGTATCTTGGGCAGGAATCCTGCGTGGACAAATACCGTATCATACTTTGCCGAATAGTGCGTGAGCTTCATGCGCGCTATGTAGTCCCAGTCCTCATCCGTCAGGTCCTCCACAGTGTAGCGATCATAGCTTTTAAGGATATCCGCGTCGTTCATCCGGTAGTAGTTGAGTAGTCGCCACTCATGATTGCCTAGCAGGGATATTGCTTTCACTTCCCGCGCTATTTTCAGCACACGGTGGCTGTCAGGTCCTCGATTTATGAGGTCGCCTAGTAGCACTACCTGATCTTGCGGCTTAGGCTGCAAATACGCTAACAAATTTTCCAGCTCCCACGCGCACCCGTGGACGTCTCCTATGGCGATTATTCGATTGTCCATATTCAGCAGATAGATAGTGGAATGGGCTTGCGTTTCCCTTTGGCTAATCTTGGCTTCATTAAACGCTATTTTTGCACGACAGTGAACACAGATTTGCAACTAAAACCGCACGCAAAGCAATCAGGAATTACGGGTCGCCCCTTTGATTCCGACAGCCTAGTAGTTTCTTGGCTCTTTATCGATCCAAAAGGTGATTATTTGCGAATTGATGCCCACCCAGACGAATCTCCTGCGTCAATGACAGAGGCCCGTCTTCTCTGCCGCTGGCAGCGCAAGCTCCGTCCTGTGGCCCATTCCGATGCAGAGGCCCGCCGCCAGGCGCTTCTCAGCGCCGAGGAGCTTTTCTTTGCGCTCCACGAAAATTCTGGCGTCGAGCTCCCCTCCGCACCCGACTCACAGCCTGCTACCCCCTCTGCCGAGGACACAGAGGCCCGCCGCACGCTTTTCAAATACATGCTCGCCCTTCTCCTGGAGCGCAAGCGTGTCCTCCGCCTCCTTCCTGGCAGTACCTCCGCCCAGTCCCAATACCTTCACGTAAAGTCCAAGCGCACTTTCTCGGTAGACACAGTCCCTCTCGGACCTGAGACCCTCATTCGCCTGGCCCCTCAAATAGAGCAGCTCTTCGCCTAAATAAATTATAAATTAAGAGTTAAAAATTAAGAATTATAAGACAGGTTTCTCGCAGATAGTTCCCTTTATCTCCAAGTCCCAAGGATCACGCAGCCAAATCCTCAATTCATATCTGTAAGGCGGTGTGACTTGCGGCCAAATCCGAAATTCGTACCGAGCCCGCAGGGCGACATACAGCCAATCGCAAATCCGAAATCTAATCGCACCCACATCCCCCACCGCCCACGCCTCGGCCTCCTAGGGCACCCTCACGGGATACATAGGTATGCTCTGCCAGTCCTTGTGCGATAGGGTCGCGATCGGGACGCATTGTGTAGTGGGCAAATTCGCTTTTCTCCCACGCCTCCACCGTTTTGCAACCGCTCAGGAAGGTCAGTACAAGTAGCAATACCAAGTAGCTCAGGTGTTTTGTTTTCATAAAGTTTATGTTTTCGCTGTCACTAGATAGTTGTGAAATCCCTTGCTGTAAAAGCGCTCGCGTGTCGTCACTATGCAGCCTTCGGCGCCAAAGGTGCCGCTGATTAGCTCGATTCCTTCTTGACCGCCCAAGATCAGGGCAGAAGTGCTCAATACACCCGCTTCCAGGCAGCTCCCCGCAATCACGTACACGGCCAGACACTCATTCTGGGTTGGGTAGCCCGTGCGCGGGTCCACAATGTGGCCATAGCGTTTGCCGTTTAGCGTTAGGTAACGCAGATAGTTTCCACTTGAAGCCATGCCTTGCCCGCTAAGTCCCACTCCAGCCCACCCCGTGCCTGGATTGGCAGGATCCTCCAGACCCACATGCCAAAATCCCCCATGCGGCGGCTTCCCGCGTGCGTGTAGATCATGGCCGAAGTCCACTAAATAATCCCGTAAGCCATGTCGTGCGGCAATCGTAGCCACTTGATCCACCGCCCATTCCTTCCCGAAGCCACCCAGGTCCAGCGCCATCCCCGCCTTCGGCAAAAAGATTTTGCAAGGCTCCCGTTTCACCTTTGGCCAACCGCAAAGTTTTTTCGCCTCCGTGATTTCCGCCTCCGTTGGCATTCTCGGGTTGGGTTGCCTGAAATCCCACAGGCGCGTCACGGCAAGCGAGGTTGGGTCTAGCACTCCTTTGGTCAAAAAATACAGCCCATCGCAAAGCGCCAGTAGGCCTTCCGCTTCGGCATCAATGCTTACCCATTCCTTTCCTGCTGCTGCGTTTATTCTGCTTATCAGGCTATCCGCTCGAAACCGCGAATACTTTGCCTCAAATCCCAATGTCCATCTTCTTGCTTCATCTTCAAATGCTGCCGCCTGCCTATCGCTGTCAGCCACATACTGCACCTCGCATTGCGTCCCCATCGCATAGAATGACAGCCTTCGCAAAGCCGAGACGCTGCCCGCCGCATTTGTGTTTGCGACTTCCACTCTGCCCCCTCCTATGCTCTGCCTTATCGCCATAAATAATCTTCCTCCTAAAGCTCCGCTAACCTTTCGCGTGTCTTAAATTATAATTTATAATTTTGAATTCATAATTGCATTAAAACTTCTTCATTCTTCATTCATCATTCTTCCTTTTTAAAACTCCACCTTCATGCCTAGTGTGTAAATCCATGCATTCGCGTAGGCTGCCTTGGGCGTTACGCCGTCTCGCCCGTGCATGGTGTAGCGCTCCACGGCGGCATCCAGTGTGACATTCTCTTTTGGGAAAAAAGCGAGCTTTAGCCCAAGATTCCAGGTCCGCATTTTGGACAAGCGGTAATCGCTCGTGTAGTGGGGCTCAGGCCGATTCTCATCCCAGGCATTGCTGGTCAAGTAGTTACCAAACTCATCCCGTGGCAGAACTATTCCAGATGTCGTTAGATCGTAATAGTAAAAATCCACCGCCGATTGCTGGTAATAGCGGATAGAGGGTATAAGCACCATTTTTTCTCCCCACAGCCGTTGGAGGTATTTCAGGTCTATAGTGTGCGCGTCCAGTCCCCAATCATCAGTGTAGAATCGGTAGCTCCCCTCAATCGTGCCGTTCGTCTGCGGTATATGGCGTAGGATTTCAGCATAGAATATCAGCGCCTCAGCCTCCTCTGGCCGATTGTCAGAAAACGTGTAAAGGATCGGTATCGGATCGAATCCTGGTATCACGAGATTTTCCACCAGCTGTGATATCTTATAGGGGTCAGACAAATACCCATCTGCCTTATGGTAGGTCACGTTAAAACTCACCATCGTGTTTGGGTCCACAATCTGTGTAATTCCAGTAAAGAGGTCCCAAACGGTCTTTTCTCGTTCGATATAATTACCGTTAAAATCCTGCCAGAAGCCAGGGTCTATGGTGTCGTCCGCATAGGCCACGCCATAGCGCACTATGGTGTTGCGCTTGTTCAGTTCATGGTAGTTGTTCAGCGAAAACGCGTGGGATATATAATCGCTCTCCACGGAGTGATTGTAGCCCACCGTTATGCTATGGATGATGTCTATCTTCTGCGCGAGCGCCACACTTACTGCCGTTCGCTCCTCGTCAATGGAGCCACTCAGTGGCACCGTGAGCCCACCGTCGTTGCTCGGCGCTCCAGTCGGGCTGGCTCCCGATAGCGTATCCAGCAGGTAGGAAGCCGTAAGCTTTGTGTCTTTGAACAGATTCTTTTCCAGCTGGATTACTTCCGTCCACACCTGTATCCGCCCCGCATCTTCGCTGTAGTGCTGAAACTTCCCAGACAACGCGTCAGGGTCCTGCGCCCGCAGCATATTTAGGTGAAGCAAGAGATAGATTACTACGACTCTTGTTGATTTGAGTTTTAGGACAGAGGATAGTTGCATGGCATAAGGCGTATAGCGACAGTTTCGGGGCATCATTAAAGCCTACCCCCTAGAGCCTACCGCCATTCTTCAGCCTATCAATCCTTTTCTAATAACGCATTTTTAGCTTCTTGGGGTAAGCTTTGCTATTGTTTTGCAAACTGTGCTTTCAGGGTTGTCTTGCGCTGGGCAACTTCTTCTGGGGTGAGTAGGCTTTTCGTTCCTGGTAAATTCTTAAGGCCCCAACTGGCCATGCTTTCCAGCACTGGATGCAGCGAAAGGCCTTTGCTGGTCAGGTCATACCGCGCATAGCGTCCGTCTTTTTCAGATTGTACGCGGCTTATTAGTCCTGCTGCTTGCAGGTGTTTTAGTCGGCTGGACAGTATGTTGGTCGCGATCCCTTCAGAAGATTTCAAGAACTCCTCATAATGGTGCTTTCCTATAAATAGATCTCTCAGCACCAGCATGGTCCACTTGTCCCCTATCAGGTCGAGCATGCAAGCTATTGGGCACTCTGAACGGCGTTTTTCTTCCATCCATTTTATTCTTCAAATAAAGATTGCATTTTGCAAGTCTTATGCGAATTATAGATTGCGAAATGCAATCTATTGTCTTTCGCTTAATCCTAAAATCATATCAATCATGAGCGCATCGTCCGAAAATTCTTCCATGGCCTTCACGCCTGGCCATGTCAGTTGGAATGAACTGGTTACTACCGATGAATCTGCTGCCGCTTCGTTTTACGGAGCGCTTTTTGGATGGAAAGCAGTGCCATTCGGTGGCAGTGGGATGCCTTACACGCTATTCAAACTCAATGAGAATGATAAGGGTATTGCTGGGATGCTCAAGGCGCCTCATCCCAATGTTCCTTCTCACTGGTTGCCCTACATTGTTGTCGCCGATATCCGCGTCGCTGCACAAAAGTTAGCCGATTTGGGCGGCCATGTTATTATTCCGCCTATGTCAGTGGAATCAGTGGGAGAAATAGCGGTTGTTACAGACCCCACGGGCGCAGTCTTTGGCCTGCACCAGCCCTAGGCGCTTTTGTTTGTTGGTTTGAGCCTTTTCCCAAGCCACCAGCCGTAGCCGATTCCCACCAAGTATTTTACCACAATTTCGCCGAAAATGATCGAGGCCAGCTCCATGGCTCCAAAGATTCCTGCGAAGGCTACCAGATTAAATATCAGGGAGTCCAGTGGGACGCTCACGGCATTGGAGCTGGCCACTCGCACCAGCCAGCTTCGGTTTTTCAGCAAGTGGTAAATCTCGGTGTCGGCGGCTTCTGCCAAAATGATCGCCAGAAACGAGGCCACCAGCACCCGCTCCGAGCTTTCTGCGAGGATGCCAAATCCTGTCGCCAGCCACGTTTGCCCGGCGTTGCTCAGCGCGGCTACCAGAGATTCTGCCAGAAGGTATTTGTAGCCCAGCAGCATGAGAGTGGTTGCTACTGCTGTGATAAACAGAACCTTATACACAAAGGCCCGCCCTCCTTCGCGGTGCATCTTGTCCCGCTGGGTAAAGGTAATGCCAAAGATAAAGGTGCCCACAGCCACTTGCCCAAACACGGGAAACGGAATAAATAGTGTAGCCGTTAGGTTGGCAGCCACCACGGCAAGGAAATAGAGCGTGGCTGCCCTTAGCCCATTTGGGTTCATGGCGTTAGTCAATCAAGCAAGCCACCTGTATGCCTGGCCCGTGTACGCCTTCGATAAGGATGCCTTCCACGTCTGCCGTTTTGGATGGGCCCGTGACAAAGATCACCGCAGGATCGCCTTTGAAGGTCTTTACACCCTCTGCGAGTGTGCCCACTAGTGTGCTCCGCCTCACCAGCGCAACATGTATCCATGGAGCAAGCGCGGCCACGCGGGAGCTGGTCTCCGCGTCTTTAAGTATCAGGGTTCCCGTTTCGGCTATTGCGCCACTGGCCATCGTTACTGCTACGGGGTAGTTGTCGCGCTGCTTCACATCATAACTTGTTACCCATTTCATATGGGGGGCCGCCTGCTGCTCAACTGCCTTGGCATACAGTGGGTCGCAGTAGCCTTGTGTCAGATTCTGTTTGCGGAGGTATTCACCCAGGGCAGGGTAGCCCGTCAGCGGCACGCCATTTACAGCGCGCATTCTGAAGCAAAAATACTCCCAGTCATTGGCAAACTTCTGCGGCAGCTTCAATCGCGTTACCTCAGGATCGTATTGAGGGTAGGGTGCGCGCTCTTTCAGTGGGGCATTCGCGGCCTTTACTGCGGCCAGTATTGTTTCTCGTGCGTTGGTGGGAGAGGCCATGGAATTCTTTTTACCGTTGATTGGTGTCGGGTAGCGTTACTGCTGGGTTGCTTCCTTTTTGTGTTTCTTCAGCCATTTGCGGAAACTGCCCCCTTTAAATTCGGGCAAGTCTCGCGATATTTGCCACGCTGCCGCTGGTGGCGCAATGTTCAGGAAGCTCCGTGGCACGGCGTTCATCACACGTCCTGCGGAGAGGCTCGTCTTCCACATCATAGGAGAGCTTGCCAGCATGGCCCAGCCGCCCATTGGCGGTGTGCCTGCCGCTGCGGCGTGCAGGTGCTGCTTGTGGGCGCGGTTGCGGTTTCGCAATATGAGCTCGGGTATCGGAATATCCACGGGGCACACCTCATTGCATGCGCCGCACAGGCTGGATGCCTTCGGCAAATCTGCGTATTCCGCAAACCCCTCTTCGCCCTCCAGCATTGGTGCGAGCACGATTCCCACTGGGCCTGGGTAGACCTTCCTGTAAGCATGCCCGCTTGCTTGCCGATAGACGGGGCACACGTTCATACATGCGCCGCACCGTATGCAGCGCAATATCTTGCGCACATCACTGGCCAGCACCTCACTCCGCCTATTGTCTATAAACACCACATGCATTTGCTCACTGCCGTGCGGTCTTTCAGCTGGCTTTGGCCCTCCTATAAATTGCGTATATACCGTAAGATTTTGCGCGGTTGCGCTGCGTGCCAGCACACTCAGAAACACCGCCATATCCTCTTCCTTAGGAACCAGTTTTTCTATCCCTACCAGCGCGATATGAATCTTTGGCGCTGCGCACGAAAATCGCCCATTACCCTCATTGGTCACTGTCACTATGCGGCCTGTTTCCGCTATCACAAAGTTTGCCCCAGTCATCCCCACTTCTGCTTCAAAATATTTTTCCCTTAGAAACTTTCTGGCCCTTCTCGTGATGGTGGTTGGGTCGTCGTTGTATTCCCCTAAGCCATGCTTCTCAAAGCTCTCGGCTATCTGTTGCCTGTTTTTGTGGATAATCGGCGTTACGATATGGCTCGGGTGGTCCCCGTCTATCTGCACGATAAACTCCCCAAGGTCCGTCTCCACCGCTTCGATTCCTTGTTTTTCCAGGTAGGGCACCAGCTCGGTTTCTTCACTCACCATGCTTTTGGATTTCACCATCTTTTTGGCGTTATTGCGCTGCATGATCTCCGCTATGATGCGATTGGCAGATTCCCCGTCAGTCGCCCAGTGGACTTCCGCCCCATTGGCCTTCAGGGCTGCTTCGGCTTGGAGAAGGTATTCCTCCAGATGGTCGAGCGTATGCTGCTTGATCGCGCCAGCCAGATAGCGCAATTCATCCGGATCTTCAAAGTTTGCCGCAAAGTTATCCACCCGCTTCTCCGTCTTTAGCTTGGAGGCGATATACACGGACTCCCGCACCTGGGCAGATAGCTCGGCGGCATGCTTATCTATACTCTGCTTTGTGGGCAGTAGTTTGCGGTGCTTCTCCGCATTCACATATGGCTTTGGCGCCACTGCGGGCTGCATCGCTTTGGCCTGCTGGCTGTTAGGCTGTTCGGGAATGGTGGCTGTGGCCATACGAGTGTGGGTAGGGGAGGGTGGAACACTGGCGCTCCTTGCTACACTCATAGTCAAAATCATTGTGCAGCCTACGGCTAGCGAAAAATTGCCGCCTTCCCGGTCACTTTCTTTTGCCAACCTGCTTCTACCTCCTATACCTAGCCCTATGCGTTTCTTTCTTTTCCTTTTCTTTCTGTTTTCAGTTTCCCTCAATGCCTTTGACGGCCGTCTCATTTATACTGCCAAGGAAAATAAAATCTCCTGGGAGATCCGCCACCACATTGCTGGGGACCGCACCCGCACTGAGTTCTGGGCCGATGGCAAACATTTCCAGACTATCATTGTAAACGATATCGGCGCCTACCTCATAGACGAGTTTAAGAAATCGTGGCAGCCCGCGGATTCCACCCAGGTACTCCTCTCTATGCGCCGCATCTACGATGCCGCCGAAAATAACAAATCCCTCCGCGTCCCCCCGCCCGAGTCGGTCAAGCTGCCTTCGGCGGGCAAGTCCGTCACCATCGCGGGCATTCAGGGCGCCGAGTATGTCTTCGATGAAAAACACGCCAAGTTCACTCTCTGGGCTGCCAGAGACAAGGGTCGCTTCCCTGTGCAAAGCCTCGCTGCTTTCAGCCCATTTGAGCACAGTCTCCCGCTCCTCGACCGCTTTTTCAGGGAGACAGGCACCGTTCCTATCCGCATCGTTCAGCGTGGCTGGCGCGGCATAAAGTTCGAGTTCGTCCTCCAGTCCGCCACCGAAGAGCGTCTCGACCCTCGTCTCTTTGTTCTGGCCGAAGGCTACACCCTCGAAACTACCCGCCCTCGCTTTGGCAGCTAGTGTCACACCAATGCGCCTCCACTGTGCCACTGTCCCACTTTTTGGGACATACTGGCTCACTTAGGTGCCTTGGCCAATTTCTGTTTTTGCCTATTTATTTTTTATATCTCTCTTGAGATAAGCAGGTTATGAATTTTTAACCAAGATGGGCGCAAATGCTGCAACGTATTGTGCCATCTATGAGCAAAATACTAGGCATCGACCTTGGAACCACAAACTCTTGCATGGCCGTCATGGAAGGTGGCGAGCCCGTAGTCATCCCCAATTCTGAAGGCGCCCGCACTACGCCCTCTATTGTGGCGTTTACAAAGACTGGCGAGCGCATTGTGGGCCAAGCTGCCAAGCGCCAAGCCGTTACCAATCCGGCCAACACCATTTTCTCTGCCAAGCGCCTCATCGGCCGCAAGTTCTCCGAAGTCAAAGAGGAGATGAAGCGCCTCCCCTACAAAGTTGTCGAAGGCAAAAACGGCGACGCTTGGATAGAGGTCAATGTCGGCGGCAAGACCGAGCGCATGGCCCCTGAGCAGATTTCCTCCATGGTGCTCGCCAAACTCAAGGCCGACGCCGAAGCCTACCTTGGCGAGAAGATCACCCAAGCCGTCATCACCGTTCCCGCCTACTTCAACGACGCCCAGCGCCAAGCCACTAAGGATGCCGGAACCATCGCGGGCCTCGAAGTCCTCCGCATTATCAACGAGCCCACGGCTGCCTCTCTCGCCTACGGTCTCGACAAAAAGAGCGACGAAACCATTGCCGTCTACGACCTCGGTGGCGGCACCTTCGATATTTCTATCCTCGAAATCGGCGACGGTGTCTTCGAAGTCAAAGCCACCAATGGCGATACCCACCTCGGTGGTGATAACTGGGATGAAGCCATTATCGACTGGCTCGTTTCCGAATTCCGCAAGGAAAACGGTATCGACCTCAAAAACGATCCCATGGCTCTCCAGCGCCTCAAGGAAGAAGCCGAAAAAGCCAAGATCGCCCTCAGCTCCTCTCAGAGCTACGACATCAATCTCCCCTTCATTACCGCCGACGCCACAGGGCCGAAGCACCTCAATATCTCTATCTCCCGCAGCAAGCTGGAGCAGCTCTGCGAACAGCTCGCCCAGCGCACCAAGGCCCCAGTCCTGGCCTGCCTGAAAGACGCTGGCATCACCTCTAAGAATGTGGATGAGCTCGTCCTCGTCGGCGGCATGACTCGTATGCCCCGCATCTTGGATATCGCCCGCGAGCTCGCAGGAAAAGAGCCTCACAAAGGCGTAAACCCAGACGAAGTGGTCGCCATCGGCGCTGCCGTTCAGGGTGCCGTCCTCCGCGGTGACAGCAGCGTGAAAGACATCCTTCTCTTGGACGTCACCCCGCTCACCCTCGCCATCGAAACCGCTGGCGGTGTGGCCACTGCCATGATCGATCGCAATACCACGATCCCCACCAAGAAGTCCCAGGTATTTTCCACCTACGCCGACAACCAGCCAGGCGTGGAAATCCGCGTCCTCCAGGGCGAGCGCCCAATGGCCAAGGACAATAAGCTCCTCGGCACTTTCAAGCTCGACGGTATTCCGCCCGCTCCACGCGGCGTCCCTCAAATCGAAGTCACTTTCGATATCGACCGCGACGGCATCCTCCATGTCACAGCCAAAGACCTCGGCACGGGCCGCGACCAGAAGATTTCCATCACGGGCAGCTCAGGTCTCAGCAAGGACGAAGTAGAAAAGCTCCGTAAGGAAGCCGAACTGCACGCCTCCGAAGACAAGCGCCAGCGCGACACCATCGAGTCAAAGAACCAGCTCGATAGCCTTATTTACCAAGTCGAGAAGACTCTCCGCGAGGATAAGTTCCCCGCAGAAAAGAAGGCTCCCGTCGAAGAAGCCCTCAAGGAGGCCAAGGCCGACCTCGAAACGGGCGATCTCGATAAGATGCGCGCCGCTCACGATAAGCTTCAAAACAACAAGGACTTCCAGGAAGGCGTTCAGCAAATGTATGCCGCAGGTGGCGCCCCGGGCGGCACTGGCCCTCAGGCAGGCCCAGGCGCCGAAGGTGGCCCCAAAGCCGCTGGCCCCACCCAAACAGGTACCCGTAAGCCCAACGACCCCGAAGTCGTGGACGCCGACGTCGAAGACGTAAAGTAACCCTCCCTCTGTGCTCCTCTGAGCCTCTGTGGTGAACCTGCGTCTACCTCTTCTTTCTTCATTCTAACTTCTTACTTTTTTTCAACCCAACTCACACAACTATGGCTAAAGCAACTCAAGAAATAGCAGTCCCAACCGTGAAGCCCTTGGGCGACCGCGTGTTGGTTAAAATCGCGGAAGCTGCCGAAGAAATCAAAGGCGGGATTATTATCCCTGATTCCGCTAAAGAAAAACCGCAGGAGGCCGAAGTCATCGCTCTCGGCACCGGCAAAAAAGATGAGAACGGCAAAGCTCATGCCTTCGAAGTGAAGGTTGGCGATCGCGTAATCATCTCCAAATACGGCGGCACCGAAGTTAAACTCGGTGACAAAAAGTTCACCCTCATTCGCGAGGACGACATCCTCGGCATCATCGCCTAACTTTAAGCAGTTATTTTTAACTGTCTTAACTTCTTCATTCTTCATTCTTCATTTTAACTTAAATTTACCATGGCCGCTAAACAAATTCTCTTCGATGAATCCGCCCGTAAGAAGATCCTTACTGGTGTTTCCACTCTCGCCCGCGCTGTCAAAGTCACCCTCGGTCCCAAAGGCCGTAATGTGGTGATCGACAAAAAATATGGCTCCCCCCTCGTGACCAAGGACGGCGTAACCGTCGCCAAGGAAATCGAGCTCAAGGACCCCTATGAAAACATGGGCGCCCAGATGGTGAAGGAAGTCGCCACCAAGACCAGCGACATCGCAGGTGACGGTACCACCACCGCTACCGTTCTCGCCGAAGCCATCTACCGCGAAGGCCTCAAGTTCATCACCAATGGCGCCAATCCCGTCTACGTAAAGCGCGGTATCGACAAGGCTGTCAACGCCGCTACAGACGAGCTTGCCAAACTCTCCAAGAAGGTCTCCGACCGCGAGGAAGTTAAGAACGTCGCCACCGTCTCTGCCAACTGGGATCACGAAATCGGCGAAATCATTGCCGACGCCATGGACCGCGTAGGCAAAGATGGCACCATCACCGTCGAAGAAGCCAAGTCCATCGACACCACCCTCGACGTCGTCGAAGGTATGCAGTTCGACAAGGGCTACATCTCCCCCTATTTCGTCACCAACGCCGAGAGCCAGGAAGTTATCCTCGAAGACGCTTATATCCTCATCCACGAGAAGAAGGTATCTAGCCTCTCCGACCTCCTCCCACTCCTCCAGGCCGTTGCCAAGACGGGCAAGCCCCTCCTCATTATTGCCGAAGACGTGGAAGGCGAAGCCCTCGCCACTCTCGTGGTCAACAAGCTCCGTGGCATCCTCAATGTCTGCGCCGTAAAGGCTCCTGGCTTCGGCGACCGCCGCAAGGCCATGATGGAAGACATCGCGATCCTCACTGGTGGCAAGTGCCTCACTGAAGACCTCGGCGTTAAGCTCGAAAACGTTCAGGTGTCCGACCTCGGTCGCGCCAAGCGCGTCACCATCGACAAGGAAAACACCACCATTGTCGAAGGCGCAGGCAAGCCCGCTGATATCCAAGGCCGCGTGAAGCTCATCCGTCGCCAGATTGAGGAAACCTCCTCCGACTACGATCGCGAAAAGCTTCAGGAGCGCCTCGCCAAGCTCGCTGGCGGCGTTGCCGTTATCAATGTCGGCGCTACCACCGAAGCCGAAATGAAGGAAAAGAAGGCTCGCGTAGACGACGCTCTGCACGCTACTCGCGCCGCAGTTGAAGAAGGCATTGTTCCAGGAGGTGGCGTTGCCATTCTCCGCACCGCTAAGTCCATCGACGCAGTCGCGGAAACCCTCGAAGGCGACGAAAAGATCGGCGCTCAGATCGTCCGCCGCGCCATTGAAGAGCCCCTCCGCCAGCTCTGCCTCAACGCAGGTGTCGAAGGCTCTCTCGTCGTCAAGGAAGTCCTCTCCAAGAAGGGCGCCAACGGCTACAACGTCGCCACTGGCGAGTTCGAAGACCTCGTAAAGGCTGGCGTTGTTGACCCCACTAAGGTCACCCGCACTGCCCTCCAAAACGCGGCTTCCGTTGCCAGCCTCCTCCTCACCACCGAGGCCATGATCACCGACATCCCAGAGCCTAAGAGCGAAGCTCCTGCAGGCGGCCCTGGCGGTATGGGTGGCATGGGCGGCATGGATTACTAAGCGAGCCTCAAAAGCTTCGCATAGAGAATCTCTGCATCAAATTAATAAGACCCCGAACCATTACGGTTCGGGGTCTTTCTTTTTTAGATTTTTAAGATGCAGCTTATGGCATCAGCACGATCTTCCCAAACGAATTGGGCGTCTCTTCGTCTGCTGGCACGCGCCATGGGTCTTGCCCGCGTGGCCAGAGCATTTTTTGCGTGGCAGGTACCTCGGCTTCTTCGGTCAGCTCCGCTTGAAGGGCATAACCGAGTAGATAGGCCAGCGTGGTTCCCGTGGGCGGCGTCTTTGTGAAGCCTGGATTTCCCACATAAGCCCATGGCAGGTAAAATTCCACGGCGTGCTCATTCTCACCTGTGGTTACTACCTCATACCATGCTCCCGTAGCAGAAAAGTCTGTCGCTGCGCTCCAAATCTCCTGTCGGCAATCCCACGGATCCCAATAATTTAGGGATATTTGCCTGCCCGCTTGCTCTCCGTTCACGTCAAATTGGAATTGCAGCGCGCTCCGCAGTAGCTGGGTATCCCCAGGTTTAGTGAAGTGGCTGAGGTTCGGGCTTCCATCTACGTAGAGTTGGTCAGGGTCTATGCTGGCCAGGTGAAAGTCCAGCAGCTCTTTGAGCGGCTTCTCTTTGTTATTCCTTAATTCATAGTAAAGGTAGAGCCCCGTATCATCCCAAGCCGCCTTAATTCCCACCTGAGCCTTGATTGGATCACCAATAGTATTTTCCGCGGTCTTCTGCTCGTCAAAAACTACGCTCTTCAGTGTTGCCCACTGCGGCGAGATTCTGCCGTCCGCTCTCACCGCTCCGCTTTCTTTTAAGCGGCTGGCTATAATGACGTCACTGCCTGAAATCGCTCCTTTGGCTACTGCTTTCGGTGGCTCAATGGCATTGTTTTTCGCCTTGTTAGCCAGTGTGGTAGTCGTCAGTTGGCTTTCGATCCGCTTTGTCATTTCGGGATCGCGCACCATCACTAGCAGTGGTGCGGATATCCGCTCGTCTGGTCGTGCGTTTGGATTGAAGCGCGAGGGCACTTGCTCATAGGCATAGAGCGCGTAGTAAGCCTTCCCTTGTTCAGCCTTGATGGTAATCTCGCCGCTTCCCGTCTCCAGATTCACTTTGCCGAGCAGGGTTCCCTTGTCGTAGATGCCCACGCTTTTGATGGCGAATGCCAGTCTGTCTTTGGTCACCTTGATGGTAAATACCTCCCCTGCGTCCACCATGGCCGTCAGTCCAGCCGAGAGATAGACGCCGGAAGTGCCCTCTGCTTTAGCGCTTAGTGTTGGGTCTGCCAGTGCTAGTTTTATGGGGCGGGAGCGTGTGGCATTTGCCTGATAGAGCCGCGCCAGCCCTTCCGATGGCAGCCACCCGTAGCGGTGAAAATCTTTCTTAGGATGCTCCGTTGCGGGAAATGCCCGCGTAATTCTGTGATCCCATGTTTCAAAGTCCACACACCAGCCCGCATCATAGTCGAGTTTTTTCAGCAGGGGCGCGCTTCCTCTTTCGTTAGTGTCTGGGAGTCGCAGGTCAATTATTTCATCCCAGTAAGGAATATCCACATGATCCGCGCCACCATTCTCGTGCCCTTTGATCTCCGCATCCCAGGCCCAGAAGAGTGGGCGATCAGCAGCATTTATTTCAAATAGCTGCTCCGTGTTTTCCACCCCGCTGCTGGAGAGCGAGTCTATTGTGCCGATATGGATCCACACTGGCACATCGGCTGCCGCCTTGGGCGCATTTAGGCTAAAGTAGCCCCCTACGTTCGGCGTGATGGCTATCGTCCGCTCTGGTGCGAGGCACATCATGCTATAGGAAAAAGAACCCGCGTTGGATCCCCCGCTTACCAAGAATGGGATCGTTGCCAGCTCAGGGTGCTTGCCATATTCCCCCATGGATTGCAGTCCCCTCAATATATACTGCCCCAGCTCGTCGTAGGTTCGCCTTCCGGAAAAACCATTCACCCCTGCCACGGCGATTCCTTTTCGCGTCGCGAAATGCAGTAAATCCTGCTGCGTCGTCTTGTCCCGCGTATCGCCTCCATAGCCGCCTCCTGGATTCCCAAATAGTAACAATCCGCGTATCGGTCCTTCTTGCGGCGGCGTCCATACCTTAAACGCATGTAGCGCGTTGGCGCTCCGGTAGCTATAGAAAACGCCATCGTAAGCCAGCTCGTCCCCATGGGTATTTTTCCACAAATCCACTTTGGTATAGCCCGTGACTGTAGTTAAACTAATGGTTAGTAATATCAGTATAAGTTTCCGCATCGTGCCCTCTGTTATTACTTGAGCACACATATGGCGACACAATATTTCACCAAAAGATTCCACTCTTATTATCTATAAGCCCTTTTTCTTTGGTGTTATTTCTAAAGGGAGTGCT
>CAZHQD010000067.1:0-15355 GCA_964533835.1 uncultured Puniceicoccaceae bacterium | reverse complement strand
GGGGCTAATCCGCATACATATGAGCCCACACCCGGGCAAATACGCCAGCTGCGCTCGGTGGCCATTTACTTTAGGACGGGGATGGAGTTTGAGGAAGCCCTGCTGCCCAAGCTTAGAGAACTTAATCCGCAGATGGAGATTGTGGACTTGCGTGAAGGTGTTGACCTGCTCGAAACGGAATGCACCCACGCTCATGGCGATCATCATCACCATGAGCATGGCTCAGACCCGCATATTTGGCTGTCTGCGGCGCTATTGCAAAAGCAAGTTGAGCACATTGCAAATACGCTGAGCATCAAATTACCCGAGCAAAAGGAAAAGATAGTTGAGAGGCAAAAAAACCTGAATGCTGAGCTAGCTGTAATCCATTCGGAGCTATCCGAGAAGCTGGCTGACTTACGAGGACGCAGCATTTATGTGTATCACCCGGCATTTGCCTACTTCTGTCGCGACTACGGCTTAACCCAAGTAGCGGTCGAGCTTGGGGGCAAAGAGGCTACACCCAGGCACCTTCAATCGCTTATGGAAAAAGCTCGCGCTGAGGGGGTGCGCATCATTTTTGCACAACCGCAATACAACCCGCGCACGGCCCAGATACTTGCCGAATCCATCGGAGCCCAAGTACTCTTGGTTGATGATTTGGCGGAAGACCCAATTGCAAACTTGAGGGCAATTGCAGGAAAATTTGCCCTCAAGAAGCAGTAAACTTATTCGGTAAACAACCCGAAGTTGAAGGAGCGGGGCAGTCCCTTAATTTCAATGGTGCGAATGACCACTCGACCTTGGCCGGTAAAGTGAGCACCCAAGTAGGGTGATACAGCGGCCAAGTCTTTCTGAGGAACGGTCAACGATTCTGTTAAGTCTGTTACGTAGGGAAAGGCATCACCCGCGTAGGTGGCATACGAAGGAGTGATGATAAAAATCTTTGCGGTGAGCTCGGGTTGGCCTGCAAGAAGCCTGAGAGGGAAGTAAGGTTGAGCCGTGGAGAACTTGCCGCCTGCCCAAGCAGTGGTGCCGCCTGCGGGTACCGATGGCATTCTGGAGGCGAGCGTCCACTCCCCGCGTTCGCCAATCGCGCGATTGATACCGCGCCGCAGATCACCCGGCAGTTTGGACTCAGGGAAGCCTGCTGCCCTGTTGCTGGCATTGAGCCAGTTGATAAAATTGCGCTCGCTCGTGAGATTTACCGCCTCGGGTAACTCTCGCATGACGGTAGCGGTGGGGAATAGCGCAGCTTTCTGGTAGCTCTCAACGGGCATACGGCCCGCGCCCTTGTCTACAAAGTAAGTGGTGATTAGTTTGCCAATTCCCTCCAGCTCACTGGTTGCCACTTGGAGCGGAGTGGGGTTTGAGGGCACAACCGTCATGTGAATGGCGGAGGGGACGTCGCCGCTAAAAGTCGAAGAGGTGAGCAGTATCTGCTCTTGCCCGTTCCAGGCAACAATCGCGGTTAGAGAATGACGAGCGGGAGGATTATTATCCACTGGCAAAACCGCCTGGCCAGAGAGTGAAACGGCTCCGAGAGAAAGTGCGAAGACCAATGACAGCGAGGCAATTTTCGCACCGAAAACCCAACGGTTTAAAACAGCAAAAGGCTTAGAGTCTGAAGCCCGGCAGTGGGTAGCATTTTCCATAGTTCGGGTGCTTCTTTAAGCAGTTAGGAGTGATACGTGAGGAGGTTCTCCGCAGAAGGGTAAAGAGAATACCTTATAGTTAGGAGGTTAATTTAGCGGAAGGGTAATTCAAGTAAAAAGCCAAAGATTTTTACAAATCGGTGAAAATTTTCACAAATATAGGGGCAAGCTCCGTGAAAGTCAGTACTTTTAACATAATTCTAACTATCGGCAGAAGCAACTTGCGATTAAGCACCTTGCTTATAGAGAATGGGAAATATGCCTACATTTACAGAAAAACTTACGAATGCATGGGAAAAAAGCGGCTCGCTAGTCTGCGTGGGCCTGGACCCCGACGCACGGAAGCTGCCTAAGTGCCTAAGCGGCACCGCTCGGCCAATTCTGGAATTCAACAAGGCGATAATCGACGCTACTGCTCCGTTTGCCTGCGCCTATAAACCACAAGCGGCCTACTACCACGCGGCGGGCGCCGAGAGCGATCTTCTCGACACAATAAAGTATATCAGAGAAAAGGCGCCTCACGCTTTTGTAATACTAGATGCCAAGCGGGGGGATATCGGCGCTACTGCGGAGCAATACGCACTGGAAGCTTTTGCCCGCTACGGCGCAGACGCTGTAACCGTAAATCCCTACATGGGAGGCGATACTTTGCAACCCTACCTGAGCGCCCCCGAGCGAGGCGCCATAATCCTTTGCCGCACGAGCAATCCAGGCTCGGGTGAGCTCCAAAGCCTGGAAGTCTCAACCCCCTCGGGAATAAAAAAGATTTACGAAATCGTGGCGGAGAAATGTGCCAAAGAGTGGAATCGGCACAGAAACACCGCGCTGGTGGTAGGAGCCACCTATCCCGGGGAATTGGCTCACATCCGCCAATTAGTTGGGGATATTCCTTTGCTAGTTCCCGGAATTGGCGCGCAGGGAGGAGATTTGGAAGCGGTACTCCGCAATGGGCTAACGCCAGAGAAGAGCGGACTACTTATCAATAGCTCACGTGGAATTATTTACGCATCCATGGGCGAGGATTTTGGTGAAGCAGCGGGAATTGCCGCACGCAAACTCTGCGAAGAAATTAACAGCTTCCGTGGGTAGTACATTTCTGCCGAGGCTGACGCTTTGCGTTTGCACAATTTCAAAGAGATTTTACAGTTGGGCTTATAGTGGTGTTGGCACACACTAAATCTCACTGAACCTCCAATTGCTCCCGCTATGATCTCATCGCTCATTCTCCTCGCCATTGTTGTAGTAGCAGTATTCTTCATCGCAGGTCTGTACAACAACCTGGTGACACTGCGCAACCGATTCAAGAACGCCTGGGCTCAGATAGACGTGCAGCTCAAGCGTCGCTACGATCTAATACCCAATCTCGTGGAAGTGGCCAAAGGATACCTAAAGCACGAGCGCGAAACTCTGGAAGCCGTGATAGCTGCCAGAAACTCCGCAGCCGCGGCTGGGCAAAAAGCGGCAGCACATCCCGATGATGCCAGCGCCGTCAAAGCTCTAGTGGGTGCAGAAACTGCGCTTACAGGGGCAATGGGCCGCTTCTTCGCTCTGGCCGAAGCTTACCCCGATCTTAAGGCCAACCAAAATATGGCCCAGCTCACCGAAGAGCTTACCTCTACGGAAAATAAAGTGTCTTTCGCGCGGCAGGCCTACAACGATTCCGTAATGACCTACAACACGGCACGCGAAACGTTTCCTGCAGTTCTCTTTTCTGGTATGCTGGGCTTCCGCCCGGCAGAACTGTTCGAGATCACCAATGCTGCCGAGCGGGAAGCCCCTAAGGTTCAGTTCTCTTAGCCCAATCAGGCTTCAGATCAAGCCTGCCTCAGATGGGCGAGCGCCTTGCTGTAGCTACGGCGCTTGAGATAGTGAATGAGTTGCGGCTCCATCTTGTCTGAGTTTGCATTCAGGAGCTCGTCAATAGACTGAGTAGCCGTCAGGATTTCCTGCGGCGCAGCCTTGGCAGAGTTTTCTACTATGATAACCAAGGCATTTTCTAGGGATTGGAGTGGATCGGATATGAGTTGAACCATGGGATAGGAGTGTGTAAGGAACAATCTAAGGGTAAACCCCCTATCGTCAATTCATGTCGAAAAGTAATAGGGAGCATAAGGGAGGGTTGCGTTTTACAAGAGTTTCTCAATCGGATGCCAGCACATTTACGCTGGAAAAAGTCACAAAAAAAAAGCCTCCGTGAAGGAGGCTTTTGAAGGTAAAGTGATGAACCTATGAGGCCACTGATGGCCCTAGGAACCCCAAGTGCGCTTCTTGTGGCGATTGGCGCGTGAGCGCTTCTTGCGCTTATGCTTGGCGATTTTGCGACGGCGGCGTTTGCGTAGATTGCCCATAGTGCTGGTTTGTAATTGTTAGAAAAGATACGAAATTGAAACAATCCCCCCTCTCTGTAAAGAAGAAAACTGTGGGAATGGGAATTTTGTGACCCGTTGTACCTTATGCTTTGATTGGCCACGCTACTTTTTTGGGATATGCGGGGCACAGCGTACCTTTAGAAGTTCGATCAAGCGCTCGTCCATAAAGGCGAATTTGTCTGGAATGCCAAGTGCAGCTACTTTCTTGCCCTTCAAATGTTTGCCAAATTTGCGGTTAAGTTGGGCTAAGTGCGACTTTTCCATTACCAAAACGGTATCTGTCCAAGCTAATTGCTCGACTGAGAGCGGGCAAACGGCGTCTTGGCTAAGTCCTGCGGAGTCCACCTCCACACCAGCATACTCCGAAAAGATCGATTCGGCTGTCGGACTCCGCAACTTGTTTCTTGAGCAGAGAAAGAGTATGCGCCTCATTAAGACTCTAATCAGCAATATTGGAGGCGCGGGTCGGAATTGAACCGACGCATAGGGGTTTTGCAGACCCCGGCCTTACCACTTGGCTACCGCGCCGCTAAGTAAAAACTATAGCCAATATTCAATCGTTCGAGGGAATTGGTCAAGCTTACGCTTCAAAATAAATAGGCCCATCGGGTCCCCTCCACAGGCTAGCCTTCCAGCAAAGCGAGGAAAGCCCCCTGATAAGCGCCATTGGAAATGGGGTGTGCCCTGTCTGAAAGGAGATGGCAGGAGTCGAGGAAAAGCCGCCAAGCCTCGGGCGCGTCTCCAGCAAACCAGTGATACCAGAGTTGGCCGAGCGCCTCGCCCGAGCGCGAGTCTTGCGCAATGAGCAAAGGCAGAAACACATCAACAACGAGCGTATCGAGTTTTGGGCCGTTCCATACTGAACCGAGTATGGAGACTATCTCTGCTCTCATCTGGGTAAGCCTAATCTGCTTTCGATAGGCAGCGGTGGGTATCTGGCTCACGGGCAAATGTTTTGCATTCTCGAAAAAATACGTTTGGAGGCGACTGGCCCAGTCTGCCTTCCGCTGCAACAACTGCAGGTATTCCGCTATCCGCTTACGCGGATGATTCGCGGGACGCAGCCCCGCCAGCTTCCATCCAGACACGCTTTCAAAGAGGCGCGTTGCCACAGTGGCTGTTTCCTGCGAATGGCTTGCGGCGGACAGCATTTCGCCCAGCCCCAGATTCATCGCCAGATTGGCCATCGGGGCACGGTTACGGCGATACCCGAGAGCTTCCAAAAATAGTGTGTGGCAACTGTGCTCCCACCCGTCTTTTTGCAATCGTGAGCGGGCATAGTGGCATTTTTGAAGCAATCGCTTTTCTGCGTAACGAATGATTTGAGACCTGCGCTCCTCAACAGAGAAGTGCAACCATTGCTCGGCGCGATCCCTCGCCTCGTCCAGCGCACCAAGCTCCTCCATGGCCGCATAATCTTCCAGATCGTGCTTTAAATAAGGCAGTAATACGAGGAGCGGTGGTGAGCTACAAATGGTATCCTTACGCCCAGAAGTGGGAGGGAAAAGTACAACATGCAAAACAACCCGCGCAAATCTGGGGTTCGCCGTATGGCCATGCGCGCGCCAATCTCTCGCGTGAAAGTGCACCTCCACATCGCCTATTGTGCGCTGCCCGCCTATTTCCAATTCAGCATTGAGAAAATCGGGCCCTTCCTGCCGATTCCACGAGCCTTGGTTTATGACTTTGATGGGGCGACCATCTTCGGTAACAAGCCCGTCTTGAGAAAAATCCCGCCGATGCCAGAGCTTTTGCAAAAGCAGCTCAGACATACTCACGGCACCATAAAGCCCAGGCACCTCTTCTACGACAGGACTTCGCATCTCCATATCCCAGCCTAGTCTAACGGTATGCGATTTTGCCAGCCTTTTTCTGTGTGTTCACTGCGTCGCTTTAGAGCGGCTCTTTGTAATCTGCCTGCGCTACGCACCCAATCGCGAAGGCCGTCTGCACTGATAACTTGCGCCCCCTGCGCGGTGGCCGAGGCGCGCACGCCCCTATCGTCGCTCGCCACAATAACCGTATCCCTGCCGATACCCTGCCTGACTAATTGCTCAATGACTGCATCTGCCGGCACTCCTGCTGCCGTGAAAAGCACGGAATAAGTGAGGCAGCCCTCTGAGCGTTCGACCACCATATCGTTCCCCTTGCCGTCAAAGACCACCGTCGTCCGTATGCCTTGAGCATCGTGGATGATGCGCAGCTCCTCCGCCAACTTTGAGGAGACAATATCCACCCCGCGCTTGAAGAGCACGCGGTATTCCTGCCAAGAATGAGCAATATTGTATCCATCCACGATGAGGTGCTCGGATGCCATTTATGATCTGGGCAAGAGGGATTGGAGTGACAGATTTTTTGATTGAGAAACGACTTCCTTACATCACAAACAAAAACACAATCGCGGCAAGCCCCAACCGATACCAGGCGAACAAGGATAGCCCGTGCCTAGTAAGCCAATTAACCATCCATTTGACGGAAAGCGCAGCAAATATGAAGGCCACCACCACCCCAAAAATAAGGGGCCCAATGGAAAGCTGACTGAGCACCTCGGCGCTTTTGTAGCCTTCGTAAAGCGCAGCTGCACTCAGTGTGATCATGCCCAGAAGGAAACTAAACTCCGCGGCGCGGGTAGGGCTTAAGCCCACCAGATAGCCGCCCACAAGCGTCATCATGGAACGGCTGGTTCCTGGCCACATAGCTACGCATTGCATTAAACCTATAGAGAGCGATTGCCTAATGCTCAATTCGGGCAAGTCTATCCCCTCTGTGGCAGACGCCGCTTGCTTTCTCCTTTTTCTCCAATACTCGACCGCAAGCATCAGGAATGCCCCTGCCACTAAGGCAATCAATACAGGCCATACGCCGAAGAGGTAGGCCTTGATGGTTTTGCGCAGCAGAATGCCCAAAATCGCTGCAGGCATGAAAGCAACGAGCAAGTTGCGCACCAGCAGCAACCCCCGCCTGTCTTTGCCAAGCAGCCCCATGAACATGCCGAAAACACGCCTCCGCCAGAGCAACGCCACTGCGGCAATAGCTCCAATCTGAATGACAACAACGTAGGCGTCTGCCGCGTCAGCTACCGTTAGTGGCTGGCCATCTCCATCAAGCAAAGTAAGGCCGTTGGCCTGCACAAAAGGAGTGTCCGCATCCAGCCCGAGGAATTTGTTGGCAAGGATGAGATGCCCTGTGCTGGAAACAGGAAGATACTCTGTGACTCCCTCCACTACTCCAAGCACGAATGCCTCCGTGTAGCCGAGAGGAGCATCCTCCTCTGAGGAAACCGCTTGTGCCTGCCCAAATAAAGCGCCCACCAAAACAAATTGAAGAAAAAATACCAATCGAAGCATAGGAAGTATGGAGTACGGAATGCACCGCAAAGGCAAGGCTGGGAATAGCCAGAATTAGGGAGCAGCGGGCGTTTGTGGTGGTACGGCGGTGTTCTGCCCCGTGCCAGGCGGGGTAAACAGATTTCTCGGGTCGAGCAAGAGCCGCCACTCTGGTTCTTTTAGGGTGCCCATGAGCCGTATGCGGGTAGCAAACGTTATCGGGCGCATGATGCCGCCTACGATGGCCTTAACTAATCCCTGATTTTCTGAGAGGAGAAAAAGCTGCAATTCCATATCAACCGTCTTTTTGCGCAAATGGTAACTGCCGGTGGCCTCCATGCGATTGTTGGCGCCCGTCAGCTCCAGCTTGCTGAACTGCATGCGCTCATCCTTCATGGCAAAAGTGGCCTGCGCGTCCGTAAAGCGTATGGTAGTGGCGCCCAATCCAATCTTTTCCAGGGCTCTTGAAAGGCCGCCGAGCATGCGAATCGTTTGAAGCTCGGCGCCTCTGATGGCCACCTGCCCTTGGCCGTGGATAGCCGCCAAATCATCCAGGGGGAACTTTCCCTGCACGGTAAAATCAAGCTCGCCCGGGCTGTTGAGAGGCACACTGGACGGCTCCCCATTAATCGTCGCCAGTGTGTGCTGCATGGCAGCGTATCCTGCTTTATGAAGCACCAAGTCTGCCGTCGCGGACTTGCGCTCGGCTTCGTAATTGAATGTGCCAGTGAGTTCGCCTTCGGCCAGCTCTGCGTAATCTATCGTAACATCCACAAGGCCATTGCTAGGCACGGCAACCGTGAAGCGTGGGGATTGCAGCGGAAGTCCTTTCACTTCCATGCTCCCCGATGAAAGATCCACTTTGGCGAATGCCTCCACGCGATCTCGTTTAAAAGCGGGAGACTCTGTGAGCTTGGCAGTTATCTCAACCTTTGGGGTTCCCGTGATGGGCAGCTCCTCCAGCACTTGCCAGACATCGTCGGCAATCGTTTTCCAAGCAGGCCCCGCGTAATCCGTCTTTATGGCAAAGGTATTTACCGTGGAACCATCTCCCGTCATACGAGGATAGAGCCAGCCCACTTCTCCTGCCAGGGTGCCTCCATCCACGCTGCCACTCAGATCCATCAGCCTAAGGAAGCCAGGGCGACGCCAGATGGAAAGCTCAACATCCGAGAGCTGGTAGCTGCAGTAGAACGCGGATTTTCCATTCACATAGCCGATAACCTCGCTATTCAAGCTATCGAAGCTTTCCGCTGAATAACGCACATTGGCATACGTGGAGGGATCGAATATCTCAATGCGGTGAAAAACTCTTTCCCACCATGGCAGCATAACAGGATTGATATCCTCGGGCACGATGAAGCCGCTAATCTGTAGAGAGAACCACTTGGAAGGATCCTCATGTGTCCAGTCTGCATGAGCTTGCGAATCCACAGTAGCAGCCATAGCCGATGCATACTTAAGGTGCCCATTGTCGAGATGCCCTTGTGCGGAAAGCTCAGCAACATGGAGCGTTGCGTAGCTGGCTTCACGAGTAGCAACGCGAAAATCCGCATGCCAACGCTTCGTTTCATTATCGAGAGAACCTGTCGCGGAAAGCCTGATTGGCTGCACGAGGCGCATGGGTGCCAATTCCATGAGCGGTTCCCTTTTCAGCGCATCCCATACAAGTGGAATTAGAGTATCGGGATAGAGGACAGCGCTTGTCTCGATGGCAGTAAAGCCCTCTTTGATCTGGGCATCCAATGCAATTTTCTGACCACAGAAAGTAGTGCTTACGCTCAGGGCAGCATCGTCTTTGCTAACATAATGCAGCTGTCCAAATGTGGTGGTAAAGCGCCCCTCAGGGTATGAACCGTAGCGAAAACTTCCGCCGCTGACGTGGGTTTGGATTTCCCACTCGTTCTGCCAGGGCTTATGAAAAAGCGTGCCACTTAGTGGCCCTATGGCCAATAGATCGCCTGACTTCAGTGATTCCGCGCTGAACGCCAACTTGCCAAGAATCGGGTCTGCACCAGCCAAATCGTAAGTGACTAGCCCCTCTATGCGGGGATGCCTAGCTTCATGTCTGTCGTATGTGATTCTTTCTGCGGTGAATGAAAATGGCGCCACTAACCTGTTACCCTCCAAGTGCAGCTCGGTAACCCGCAGATTAGGCTGCCTTGCGTGCGATAGCAAATTGCGGAACTGCTGCCTGTATGCGGCAATCTTGCCATACAGGTCGGCGCTGCCTGCGATCGGCTTGCGAATGCCTGCGGAATCCGCCTGCATAGTAGTCGTGAGCGGCAAGGGCACGTCTATGGATTGCTCCACTCTGAGCGGTATGCCATCCAATAAAAATGCGGGCGTCTCCCACGCGAGACCACCATTTGAATAATTGAGCAGACCTGTTATTCGGAGCAGAAGGTCGCGTTCTTCGCCCACCAAGTAAATACTCGCAAAATCGTATGTTATCGTCTGCGGAAAGGGATTGCCCAGAATTAATCCCTTTACATCAAGACTAATTAAAACATTGTCCAACTCCAGCTTAATTGTATCTTCATCAAGCATCTTTACAATAAGATTCTTGAAGTAGATACGACCATCCCACTCAATCTCAACAGAAGACCAATCAGCGTGCAGACGGTGAGCCTCAAGCGTAGTGTTTATCTTTTGTTTGAGAAGCTCTCTGGAATGTGAGGAGTTAAGCCACCAAATCCCCACCCCGACAGCGATTTGCAGCAAAAGAACAAAGAAAAGCGCGGCATTTACGATATTCCAACAACAACAGAGGGTAGTCTTGATAATCCTCATGCGCGATAGGCTCTTGTCTTTTTATTCCTTTGGCTCAGGCGCAGTTTCCGTGAAAACAAAGGCATGCAGCGCCTCTATAAACGCTACAGGGAGCTCGAAGCACAGCCCATCATTTCCCACGCTCGCATACTGCAAATCGCCCCCATACCGCTTGCTCACGAGATAGGTAATCTGATTCGATTGACTGCTGCCGCCTGCAGGCAAGCTCACATTTACGGTGAGCCGCCAAGGCCACTCCACACTGGTTGCCCCCTCAGGCAACATTAACTGATCAGGGTTGGCAGCGTGATAGCGAGTCACTTTGAATGCCCTTATTTGAGCGAGCAGGGCCTCTGCCGCTTTTGCTTTATCCGCATCCATTCGGCCCATCCAATCAGCCACCGACCCATCGGATTGAGAAGTGTAGGCAAGGAGTGGCACTCCCTCAGCAGTTGTGATGCTTACCCCCACAATCTGTGCCGAGCCAGGAAGAGTGGAATAAGTCTTATGCCTGTAGAAAAGAGGGTCTGCGGAAAATAATTCCAGGGCGCCCACGCTAACTTTTGAGATGGTGGGCAAGCTGCCCCGTTTCACAACGGCCAGCCGCTTTGCCTCGTCTATTTTGCCTATCAGAAGATTTCTCTCAGAGGATTCTCGGAAAGTGATGCGTAAGGCGGGGCGCGTGAGCCCAGCGTCTTCGAGATCATTTTGGGATGGGGCATCCGTCACAATCGCTTCTGCCTGCAAGTCCACCAACGCTTGAAGCACTTTCTCCACCGTCTCGGTATCCGCAGGCCAGTTAACTAGTGAGCCGTTTCGACCCGATAATACAGTCCAGCCACCGTTTTCCAAACGCTGCACAGTGCAAGATGCGGAAGGAGAAACAAACTCCAAAGAAGAGATAGAGGTCCTATCAAGGAGAGGAAAGATATGAGGGTCGCGCAGACGCTCTTGCGGGTTCAGAAGGTCGGCCAGAGGCTTTATATCCAGGAGGAAGGCCGTAGGCATATCTTCAAGCTGAGCATAGCGCAGGGCATCGCCCTCACCTGCTGGCCCTGAAGCTCCTATCAGAAGCGTTTGCCTGCGCACCCCTGCGCCCAGAGTAAGCCGAAATGCGGGATTATTCCGTATTTCGCCCAGATCGACATCTTCTGGGAAAGCCTCAGCAATGATGGTAAGCAGGCCCGAAAGAGCAGCTTCCACTCGTGTGTCATCGGCAGGCGTTTGGATAGGGGATTCAAAGAGCCAGTGATTTTCGGCACCTCTTGCCAACCGAATACGCTGGTTTGGGGAATTGGCTGCTTGCAGCGTAATGCTGGTAATCTCGAAAGGCTTTAGAGAAATAACCTCGCGGGCCAGCAGGTTGGGCAAGCGAAGGCTCTCACCCGCGAAAAGCGTGGTAGGGAGCACCATCACGTAGTCCTCATCCGCCACTTTTGCATAGAGCCGCTCCCCTGCCTCGGTAGCTATCCCTACCTGAAGCGTTTTCTCTGTATTGGCATTGCCCACACGGAAAACAACCTTGGGCTCTTGCAAGCCATAATCAGCCAGAGATTGCCCGTAGTCTTTAAGCTCACTGAGGCTAAAGCGGTTTTCCCAGCGCATTAGCTGAAGCTCGGCGAATAGTCGATTTACCGAAAAACTGTTCGCGCGCCACTCCAACGGAGTTTGCATGCGCCACTCGCCTCCCTGTTTTCTCAATGTCCATGATTCATCAGGCAGCTCAGTACTTTCAAAGGAAATCCTGTCGGCGCTTTGCAGCAAGTCACCCGCGAAAAGGACGCGCTGCTCCATTGCATAACGCTTGGAAGCAGCTACCCGCTTGTCCATGTAGTATAGAACAGCGAAGACAACCGCATTAAGAATAAGGAGCAAGAGTGTGAGTTTGAAACGCATGAGGCTTTGGGTTTTCGTTTCGCTATCCCCTACGCAACCACCAGACGGCTACCCCTAGAAGCAGAGTAATACCTGGCGCTATAAGGTAGTAAATAGCCAGTCGCCCCTGTTCCGCGCCGCTCAGTGAGATTTGCACTTTAGAGATTGGGCGTGGGGGAGCGTTGATGGTGTTTTCCCGATTGGAAAACCAATCAAGCATACTCAGAAATAGGCTAAGATTCCCAGGAGAAGTGATATTTTGATTGGAGAAAATGGTGCCGCTGCCCATCACCACCAGCTTCCCTCCCTCCAGGCTAATGCCCAACTGAGAGGCGGCGATTTTCTCTGCTGCCGTGGCTATTGGGACGGGGCCCGCAATGTCATACTCTGGATTAAAGGTAGGGGTGCCTGGCTTATTATAATCCAGCTCTCCCCAGCTCGTGGCTGAGCTACCAATGAATGGGGTTATCTTAAGGCGCTGGTCAAGAGGAGCGCCAGGATCGGGCCTGACTGGCCTGCACAAGCTGGCCAAGATGGGAATCTGCTGCTTGATGAGATTTCGCGTTATTGGGTGTTCCCCGTAGTTCCTCAATATCAGGCTGCCTGAGCTTTGAATATAGTCTGGCCCCCGCTCGAAAATCACCCTGTCGTCGGCCTGTATTCCCCATTCAAAAAACAAGTCATCATACCCATGCTTGCGAGTGGGGCTAATCAAGACAGCCAATTGGCCCGAGCGATCGCGAAGGTAGCGTTTCAAGCGATCTTGTTCTATGGGTAGCAGGGCACCCTGCGGGTCCACGGCAAATACGGCGAGCGTCTCTGCGGGCACCTCGTCAATCTGGCTTATATCCAAGGTGCGGGCCAGGTAATTGCGGGAGGCAAGCTCCAGCTTTAGCTGGGAGAGGCCTCGCCGCGGATCGGCGTCATCCAGCGCCATCTCACCGTGGCCTGCCAGAAAATACACCAGCTTGCGCTTGCCAGTTGAGACTTCAAGCAAGGCCGAGGTAAAGGCATTTTCCCCTTTGAAAGCCACTGGCTCTTCGTTCTCCACTTCCATTATGTCAGTCGGCCTAATCGCTTTTTTGCTTTCGCCGCTCTTGAAAAGCACCATGTAGGGAATGGAGAGATCGAACTCCGTAGCCAGGGCAGCGGCGCGAGTGTGGTCTCTGAAAATATCCAAGTATTCCACCTTGATCATGGCTCCGCCATCGCGCTGCGCGATCCGCTCGTATTCATCCAGCATCTCCTTGGTGTAGCGGAAGAGCAATCGCTCGGAATCACTCGTGCTATTTCGTGGAATTGTGACAATCACCTCCACGGGACGCTGGAGTTGCCGCAAGTAGCCTACCGTCTCAGGAGAAAGCTGCCGAACACGCAGGTCAGACAAATCTTCCCTTATATAGTGGCGGCTCGCCATCTGGTTTATGCCAAAGAGCAATGTGAGTAGCAGCGCCATTTGCAGGGCACGATTGGCCCTGCGCACCCATTTGAGGTGACGGAAGTCGTGCCAGCGTTCGTGTGCGAAAAATTGCCCCATGCGGTTTTATGTTTTCGATTCTACCACCAGCCCCGCCAGTCCCAGCACAAGAGCAGTGTTTATGACGTAGTAAACCAATGGCCGTGTGTCGAAGACGCCTCTGGAGAAATCCGCCAAATGATCGTAAATCTGGTAATATTCCAGGGGCAAAAGGTAAGCCATCGCCCCGGCATTCGCAAAGCCCGCCACAGCAGGCAGGCCTACGATAAGGATAAAGAGCAGACTGAAACAGAGCATTCCCGCCACTAGCTGAGTCCGTGTGAGGCTGGAGCAGAAAATGCCGATCGCTATGAAAAGCATCCCGCTGAAAGCCACAAAGCTGCACCCGCCTATCAGCACCCCTCTATCCACAAGAATGCTCGCTAAATCAGGGCGGTTAAGTATGGCATCCGTCAATAGGGGGAAATTAAGCCCTACTGCCCAAAAGAAGAGGTAGAGCAAATAGGCCGCAAAAAACTTTGCCAATACGACTTCTATCGGGGTGACAGGGGTCGTCATAAGCGTTTCCAGTGTTCCTTGGCGCCTTTCCTCGGCAATGCTCTTCATTGTGAGCAAGGGCACCATAAAAAGAACGGGTAGAGCGAACCCTTGAAAGAAGACCTCCAGCGGCACTTGTTCCTGTGCAGTAGTGGAAAAATCATCCAAAACGTAGTAGAAAACATAGCCCATCAACAAGAGAAACAGCGTGGCCGAAACATAGGTCGATGGCGCAAAGAGCAACGTCCGTATTTCGTGAGCTAAAAGATGGAAAAAATGCTTCATTGTTACGCTCGGAAAATAGGCTGTGGTTTATCGGTTCCCCTTCATCTCTTCATCCCAACTGCGCTTGGTCGCCAAAAGAAAGATTTCCTCCAGAGAATAGGGATGCCCCGCAAACTCAAGTATTTCAAGCGTTGGGTCCCTCTGGAGCTCAACCAGCGCGCGCTCTTCCATGGGCTCCCCGACTGGAATTTCCCAGTGAATGGTCGTTGCCCCGCTTCCTTCTTGCGGCAAGACGCTGACCTTCGAGCTGGGAGCCCGCAGGCGAATCTTCTCAACAAGCGTCTCGCCAGACAGCTTGGACCTCAATTTGTAACGCCGATGCCTCCCGTATTCCCTGTCGAGGTCTGGCATAGCGCCTGTTGCAACTACATGCCCCTGATTAATGATGATGACCTGATCGCAGCTCTTTTCTACCTCAGCCAGAATATGACTGGAAAAAATGACCGCGGTCTTGCCCCTAAGGGTTTCCATGAGCTGCCTAATTAGCAAAATCTGGTGGGGGTCCAGCCCGATGGTAGGCTCATCCAATATGGCAACTTTGGGCTCGGAAAGAAGGGCGTCGGCAATGCCCACGCGCTGACGGAAGCCCTTGGACAGAGCGCTGATAAGCTTGTTTGCCGTTTTTCTGTGGAGATCACATAGCTCCATCACCGCTTGAACGCGCTGGACCCGCTTAGCCGCAGGTATCTCCTTTAAGACGGCCCTGTGAAACAAATACTCCTTCACCCGCATCGTTTCAGGCAACGGATTGTTTTCAGGCATATACCCAATAAGCCGCTTAATCTCCCGTGGATTCGGCGCAACGGGTATCCCACAGATTTTTACCACCCCGGCGTCTGCCGGCATTAACCCGCAAAGAATCCGCAAAGTCGTGCTCTTCCCTGCCCCATTCGGCCCGAGAAAACCTACTACTTGCCCTGGCATCACGCGAAAACCCACATCCTTAATGGCTGCCTGCCTGCCATAATACTTAGTAAGCCCACGCACCTCAATGGCAGGAACTTCTGCCTGAGGCGTCTCACCTAGCGCTGGTTTTTGCTCTGTCGTTTCGTATGCCACGGATTATTCACCAAACTAGCC
>CAZHQD010000066.1:14202-15557 GCA_964533835.1 uncultured Puniceicoccaceae bacterium | reverse complement strand
GTGCCGACTCTACGATGGAATACCATTTGCCAGAAGGGGGAGCGGCTGCATATCGCAAGGGCGGTGGCTCCTGAGAGAAAGCATTGGCGGACGCACAGGCATGATTTTTACGAGTGCTTCTTGGTGGAGGAGGGAAGCGGGTGGCACCTTATTGAGGGGAAGCGCGTGCGATTGGAGGCGGGGCAGATGGCGTTTATCAGGCCAGAGCATGAGCATGGGTTTAGCGCTACGGCAAAGGACGCGCTGGCTATCACGAATGTGGCACTAGAGGCGGCAGCAGCGGAGGCGTTTTTGAAGAGGCACGGCGAACAACTAAAGGCGCTGGGGTGCTGGGAAAAAGGACGAGAGCCGCGCGTGCTCAACCTTACATCCAATCAGCAAAGTGGCTTCGTGGAGCTGGTGAGGCAGCTGGCAGTCGGCAGCCGAAGCGGGCTGGAAGCGGAGTATTTTTTGTGCGGGGTATTTCACCAATTGGTGAGCCATGACGCGGCAACGGGCCAGGCGTGGCCATCCTGGCTGAGGGAGGCGCTGCCGTATGCCTCGGAGCCCGATAATTTGCGGGAGGGGAGTCAGGCGCTGTATCGGCTATGTGGCCGATCACCAGAGCATGTGGCGAGGGCTTTCAGGAAATACCTCGGCATGACGCCGACAGAGTGGGTCACGCAGAGCAGGATACGCTTTGCGCAGCGATTGCTGGTGACGACGGATCTTGCGATTACCGAGGTGGCCCTGGAGTGCGGTCTAGAGAATTTGAGCCACTTCCACAAATGCTTCAGAAACAGTGTGGGGCAAACGCCACTGGCCTACAGGAAAGCAGTGTTCTCGGTGGCACAGGGGAGCAAAAGGGAGGAGAAATCGGGCTAGGCGACTAGAAAGATTGGCCGTTGCGGGTATGGTATGGGTATGCCGCATACATTGCATATAGAACAGTGGTTGCCACTGCCCATCGAGGAAGTTTTTCGCTTTTTTGCTGATGCGGAGAATCTGGAGCGTATCACGCCCACAGAGTTGCAGTTTAGGATTACCAGCCCGCTGCCGATAGACATGAGGCCAGGGGCACTGATTGATTATCGTTTGAAACTGCACGGGATACCCTTCAACTGGCGCACGCTCATATCGCGATGGGAACCGCCTTACTGTTTCGTGGATGAGCAGCTAAAGGGGCCCTATGCGGTGTGGCATCACACGCATACCTTTCGCGAAGAGCGAGGGGGAACGCTGATTGTGGATGACGTGCGCTACAAGCTGCCACTGGAGCCTCTCGGCAATATCGCGCACCCGCTCATAAGGAAGCAGCTCGACAGGATTTTCAGCTACCGCAAAGCGGTGATCGCTGAATTACTAACGCCTCAAGG
>CAZHQD010000066.1:0-14102 GCA_964533835.1 uncultured Puniceicoccaceae bacterium | reverse complement strand
AGGCAGAAACCGCTGAAGTGACTGCGGATGAAGGCGACCAGCTCGTTGGCATAGCGGAGGCCATCGGGGTGCGGCTGGAAGGAAGTGGCGCCCTTGGGGGCATCACCACGAAGGGCCATGATGTTGCAGAAGCCCTCGTCCTGATAAGTGGAGATGAGGGATTTAAGCTCATCGCGGGAGGCGCCCACGCAAGTGAGGTGGGGCATGACCTGAAATTGGTATTCGTCTTTGAGGAGGCGGGCGTAGCGGAGGGTGCGCTCTCGGGTGGTGCCCCCCGCGCCGTAGGTGATGCTGACGAAGTCTGGCTGGAGGGATTCCTTGAGCTTTTCGGCTGCTTTGAGGATTTGCTGGCCGCCCTCTTCATTTTTCGGCGGGAAAAACTCGACGGAGACCACAGGGGAAGCTTGAGCGCCCGCGAGGTAATCGGTGATGGGACGGTTTTTAAACATTTTCGTATCAACGTATAATGATGCAATGATATGTAAAGAAGAAACTAGCTGGATAAGCGAGGTAGATAAGTAGAGCGGCTTATTATGGGTATTTGACCTAATTTACTAAAGAATTCACTTGCGGCTTGCCAAGAAAGGGAGTAGGAAAGATTTTTGACAATTTGCTATTTTAGCCCAGTAAAGTCCAATAAAACCTATGATAAGCGACGCCCAAGCACCCGCGCCCCGCTCGAAAAATGAAGATATCAAAGAAGGCAGCCGCTTTCTAAGAGGCAGCATAGCCGCCGATCTTCAAGACACTACCCGCGGGGATATCTCCGAGGAGAATGCGCAACTGCTCAAGTTTCACGGCAGTTATTTACAAGATGACCGCGATTTGCGCACAGAGCGACGCCGCCAGAAATTGGAGAAGGCCTACATCTTTATGATCCGAGTTCGGGTGCCAGGGGGCGTATGCACGCCAGCCCAGTGGCTGAAGATTGATGATCTGGCCGACAAATACGCGAACGGCACAATCAAGCTGACCACACGGCAAGCCTTTCAGTTGCACGGAATACTTAAGGGCAACCTGAAGCCCACGATTGCGGAAGTGAACCATGCGCTCATGGACACGCTGGCCGCCTGCGGCGACGTGAACCGCAACGTTATGGCGAATCCGAATCCCCACCAATCCGCGGCGCATCAAGGAGCGCACGAATTGGCCAAGGCGATATCCGCTCACCTATCGCCCCGCACAAAGGCTTATCATGAAGTCTGGCTGGACGAAAAGCTGGTGGGTGGAGCAGAAGAGGAAGATCCCGAAAAGGTAGAGCCGATTTACGGACGTTACTACCTGCCCCGCAAATTTAAGATCGGCATAGCGGTCCCACCGTCGAACGACGTTGATATCTATTCCCAAGACTTGGGCTTTGTGGCGATCGTGGAAAACGGGAAGATCGTGGGCTACAATGTGACGGTAGGCGGCGGGATGGGAATGAGCCACGGCCAAAAAGACACTTATCCGCGCCTCGCCGACGTATTGGGCTTTTGCACGCCTGAGCAGGCGGTGGACGTGGCGGAGAAAGTAGTACTCGTGCAGCGCGATTACGGTGACCGCACCAACCGCAAGCACGCCCGCCTGAAATATACCATACAGGATCGCGGCATCGAGTGGTTTAAGGCAGAGGTCGAGAAGCGTTTGGGCTATGCCTTGCAAGCCGAGCGCCCATTTTCCTTTGACAGCATGGGTGATCGCTATGGGTGGACACAAGGCCCCAACGGCGACTGGCACCTTACGCTATTCTTCCAAAACGGAAGGCTGAAGGATACCGAGACCTGCCAGATGCGCACGGGCCTTCGGGAAATCGCCAAAGTGCACACGGGAGATTTCCGCCTCACGGCCAATCAGAATCTTATCATTGCCAGCATCACGCCTGCGCAGCGACCCGTTATTGAGGCGCTCTTGGCTAAATATGGCCTGGACAAGCAAAACAACACCACGGGATTGCGCCGCAACTCGATGGCGTGCGTAGCGCTGCCGACATGCGGCCTATCGCTGGCGGAGTCTGAGCGCTATTTGCCTGACTTGGTCACGGAGTTGGAAAGCGTGATAGAAGAAGCCGGCTTGCGGGATGATGAAATTGTAATCCGCATGACGGGATGCCCGAACGGGTGCGCTCGCCCGTATCTGGCCGAGATCGGCTTTGTGGGACGCGCTCCAGGCAAATACAATCTTTACCTTGGGGCCGCATTCAACGGCACGAGACTGAACAAGCTCTACAAGGAGTCTGTAACCCAAGAGCAGATCAAGGCCGAGCTGGAGCCGATACTGCGCCGTTACGCCACAGAGCGTTTGCCAGGGGAGCGGTTTGGAGACTTTACGATACGCGCAGGCTACGTGGCGGCAGTCACCAGCGGCGCTACCGATTTCCATAGCTAATCCTTAAAAGGCCTACGCAGATGGCGAATGCAGCCGCTCCCGCCCACTACGACTATGTGGTGGTGGGCTGTGGGCTGGCGGGCACACTCCTCTCTTGGGGAGCCGTGAGGCGCGGCAAGAGCGTGCTGGTTTATGAAGGATGGAATGGCAGCGGAGACGAGCTGCCTGCATCCCGTGTGGCGCCAGGCATAATCAATCCGCTTGCAGGGAAACGACTGCACCCCGCTTGGCGGGTGGGGGAGTTTTTGCCATGCGCATTGAGCGCCTATGAAAAGCTAAGCAGGGGAATGGGCGTGAAGGTTTTCTCAGCCACGCCGATTATACGCATTCTGCAAAATACGTTTGAGGCAGAAATGCTTACGCTACGCGAAAGCCAGCCAGACGCCAGATGTTACGTGGGAGCAAGACGGGCGGCAGGCATCGCAACAGGACTGATTCACGACCCACTGGGAAGCTTTACGGCTACGGGGTCGGGCTGGGTGAATCTTACGGCGTTGCTTGAAGGCTGGCAGAAGGAGTTGGCCGAGCGGGGAGCAATGCGCAAGGAGCCATTTCCCTACGAGCTGCTCAGTATAAAAGCGAACCAAGTAGAAACCACAGAATGGACGGCGGGGAGGATTGTGTTTTGCGAAGGGTGGAGAGGGCGGGATAATCCATGGTTTGGGCGGCTGCCATTTAGGGCCGCAAAGGGAGAGATGCTCGACCTTGAGCAGGAGGGCGGCGAGGCGATGCCAGCGCACTTGGAGGGAGCGATTCTCAATTCAGGCAAATGGCTATTGCCGCTTGGCGAGGGACGGTATCGAGCGGGCGCCACCTATGCTTGGGACGACTTAACGGGCCAGCCTACGGAAGCTGCCCGCACTGAAATCCTGCAAACACTGACTGAGTTTGTGCGGATGAAGTTCAGGGTAGTGGGCCAACGGGTAGGCATACGGCCAATCGTGAGGGATTATCGGCCTGTGCTGGGAAGCCACGCAGAGTTCCCGAGATTGGGGGTATTTAACGGATTGGGATCGAAGGGAGCGCTTACTGCGCCGTGGCTGGCGGAGCGATTGCTGGATTACTTTGAGGAAGGAAGGCCGCTAGACAAAGAATACAGCTTAGCCCGATTTTGAGGTATCCATTTCTCCGTGTGATTGCTCAGCAAGCTTGCAGCGGAAAGGAACACAATGCATTCTTTTCAGATTAACTGACAGGCTTTTGCTTCAAACTCCCAGCTTTATAATCCGCCGCATGGATAAACCAAAATATGTAATCGGGCACAAAAATCCAGATGCTGACGCCATTTGCTCTGCGATAGCTTATGCTGCCTACAAGCGCGCGAAGGGGGATACACGGTGTGTGGCGGCAAGATGCGGGAATACCAACGCCCGCATAGACACAATCTTGAATCGGTTTCAGCAGCCCCTGCCGCAATTTATCGGAGACGTAACGCCGCGGGTACAGGATATTATGGTGCGGAAGCCTTACACGGTGTGCCCGCACAATACCTGCGCTGAGGCGCTTGAGCTGATAGATTTACATGATGTGCGGGTGCTCCCCGTGGTGGATAGCAATAAACTGCTGGAAGGCACGCTCTCGATTTTCCAACTGGGGGAATACTTTGTGCCCAAGCCAAAAGCGCCGCGCGAGATGCGCCATGTGCGGACTACGGTGAAGGATATCATCCGCTCGCTCAAGGCGACCGTGCTCAACTGCACCAACGAGGAAACGGTGGAGGATCTTTATGTGCGCATCGGGGCGATGGATATACGCAGCTTTGGAAAGTTTGCGAATGAGGAGCCTACACTTGCGGGGCAATCCATCATCATCGTAGGCGACCGCTGGGATATTCAGCAGAAATCCATCCAGGCACGCGTGCGCTTGCTAATCATCACGGGAGGATTGGCGGTGGACGAGGAGGTGCTCGAAACGGCAAAGGAGCGCGGCGTATCCCTGATAGTCAGCCCTTACGACAGCGCGACTACCTCCTGGATAGTGCGGAGCGCAACACGCATAGAGGGATTGGTGAATCGGAAGTATGTCGCCTTTTCCGCTGAGGAGAAATTGAGCGTGGTAAAGCGGCGCATAGCTTCCAATTTTGCCAATGCCTATATGGTGACGGATGACACTGGGCGCTTGCTAGGCGTATTCAGCAACGGAGATTTGATCAAGCCCGTGCACACGGAGCTAATCTTGGTGGACCACAATGAGCTAACGCAGGCTGTAACGGGGGCGGATCAGGTAACCATCACGGAGATCATAGACCACCACCGATTGGGGAACCCGCCCACACAGCAGCCGATCTTGTTTGTGAACGAGCCCGTGGGCAGCACATGCACTATCATCGCGGGGTTATACCAGCGCGAGCATCTGGAAGTGTCGCCCTCGATCGCTGGCATCTTGATGAGCGGCATCATCGCAGACACACTCAACTTGCAGAGCCCAACCAGCACGCCCAAGGACGCCATGATTCTTGGCTGGCTGGAGAAAACAGCCGACATAAAGGCAGGGGAGCTGGCGCGTATTATCTTTAGCAGCGGCAGCGTGATTCTGAATAGCAAGCCCGAGGCGGTAATCCGAAGCGATTTGAAGGTGTATGACGAGGGCGAGGTGCGTTACTCAGTGAGCCAGATTGAAGAGCTGGGGCTATCCAATTTTTATGAGAACACGGAGGCGCTGCTGGATGCGCTTGAGGCTGTTCGTGAAAAGGAAAATTGCCTCTTCAGCGCACTGCTGGTGACGGACATCAACACGCAAAACTCTCTGTTAGCCGTTAGAGGCGACGCGGAGTTTGTCAGCCAAATCAATTATCCCGCGGTTGACGCGGGGCGCGTGTTTGATATGCCCGGAGTGGTATCTCGAAAGAAGCAGCTCATACCTTACCTTACATCGCTTTTGCGCAATATTGGTATTGAAGGGAAACACTAGGGCTGCCTTTTTTGAAAGCTTAACCAATGCTTGATACGATCCCATCCCGTATACGCTCACACGCCGATAAGCGGCTCGATTTTTCGACAGCCACCGCGGTAGAGACCGTCCGCAGCGCAACCAAGGAGTTTTTGAAGATAGAGGGGGAGATTCTTGCCAGGCAGAGCGAGCAAGGGCAAGGCGGTCTGGCCAATGCGGCGGAGCGGGCGGCAGTGTATGACGCGGTGCTGGGCAAGCTGTGGAAGTGGGCTATGGAGTGCTACAACGCCGCGCACGGGGAGTTTCCGTGCATGGTGACAATGTGCGCGCTGGGCGGCTACGGAAGGGCGGAAATGTGCCCATACAGCGATGTGGACATCATGTTCCTGTATCCCGCAAAGGTGCGCTCACCAAAGCTGGGAATCGCTCAGAAATACCTTGCGGATAAAATTCTCTATCTGCTTTGGGACTTGAATTTGAAGGTAGGGCATTCCACGAGAGACGTGCCCGCGGCATTGGAAGAAGCGAAGAAGGATATTCAAACAAAGAATGCCATACTGGAGTCCCGACGCATAGCGGGGGATCGGCAGCTCTTCGACAATTTTACGGATACCTACCGCAGGTTTCTGAAGAAAGATGATTCCATGGCCTACATAAAGGCACGGCTAAAGGATCAGTTCGAAAGGCGGGAACGGTATGGTGGCAGTGTGTTCTTGCAGGAGCCTGATATTAAGAATGGGGTGGGAGGGCTACGGGATTTTCAAAACTCAAGGTGGATCACACGGCTGAGATTGGGCATAGAAACGCTCGACGCGCTGGTAAAGCGATGCTACCTGACGGAAGAGGAGCTAAAATCTTTTACGGCAGCGTATGATTTTCTTCTGAAAGTGCGTACGGCGCTGCATTTGCAGAGCACACGGGCCACTGATCTCTTGGATTTGGAGAAGCAGCCTGCCATTGCCTGGAGACTGGGCTACAAGCAGAAGGACATTTTTCGGCGGGTGGAAGCCTTCATGAAAGATTACTACCTGCACGCCGAGTGCATCTACTTACTCTCGTGCTATTTGGAGAAGCGGTTGGAGCTGGAGAGCCACTCCCACATCAGTTTCTCGGCGGTGCTGGAATCGAGACGCTTCACGAAGCGCACAGATATTGACGGATTTTATATTCAAAAAGGGGAAATTGCCTCGGAAAACAGCCAGGTGTTTAAGGAGGACCCTGAGCGCATCATACGCGTGTTTAGGCATGCGCAACTCTACGAGGCGGAGATCACGTTTGATTTGAGGCGGTTGATTCGCGAGAACCTGATGCTGATTGACGACAAGCTGGTAAAATCCAGCGGAGCGAATCGAGCGTTTCGTGCGTTGTTGCAAGAGGCGGGGCAAGTGTATCCCATACTGAACGCCATGCGGGAATTGGGTGTGCTGGGGCGGTTTGTGCCCGAGTTTAGCGACCTGCTTTGCCTTGTGCAGCATGAATACTACCATCGCTACACGGCAGATGTGCATACGCTCTCCACGATTCGGGAACTGGACGGTATTTTCAATGGGAACGAGGAGACGCTGACGGGCAAATATAAAAGGGAGCTGCACAATACTGAGCACCCAACGCTACTCTACCTCATACTTTTCTTACACGACATAGGCAAAGCGCGCGGAATAGAGGGACACGCCGTAATTGGGGCTGAAATGGCGGAGGCTATACTGAAACGTTTGGGGGTAAACCCTGAGTTACATGCCAAAATTCAATTCGTAATTCGCAATCACTTGGAAATGGCACGATTCTGGCAACACTATGATTTAGATGACCCACAAACCAGCAAGACCTTCGCTGACCAAGTGCAAAATGCCGAGAATCTGCGCTATTTATTCGTGCATAATTTTTGCGACGCCCGAGGAACGGCACAAGGACTCTGGAATGGGTATAAAGACTCGCTTCACACGGAGCTATTTCGCCAAACCCTCCACGCACTAGGCGAAAAGCCTACCTTACCCGGTCAAAAAACGATGACCCCAATCGAAACCATAAAGGCACAGCTGCCAGAAGTCTCCCCAGAGGAGATCGAGGCGCACTACAATCTGCTTCCCGAGCGGTATTTTATCTACTCCAGCGTAGATGAAATCGTGCTGCACATCAAAATGGTCAACGAGCTTCTGCGCCGAATCGCCGCGAGCCCAAACGTAGGGACACTGGTCCCCGTTATCGAGTGGGACGACGATTTGAGCTTGGGGATGACGGTAGTGCACGTAGTGACGTGGGATCGGGCAGGCCTCTTTTTCAAGCTGGCGGGAGCGTTTAGCGTAGCAGGGCTATCAATTGTAAGCTCAAAAGCTCTTAGCCGCTCTGACCACATAACTATAGATACGTTCTATGTGTGCGAGCCAGGCGGTGGGGTAGTGCGCAATAAAAAGACGAGAGAAATCTTCCAAACGCATCTTGAAGATGCGCTGCTGCGAAACAAGGACTTACTAGCAGATATCGAGGCTCAGGCGCGCAAGCACAGCAAGCCTTCCTATCTCACCAAGCAGGAGCATCTGCGGGCGCCAATTCCGCCAAGCGTGGACGTGTATCACGAGCTATCGCTGAAGCGCACAATCATAGAAGTGCAAGCCAACGATACTATCGGCCTGCTCTACAAGCTGGCTAAGGCGATTCACGATCATGGGTTTGATATTACCTTTGCGCGAATTGCCACCGAGCGCCATGTAGCGGTGGATACGTTCTACATTGAGCCGATGAACACCAAGAAAGGCAGCGAGGACGCGAATAATCTACTGGGGCTGCGCGATTCACTGAATCGCATTATTATGCCCCAGCTAGAGGCATTGGCGAAGTAGAGGCGATTTTTCTCGCCGCAGTTGCAAGTCCGCCAGGGATTCTGTATGTAGATCCTTGATGAAAGAAGCTGTTGTGTATGGTAAGAGCGTAACGCTGCCCCCTTTGAGAATTGAAGATTGGGGGCTCACTGGGTATGCGGAAGCTACTGAGCGCCAACGCACGCTTCTGGATAGGCGCATACAATCTCTGTGCGTGGATACGCTGGTGTTTACCGAGCACAAGCCAGTCTTCACGATTGGGGCTCGCACAGGCGCAGCCAACCACCTGCTCTGGAGCGAAGATGTGCTGAAGGAAATGGGAGTGGAGGTGTATAAGACGAGCCGAGGAGGCGATATCACCTGCCACTGCCCCGGGCAGTTGGTGGGGTATCCTATCCTATCGTTGCAGAAGACGAGGGACTTGCACCGCTATTTGCGGGATTTGGAGCAGGTGCTCATCAATGCGGTGGGGTGCCTGGGGCTAGCGGCGGCACGGAGGCCAGGGAAAACGGGAATTTGGCTGGGCACGCGAAAGATTGCCGCAATAGGAGTGGCCGTAAAGAGCTGGGTAACGTGGCACGGGTTTGCGCTCAATGTTGGGCCTGACCTGAGGTATTTCAATGGGATTGTGCCGTGCGGAATAGTGGATGGCACGGTGACTTCTATGAAGGAAGAGCTTGGGTTTCTGCCAGAGATGGAAGAGGTTAAGCAGTTGGTGAGTCGCCAGTTCGCCGAGATTTTCGGACTATCATTGACTGAATAAAAAAAATCACCCGCCTCTTGAGGAGACGGGTGACTCAGTTCTGGCAAGACAGCGGGATCAGTCCGCGTATTGCGTAAAGTCTGCGTAGGCTTCGTGGCCGTGCTCGCCGATGTCGAGACCCTCTTGTTCTTCCTGAGGAGAGACACGAAGGCCAACTGTCTTCTTAATAGCGAAGAAGAGGACAAAGGCCAAGCCAAAGGCATAAACGAAGGCAGCCCCGACGCCCATTAACTGGATACCGAGCTGGCTAAACCCGCCGCCGTAGAAGAGGCCATCCTTGATGGCAGTTTCTTCGCTCCAGTAGAGCACATCAATGGCGCGTTGACCAAAGAGGCCTACGGCAATAGTACCCCATGCGCCGCAAATACCGTGTACGCTGATAGCGCCTACGGGGTCGTCTATCTTGAGGGTGCGTTCAAAGAAGACCGCAGAATAGACAACTATCACGCCGCCTATGATACCGATTAAAACGGCGGCCCCGAGGGAGACACTAGCGCAAGGAGCGGTAATGGAAACAAGGCCCGCAAGCGCGCCGTTGAGGGACATGGTGAGGTCGGGTTTGCCGAAACGCAACCAAGTCACAGTAGTAGCGGCACACACACCAGCAGCAGCGGCCAGCGTGGTAGTCACTGCCACGTGGGCGAGGCCATCAACAGCAGCCAGCGTGGAGCCTGCATTGAAGCCATACCAACCAAACCAGAGGATGAAGACACCGAGGGTGGAGAGTGGGAGATTGTGACCAGGGATGACGTTCACTTGGCCTTTGGCGCCGTATTTTCCAGAGCGCGCGCCAACGAGAATCGCGCCAGCAAGAGCACACCAGCCGCCGACAGAGTGGACAACGGTGCTGCCCGCGAAGTCGCGCATATTCATGTCTCCCAGCCAGCCGCTGCCCCATATCCAGTGCCCAGTGACAGGATAGATAAGCACCGAGATGAAGATAGAGTAGATGATGTAAGCGATGAATTTAGTGCGCTCTGCCATCGCGCCAGAGACAATGGTTGCGGCGGTAGCGCAGAACACAACCTGGAAGAACCAACTGACACTCACGGAGTTATCTCCGCCCGCTGCGGCAGAGTTCATGATGAAGAGATCAGGGCTCCAGCCAATGAAGCCATTGCTTTCACCATACATTAGACCGTAGCCAATGATGTAGTAGCCCAATGCCCCGAAGCAAAAATCGAGGAGGTTCTTCATCATGATGTTGCACGAGTTTTTCGCGCGGGTCATGCCAGACTCAACCATGGCAAAGCCGGCCTGCATGAAGAAGACGAGAGCAGCGCACAGAGTGAGCCAGATGATATTGGCCGTGCTCTGGCTGAGCATAGCGGGCGCTTCAGCATCCTGCCCGTTGAGCATGGAGACGCCAAAAAAGAGCACGCCTGTCCAGAGGAGTGGGCGCATAGTTCGTACGAGAGCGTTAGAAAGTTTCAGTTTCATAGACAAGTAAAGTGATATTTGATGGGTTTAGTAAGTGTTGCCACGATAGGTGCGGCCTGCCGGACGTTCGGTGCGGGCTACTTTGGTACGGAAGGGGGATTGACTGCCCTCGTCCTTTTCTTCTTTGACGACGGCTGGGGCAGGCTTCTCGGCAACCTTGGCGGGAGCCGCAGGAGCAGCCTGTGCAGCGGGTTGCGGCACCTGAGGGGCTGCCTGAGGCTGTGGCGGTGGCGCGATATTACGGGCAGTGACAAACTCCAGAGGCGGCGCAGGTGGCGGCTTGGCAACGATTCCTGCCTCGGCTGGAGTGAGGACAGGGGTTGTCGAGGGAATGGGGATGGGATTGAATTGGGCAAGCATGGCGCCCGTGATATTCTTCAGCGCCATGTTGGACACCATCTTGAGCGACATTTCGTTAACCTTGGTGTCGCAGAGCACGCAGAGAATAGCCGTATCCGTGCGGCGCAGGATTAGCCATTTTTGTGGGTACTTGAGCACGTAGTCATCAGAGGGGACAAAGTTTTCGTCCACCGTCTCATAGAGAGATTGAATGCGGCGGATGAGGTTGTCGTACAGCTCAAGCAACACATACTCAGGCATGCGCGTGAGGAGGAGCTGCCCTTTGCGGTTGAGGAGAAAGAGGCCTTCGGTGCCAGGGACATCGAGGATGTTACTTAAATAGCGTTCAATCATGGCATGCTCCTTTCTTATTCGCGGATGGAGTTGAGGAGGGGTTGCAGCTCGGCCATTTTGACCTTGCTGTTGACGAGGACGCCAAGGAGACCTTCGTCTGTCGGGAGGCAAATAGCACTCTGGCTTTTGCCGCGCACGATGACCTCCTTGTGGCTATCCATGCCGAGGGATTCGCCGATAAGATCGGCCATTTGGCCGATGAAGACCAGAGCGTTGCCGAGAAGCTCGGCTTCGTCTCCGTGGGCTTTAGTTACAAGCCCTTCAGGGTTAACCTCCACTAAGCCAGTCACCCCTTGGGTGGCTAACAGCTTTTCGTGGATGGGATTGAGTTTGTTGTCCATAATCATAGCCGTTACGCACATTCGGCTGTTGCATATCGTGTGCCACATTTGTAAAAGGCATGGGATTGAACGCTGACCATTTCCAAAATTTACAATAAATTCCCGATTGGGTATTAAATTTCACTGTCATAAGTACTTTCCCTAATGCCTAAACTTTTTACCATAACAGGTAATTTATTGGCTGAAACGACCGCGTATTATGACGCCGTAAAATCGGGGAAAACCCATCGTGCGCGCAGTGAAAGCTTTCAGGTAGGAGGCAAGGGGATTAACGCATCACGATTGGTAGCTTTGGTGGGCGGGAGAACAGTGGCGGTGTATTTTTCAGGAGGGACAACAGGAGAGCGTTGCCGCCAGTGGCTGACGGGGCAGAAGTTTGCCACGAGGCATTTTGAGCTGGAAGGAGAGACGCGCAGTGGCTGGGTGGTGCGCGTGCCAGGGAAGGCAGAGACGACCTATTTGGGCAGAGATGTGCCCATAAGCGCGCAGGCATGGAGTGAGGCACTAGACTGGATTGAGAAGCAGGCGGAGACGGGCGACGGAGTGGCTCTCTGCGGAAGCGTGCCGGGATGGAATGAAGAGCTGGCCAAGCGGTGGGCCAGTTTTGTGAAAGGCAATGCCGAACGGCTAACATTGGGAGTGGATACCTACGGGCCACCTTTGAAAGCGTCAGTAGGGCTTCCTTTGGAAGTAATTAAAATAAACCGCAAAGAGTTTTCGCTTTTAGTAGGGGAAAAGGTAGCCCTTAGTACGATGCGGCGGCATTTGCTGGGGCAGAAGCAGAGCTCGCCCGTAAAGAGCTGGGTAGTAACGAATGGCGCTGGCGCCGTGATGGGTGTGGGCGCCGATGGAGTGATTTTCAAAATCGAGCCACAAAAAGTAGTGGAAGTATCCCCCGTAGGCTCAGGCGATGTGCTCTGGGGAGGATTGCTACACGGGATGCTGCATGGCAAGAAGCTAACGGAGGCATTGCTGACGGCAATGCCTTGGGCCACTGCCAATGCGGCGGCAGAAGGCATCTGCACATTCACCCCAGCGGATTGGCCACCCTTGCCAACAACATCACTCGTTCGCTTTTTATCTAAATAAGGGCAGACTTTCGAATGCAGGCATAAATGAATTTTCTCGAATAAGCGCTGTAATGACGGAGCCAATACCACCAGTAATGAACGCCGTGCCAAAAGAGCTAAACTTTTGGCAACGGCTGGCGCTGTGGCCACTGGCAGGGCTTATAAAACTATGGAATGCCACGATTCGGCTCGAAGTAAGCGATGAGGATATTCGGGCCATGGAGGCGCAGGAGCCGCCATTTGTATGCCTGATGTGGCATAACAGGCTGTTCACGGTGGGCGAGGCCTACAAGCGATTTGTTCCGGGCCGCAAGCTGGTCTGCCTAGTGAGCGCCAGCAAGGACGGAGCGTGGCTGAGCGCACTCTTTAGGATGCTGGGAATGGAAGCCGTGAGGGGCTCCAGCAGCAAGCGATCCTTCACGGCCACACGCGAGCTTTTGGCTGAGCTCAAGAGCGGATCGGATATTGGCATAACGCCCGACGGCCCGCGCGGGCCGTGCTACGATTTTAAGGAAGGGGCAGTCATGCTGGCACGACAGGCCAAGGCACCCTTGCTCTTTCTCTCAATAGATTACTCAGAGAAGTGCGGGTGGCGGCTGAAGAGCTGGGACCGCTTTTGGGTACCAAAGCCCTTCTCACGATTACAGTGCCGACTAATAACCATACCGCGCGAAACGGTATTGGCATTGCCGCAAGACCGAGAATCAGCCGCTCGTGCATTAGCAGAGCGGTTGATGGCTCACACAAAGGATTCTTAGGACACCCCAGAGCGCCCGTAAGCGTTGCTAAAACGTAGGTGTAAAAACGACTGTCTGACCAACTGGCACTTCGATGTTTGGACCGGAGGACCAAGTGGTGTCGTTGATGAGCACCTTGATGGCCAACGGGCCGCTTGCGCCGTCCACGGTGTAGGACCATTCGTCGGAGGAGACACAAGTCATCTCAATGCCTTTGTCCCACCCAAGGCCAGCGCCTTCACCGCGCAAGAAGAGGCTGTTGCCGAAGCCAGCGTCGAACTTGGCAACGATGGTGGTTTTTGCGCTGGAGGACTTGGTGACAGCTGGTTTCTCTGCCTTAGGCGCTGGCGCTTTCTTGGCAGGTGCCTTCTTGGCGGGCTCTGCTTTGGCCTTCACGGGAGCGGGAGGCGAGACGGGCGCCGGCGCTGCTGCCTTGGCGGCGGTTTTCTTGACGGGTACCGCAACGGGAGCTACGGGTTCAGCTTTCTTTGTAGTAACCTTCTTTTTGACAGTTTCTTTTGGCATGGCTCGATTTAGTTAAGCGTTATTTTCTGAGTTGGATTAGACACCTTCGTTTGAAGGATTGACATTTTGTAACATTCTCCGTGCCAATGTGCAAAGAAATTATTGAGTCTTCTCCGTCACAATCGTGAGAGTTTTGGTTTACAATTAGCTAACGTCTGATTTTAGTAACGCAGTAATTATTTTAGCGCATCTAGAACAATAGATGGCGTGAGTACTTCGGGAAGCAAGATAGGCTCTGCGAGGTTTGGCTTATAGACCATGTTGAAAGGGATGGCGGCGCGGTTGTATTTTTTGAGCTCGGCAGTTATGCGCGGATCGGGAGAAGTCCAGTCTGCCTTAAGGGCGATGATTTTATTTTTGCGGAAAGTTTGCAGGACTTCCTGAGAGCCGAAGACGATGGCCTTATTCGTCTGGCAAGTGGCACACCAGCGTGCGGTGAAGTCCACATAGACGGTGTGGCC
>CAZHQD010000065.1:10173-15574 GCA_964533835.1 uncultured Puniceicoccaceae bacterium | reverse complement strand
GAGGTAAAGGTGCTCACCAAAGGGCCGTTTGCGAAGAGCTTCGTCAACCGCACTGTAATTAAGAGCCAGAGCGTGCAGCAAGTGACCCCACCCGATATCGTAGGAAAGATAGGTGTGGCTTCCACCGCTCTAGCCCCGGGCGGCTATGTGGAGGTGGATGGCGCGCGCTATGAGGCTAAATCACGAACCGGCTTTGTGGACCGCGGTGAATCGGTTAAAATCGTTGCCTTTGACAACTATAAAATCACTGTAGATAGAACCTGAACCTTGACTAAGTGTCCTCTCGGACTGTTTTATACCTATAACGCTTTATTCTGACTCTAAACTAAAACCCAACTGAACGCCATGAACACGCTTGCCGTCTCTCTTCCCGTTATCCTCGCCATCGGGGTAATTATTGTCGCCTTTGTTTTTGTAATAATCATCTGGCAGTTCTTTAGCACATGGTTTCGTGCCAAGCTGGCCCAAGCGCCTGTTGACTTGCTCACGCTTATTGCCATGCGGTTTCGGTCCGTGCCCTACTCCTTGATTGTGGACGCGCGCATCATGGCGGTAAAGGCGGGTATCAACCTTGAGGTGGACCATATTGAAACACACTATCTCGCCGGTGGCGACGTGGTGCAAACCATCCAGAGCCTCATCAATGCACAGAAAGCAGGCATCACGCTTAACTGGGACCGCGCTTGCGCGATAGATCTCGCCACAAAGGGCACCAGCAAGAGCGTTCTCGAAGCTGTGCGCACCTCCATCAATCCCAAAGTGATTGACTGCCCTGCTCCGAATAGCGGGCGTGCTACAATCGACGCTGTTGCCAAAGACGGAATTCAGGTAAAAGTGAAAGCCCGAGTAACGGTGCGCTCCAATCTCGACCGCTACGTAGGTAGCGCTCAAGAAGAAACCATCATCGCTCGTGTGGGTGAAGGTATCGTGACCACCATCGGTTCCGCCGAAAGCTACAAGTGGGTTTTGGAAAATCCTGACTCCATTTCTAAGAATGTGCTCAATCGCGGTTTGGATAATGGCACCGCCTTTGAAATCCTTTCCATTGATATTGCGGATGTGGATGTAGGCGACAATGTGGGCGCCAAGCTCCAAGAATCTCAGGCCATGGCTAATAAGAATATGGCTCAGGCCCAAGCGGAAATCCGCCGTGCTGCCGCCGTAGCTTCTGAGCAGGAAATGAAAGCGCGCGTCCAAGAGATGCAGGCGAAGGTAGTCGAAGCCCAGGCCCAAGTTCCGCTCGCCATGGCAGAAGCTTTCCGCAAGGGAAATCTTGGCATCATGGATTACATGAAGCTAAAGAACATGGAGTCCGACACCGATATGCGTCGCTCAATCGCTGGCCCTGGCGAAGCTAAGTCCACGCTCTAAGGCTTAGGTAACAGGATTCATCTTCAATGAGCACACTCACGGGCATTATACCGCTGGCAATATCGTGGGAAGAAATATCCCCACTGATATTCCTTGCGCTGTATTTCATTGCTCAGTGGTTCGTTAACTCAAGGAAGAAACAGGCCGAGCAAGAGCTGCAAGAGGGGGTTCCATCTGATACGGAGGAATCCGCCGCTGCAGAAAGAGCGCGCCGCTTGCAGGAGGAGATTCGCCGCAGAATTGCGGAGAAAATGCGCGAGGTTCAGGAGGCTGCCCAAGAGGCCGCCAAGGAAGAGGATGTGCGGCCCATGGAGCGCAAGACCGAAAATACGCGCCCCATGAATACACAGCAGGAAACGCCAAGGCCCGTGCAGCCTGCTCCCGCCATGCCAGAACCTATTCCGCAGCCAGTCTTGGTACAACCCGCGCTGGCTTCTCCTGTTCCCACGGCTACCTTTTCAGCTGCGTCTCAAGATTCCTCCAGTGTTTCACAGGATTTGCTGGCGCGGCTCGAAGCCATTCGCGCCGCTCAAGGCGCTCAGATGGACGATAGCCAAAGGAGCGCTGCTGCTGCCGCATCCGCCTACGCCATTACCAAGGAGAAAGTGACCGACGCGGGAGACCGACGTGCGATTTTACAGAGTGAGCTTCGAGACAAGGATAGCATCAAACGCGCCTTCATCATGGCTGAAATTCTAGGCAAGCCCGTATCCTTGCGCTAGAGCCGCACCTATTGTTACAACACGCTGCTCTGCTTGCGCTTCGGCGCACCTATCTTACACTTTAGTGTTATAAGCCCTATGAAAAGTCTCCTCACAGGTTTGTGCTTGCTGGCGGTTCTCCTTTCGGCCGGGTGCCAATCCATGCCCAAGGCTGTGGGTGAAGCGGACCCGAGTGTGGATTTTACAGGTTATGCCACTTTTGCGATTATGCCTGTGCCGCTGGATGCGCCTTTATCCGATCCGCCCGTCGGCCCTGCCACAATCAATCAGATGAACGAGCTTCTCCGTGCCGCCATGGTTGGTATGGGGTATCGTGAAACCACGCCAGTATCCGCTGATTTGCAGGTCACCCTGCGCGGGCATATTTTATCGCAACGTGAAACGATTGATTGGGGCTACGGTGTGGAACGCTGGCGCTCGCCCTATCGTGGTTTTTCTCGTTTCGAGGTTGAGTCGAACAACAAGGGCACGCTCATCGTAGATATTGTGCAGCGCGAAGGACAAAAGCTAGTCTGGCGCGGATGGTCCCGCCGAGATGTCAACGGCTACTACCGAGAGGACGAAGCCCTGATGCGGGCACTTAATTCGATACTGAGCACTCTGCCCAAATCGCAGGCTGCTCCCGCGAGCGCTCCTGTAAGCCTTTAATCTATTCAACAAAAAAGCCGCACCTCCCATGGAAGTGCGGCTTTTTTTGAATGAAGTTATTTGGTTCAGGCCTTGAAAGACTGACTGAAGTCGGCTGCCGGCGCGGCGACTTCCGCCTTCTTAACCAGCTTGGAATTCGCTATGAGGCCCTTGAGGTGCTTTTCATAGGCAGCGCCATCGAACGGAAGGTGGACCGTCTGGTTTGTCCATGTGCTGTAGAGCATGGCATTAGCCAAGACTACGGAATGGATGCCTTCTTCGGCTGGCGCCGTGAGCTTTTCGCCGTTAAGGATGGCATTGGTGAAGTTCTTCAAGATGCCGTTATGCTGTTCACCACGGCCGTTTATCGGAATCTTCACTTCCCATTTTTCCGGGCTGCTGAATGAGCCCTTGGTGGTCTTGCTAAACTCAGTTGTGGGCACTTCATTGCGCCACCATTTCAATCCATTACCGTCGGCGGCATCAAAGACGAGTTTACCGCGCTCCGCCATGATTTCGAGACGGTTGCTGCCTGGCGCTTCACCAGTTGTGGCCATGAAGACACCTTTGCAGCCGTTCTCGTATTCCAGATAGGCTGTCACATCGTCTTCGACTTCGATGGTGTCATGGTAAAAACCAAATTTGCACCAAGAGTGAACCAGCTTGGGCATGCCAAACATCCACTGCCACAGGTCAAGGTTGTGCGGGCACTGGTTGAGGAGTACGCCGCCGCCCTCGCCACCCCAAGTGGCACGCCAACCGCCTGAGGCGTAGTAGGCATACGGGCGGAACCAATCGGTGATATTCCAGGTAATTCGGCGGATCTGGCCGAGCTCGCCTGCCTGGATTAGCTGGCGGATTTTCTGGTAGTGCGGGTCTGTGCGCTGGTTAAACATGGCGCAGAAGACTTGGTCCTTTTTGGGGCGCTTCTCGTAGGCAGAAATGAGGCGTTCGCAGTCCAGCTTGTGTACGGAAAGTGGCTTTTCCACAAGGACGTGCAGCCCCTGTCCAAGCGCATCTATGCCGATGGTAGTATGGTCATAGTGCGGGGTAGCAATCAGGATGGCGTCTATCGCTCCAGAGCGGATCATCTCGCCGCTGTGGGCGAAGTGCTTCACGCTGGGAAACTGTTTGAGGCGCTCTGGATTGACATCGCAAATGGCAGTCAATTCCAGTCCTGGAATCTTTCCGCCAATTATTTGATGAGCGTGGCCCGTGCCCATATTGCCAACGCCTACGATGCCTATTCTAACTGTTTTCATAGTGGTATATTTTGAGGTAAAGGGTGATTTTTATCCGAAGCTTGGATGGATGCCAAAATTGAAGTAGCGCTTGGCATTGTAATAGCAAATGTCCCGCACCATGCCGCCCACGAGATCGTAGTCGGTCGGAATTTCGCCGTTTTCCATGTCTTTTCCGAGGATGTTGCACAGGATGCGGCGGAAATACTCGTGGCGTGGGTAGCTCAGGAAGCTGCGGGAGTCCGTCAGCATGCCCACAAATCGGGAGAGCAGCCCGAGATTGGAGAGGGCGTTGATCTGCCACTCCATGCCTTCTTTTTGATCAAGGAACCACCAGCCGCTGCCAAACTGAATTTTGCCTGGGATGCTTCCATCCTGGAAATTGCCAATCATCGTTCCCATCACGTAGTTGTCGGCGGGGTTGATATTGTAGATAACCGTTCGGGGCAGCAGGTTGTCTTTGTCCAGACTGTCGAGGAAGCGGGAAAGCGCAAAGGCTTGGGGGGTGTCTCCGATAGAATCGCATCCGATATCGGGTCCCTTGCTCTGGAACAGGCGCGTGCTGTTGTTGCGCATTGGCCCTAGGTGAAGCTGCATAGTCCAGCCTTTTTCAGCGTCCCAGCGGCCAACGGCCAGCATGATGGCGCTGGCAAATTTCTCCTTTTCCTCGGGCGTGGCGGCTTGACCCGATCGCACCTTGGTGAAGATGGCGGAAAGCTCTGAATCGCTGGCAGCAATGGCGTAGCAACGCTCAAGCCCGTGATCGGAGAGGCGGCAACCTGCTGCATGAAAATCAGCGTGCCGTTTTTTCAATGCGGAGATGAGCGCTGTAAAGGAGCTGATATCAATATCGGCAGCCTTGGCCAAGCGGTCGCACCATGGATTGAAGACGGCTGGATTATCCACCGTAAGCGCTTTGTCTGGCCTGTAGGTAGGCAGTATGAGCGTAGGCAGACCAGAGGCGGCAATCTGATTGTGGTAATCAAGTGTGTCAGCGGGATCATCCGTCGTGCAGACGACTGCCACCTTGAAGCGGCCTAGAATCGCTTTTGCGGAGAAATCAGGGGCTGCCAGTTGCGCGTTAGCTTTTTCCCAGATATCGGGAGCAGTCTTTTCGCTGATAAGTGTATCTATGCCGAAATACCGCTTAAGCTCCAGATGGCTCCAGTGGTAGAGTGGGTTGCGAAGTGCGGCAGGCACCGTGCGGCAAAAGGCCAGAAACTTATCATACTCTGGCGCGCCGCCCGTGCAGTAGTCTTCGGCAATCCCGTTGGAGCGCATAGCGCGCCATTTGTAGTGATCGCCTCCCAGCCAAATTTCAAACAGATTGCGCCAACGCTTGTCTATAGCCACTTCCTGCTGCGGCAAGTGCGTGTGGTAGTCTATAATGGGCAGGTCTTTGGCGTAGTCGTGATAGAGCCTCTGAGCCTGCTTGGTTTG
>CAZHQD010000065.1:4586-10073 GCA_964533835.1 uncultured Puniceicoccaceae bacterium | reverse complement strand
ACTACGGCTACTTTGCCCGTGAGATCAAATAACTGTGAAAGATAAGAATTAGCCATTGGGTTATGGATGTGAGGTATTTTTTTAAGGAATTAATTTAGCGGATTACACGTGCGCCGCCGCCGCCCATAAGTTTTTCCACTTCAGCCTTTGTGGCCATGGAGGTATCTCCCGGTGTGGTCATAGCCAGTGCTCCGTGCGCTGCCCCGTAGTCCACTGCCTTTTGGGGATCGTTTGCCGAAAGGAACCCATAGGCCAGGCCGCTCGCAAAGCTGTCCCCGCCACCTACCCGGTCGAAGATCTCCAGAGCAGGGTATTGTTTGGATTCGTAGAATTGGCCGTCGTGCCAGCAGATGGCGCTCCAGTCGTTGACGGTAGCGGATCGCACTACGCGGAGCGTAGTGGCGGTGGCCTTGAAATTCGGGAAGGCCGCGACCGCTTGCGCGATCATTTTCTTAAACTTGTCCACCTCTATGCTGGAGATGTTTTCATCCACACCTTCCACGTGAAAGCCCAGGCAAGCCGTGAAGTCTTCTTCGTTGCCGATCATCACGTCCACAAAGGGAGCGATCTTACGGTTCACTTCCTGCGCCTTCTTTTGCCCGCCAATGGATTTCCAAAGAGAGGGGCGGTAATTCAAATCATAGCTTACAATCGTGCCGTATTTTTTTGCGATTTGGCAGGCTTCAATTACCACGTCTGCCGTGTGCTCACCGAGTGCGGCAAAGATGCCTCCCGTGTGGAACCAGCGAACGCCCAGTTTGCCAAAGAGATTCTCCCAGTCGAATTGGCCGGGCTTCATTTGAGAGGCAGCCGTATGCCCACGGTCGGGGATACCCACTGCCCCGCGAATGCCGAAGCCACGCTCGGTAAAATTGAGCCCATTACGGACAGTACGGCCCACTCCATCATATGGGATCCACTGGATAAACTGCGTGTCCACGCCGCCCTGCATGATAAAGTCCTCAATCAGGTGGCCGACATCGTTGTCAGCAAAAGCCGTTACTACTGCAGTGCGCAAACCAAAGCATTTGCGAAGCCCGCGCGCCACATTGTATTCACCGCCGCCTTCCCATACCGTAAATTGGCGGGCCGTGCGGACTCGCCCTTCGCCTGGATCGAGGCGGAGCATAATCTCTCCAAGGGAGACGCAATCGTAGGCGCAAGCGCTGGCAGGTTTTACGGGTAGCATAGGTGGAAAAATTAGCTGTTGGTTTCTTGCTTAAGAGAAGAGAGGTCCCATGCGGGCAGACCGCACTCGGCGGCAATCTCATTGAAGGCGCCAACTTCAGCGGCAGAAAAGAGCAGGCCACCTGCTGCTTCGGAGCGTTTGGCAAATGCAGCCTCCGGCTGGCCAGGCAGCATACAGCTTTCATTGCCGTGCCCTAGGATATCCTTGATCACTTCGCGGATATTTTCTTGCTGATTGCGCCCAAGCGCGAAAGCGCCCCCGCTCACGGCATCGGGATGGATGACTTGGAAATAGAAGCACGGTGTGTGTTTCTCGGTATCCCGTGTCCAGCGGCTGCGGATAGTGGGCAACGACCCGCCGATGAAGGCTGCCACAATCTCGTTTATTAGGGAGAGGCCGTAGCCCTTGTGCGCGCCAAACGGGACGAGCGCTTTTGCTTTGTTGGGATCGGTCGTGATAGCGCCATTTTCGTCCACGGCGCAGTTGGGCGGCAGTTGCTTGCCTTCACGCGCCAGTTGTTGCACACGGCCCATAGCCACTACGCTCGTGGCCCAGTCAATTACAATAGGGAAGCCAAGCGCCTCCGTAGTTGGGAAGCCCCAGCTGTGGGGATTCGTGCCTAGGGTGGGGTATTTGCCACCAAATGGCACAACCTCGGCAAGCGCAGCGGTGCAGTTCGTGTAGGCGATGTAGCCACGCTTGGCGGCATCCATCACATAGCCACCTCCCCACAAGTAGTGAAAGGCATTATCCACGCTCACTTGCCCTATGCCAAACTTGTCGGCCAGGCGAATGGCCTCCTCCATGGCTTCAAGCGCCACGGCCTGGCCTAGCTTTTTTTGTGCGTCCCATACCGCGCTGGCGGAGAAACGGGAAGGCTTCTTTACGAGCTGCGCGCTGGGCACGCAGCCGCCCGATCCGCTTCCGAAGAGGTGATCCAGATGGAGCGCTTTCAGCGCATTGTGCGTTCTGATGCCGTGCTTCGTGGCGTATGCCCCAAATTTCGCCGCCGCTTCCGCTTCGGCAGCATCGTAGCCGCGGTGCTGATAGGCTGCCGCTACCAATTTATTGTGGGCCGCTTCTGGAACTATGTAAAATTGCTCGCTCATGGTGCGTTGTGCTTAGACGTGTCGCTTCACTTTTACTTCTGGGTTCACTTGTGCCAGTGGCGCCTCGCCCTTCATGGCATTGATAAGATTCTGGACAGCCATCGTGGCTTGGCGTTGCACACTTTCGTGCGTCCGCGAACCTACGTGCGGAGTCACTATGCAGTTTTTTGCTTTTAGGAGTGGGTGAGTAGGCGAAGGTGGCTCCTCATCCAGCACATCGGCTCCGTAGCCACCCAGGTAGCCGCTGTTTAGCGCATCGGCCAAGGCTTCACTATCTACTAGTTCCCCGCGCGCGCAGTTGAGAAGAATAGCGCCGCTCTTCATGGTCTTTATGGTGGTGGCATTCACCATGTGGCGGGTCTCATCCGTCAAATTCGTGTGGAGCGAAATGATGTCGCACTCGCGGAAGATGGTGGCAAGCCCGTCCACTCGTGTAATCTCGTGCGCTTTGGCAAAGGCCTCGTCGAAATACTTATCGAATGCCAGCACCTTCATGCCAAACGCCCTTGCGCGGATGGCAGTCTCCTTACCAATACGCCCCAGGCCCACAATACCAATGGTCTTGCCCAGGATTTCGCGTCCTGTCTGGCGCTTCCATTGGCCTGCGGCGGAGGCATTCACGCTAGGCACGAGATTCTTTACCAACGCCAGCAGCAGTGCGAATGTGTGCTCGGCTACTGTGGTATGGTTGACTCCCGGGCAGAAGAGCACGGGCAGTTGGCGTGCCGTTGCGGCGGCCACGTCTATCTTGTCTACCCCGATGCCATACTTGGAAATGACTTTCAAGCGTGGCAGAGCCTTGTCCAGCACAGCAGCGGTGATGGCATCATCTCCGCAGAGAAAGGCATCGAAATCGCCTGCCAGTTTTAGCATCTCTGCTTCAGGCAGCGGACCGCGCGCGCGAGTGATTTTCCAACCCGTCTGGGCGAGCAAATCGTGATGGCTTCCGGGGGTATCCTGAAAGGAGGTCGTAGTCAGTAGTATGTGCATGGAAACACCTAGGACTACCAGTAATCACACTCGTGTGTGATTTTGTCAAGCCCTCTGTGCCTTACCCTATTAGTTACGGTCACTACAGAGCCATTTTCTGCTTAGTACCTGCCGACCACTTTAGCCACCAGTTTTAGAGATGCTAGCCCATCTTCTATAGGCGCAATCGTCTTGCGGTTTTCGCGTATGGCATCTACCCAGTCTTTAGCCAAAAGCGCATAGGGATTTTCAGTGGTTTCAATAAGCTCGCTTTTCGGCTCTCCATTTTTGGTAAAGGTAAGCTCTGCTTTGCTAGCGCTAAAAAACTTTACCGTAAGGTTCGCGAAAATCGCCGTAAAGGTGTTGTCCCAACTCCATGGAATGGCACAGTTGGATGCCACAATACTGCCGATGGCGCCATTTTGGAAGGTAAGCAGCGATGCGCTGGTATCTTCCACTGTGTAGTCTGGCAGATGGGTGTGTGTCAGATTGGCCAGTTCGCCCACTGCCTTGTTCACGGGGCCGAAGAGGTGCAATGCCATATCGTAGAGATGGATGCACTGCTCAAAAACCTGCCCACCAGACTTGCTCACATCCCGCCACCATGGGCCATGCAGGTTATTGCAGAAATATTGCGCGTTGAAGAGGGTAGGGCAGCCTGCCTCCCCGCTGGCTATGAGCTCACGCAATCGGGCAATTATCGGGCTGAAACGCAAGTGATACCCAACCTGAGTGACTATGCCCGCCTTTTGGCACGCGGCAACCTGAGATTCGGCGCGCTCCACTGTCAGCGCAATCGGCTTCTCGATCAGCAGGTGCAGCCCCTTTGCCGCTGCCAGCTCCACCTGTCCGCTATGGGCGTATGGCGGCAGCGTGACTACTACGCCATCCAGTTTTTCCGATGCCAGCATCTTGGCAAAATCCGCATAGGCTGCAGCTGCTCCGCCAAGTTGCTTCGCTGAAAACTCCTTTGCCTTATCCAGGCTAGTGCCACATACGGCCACTACGGATACACCCTCAAGGGCGGCTAGATTTTTTCCGTGAACGCCGGCCATATAACCAGTGCCGAGCAATGCAATTCGTAGAGACATAGGATTAGGATTTTGTTGATGGCTTTAGAGGTAAACAAAATAGCATTCAGTATTCGCCTGCTAAAGCAGGGCTTCCGTGAAACCGTTAATGCCCTCAATATACTCCCACTCGTGGGGGCATTGGATCGGCGGTGAAGGCCATTCTGGCGGCTAGACGGGAGAGCATTTGGGCCCGCAGTGGCAAGCTTGCAGGGTCATTCCAGAGATTGCGGTTTTCACCTGGGTCATTTACCAAATCATAAAGCTCGCCTTCATGCTGGTTGTGGTGGGCAATGAGCTTGTGTGTAGCCGTGCGTACCATGTTTAGGTAAATGCTTGGAGTGTGCGGGTTTGAGTTGGCATACTCGCAATAGATGTCTTCGCGGATAGGGTCGAGAGTGGCATTTGCCTGAGTGAGCTGTTGCCAGAGCGATTGGCCTTGCATGGCAGGTTCCTTGGGTAAGCCGCAGGCCTCCAGCAATGTGGGCGCGATATCCGTTAGCTCCACCAGGCCTGATACCCGCCGATTCCCCACTATTCTCCCACGCCAATTGAAAATCAGTGGCACCCGCGTGGAGCAATCGTAGAGGAAGGGCCCTTTGGGCCACAGGCCGTGGTCTCCCAATAACTCACCGTGGTCCGACATGAAAATAATCAGCGTATTATCGCGCTGGCCACTGGCTTCCAGGGCAGTCAAGAGGCGCCCTACTTGTGCGTCTATTAGGTCCACCATGGCGTAGTATGCGGCGCGAATCAGGCGATGGTCTCTTTCAGAGAGATCAGCGTATTCAGATTTTGCCTGCTTGGCCCGTGTTTCAGCGTGATGCCTCGGTTTAGCGCTAATCTCGCCTTCCACATAGTTGGGCAGTGGCAATTCATCCAAGCGGTCGAGATAGCGCTCCAGATAAACTGTGGGCGGGTCGAAGTGCGGGTGTGGGTCGAAAATATTGACTGAGAATAGCCACGGGTAGGGCTTCTCTTTCATTAATTCGATAAAGGTAATTGCCTTCTCGACGCAAAAGGTCGTTTGGTGCAGCTCTTCGGGCATCCCTTCGTGGACTACTTTGCTGTCTTTGCGGAGAGGGGTTTCCACTCGTCGCCTCGCCTTTTCCCAGACCCACTGCGTGTAGGCACTACAGGGATTCGATCC
>CAZHQD010000065.1:0-4486 GCA_964533835.1 uncultured Puniceicoccaceae bacterium | reverse complement strand
TCGTAGCGCTGTTGATCGGTGCATATCCAGAGTATGTTTGGGGCCGTTGTTTTCATGGCTAGTCGCTTATTTCCTTACCAAACACTAGCGTAACAAAGAGGATTATGATCAATGGGGGGTGTTGATAAGATGAATAGTAAATGCATTGCTAACAAGCCTATTTGACGGCAAACGGCTAGGTAGCTTATGTTTCAGCCCATGCTAAAAATCGGCATCATCAATGTCTCGGATCGCGCTTCCCGTGGGGAGTATGAGGACTTACCAGGTAGAGAGGTGGAGCGCCTCTTGCGAGAGTTTATCGCTTCTCCGTGGGAGTTGCATTATGCCATAGTGCCCGACGAGCTGGAGCTTATCAGCCGGAAACTCGCCGAGTGGGCGGACGAAACGGGCTGCTCCCTGATTCTCACCACGGGCGGCACAGGCCCCGCTCCTCGCGATGTCACACCCGAGGCTACCGCTGCCGTGTGTGAGAAGCTGTTGCCCGGTTTCGGTGAGCAAATGCGGGCGGTTTCTCTGCGCTATGTTCCCACAGCTATCCTCTCCAGGCAGACGGCTGGCATTCGCAAGCGCACGCTGATTGTCAACCTGCCTGGTCGCCCTAAGGCAATCGGCGAGTGCCTAACTGCTGTATTTCCTGCCATCCCCTATTGCGTGGATTTGATAGGAGGCGCGCGAATTGATACCGTGGAAGAAAAGATGGCAAGCTACCGTCCCAAGGCCTAGCTAAGAAATAAATAGCTTCAGCGACGCAAAAAAGAGGACTGCGGCCAAGACGAGGCGTAGTTGGTGATTATGGGCCTTGAGCGCTCCCCAGCGCGCACCGATAAAGCCTCCGCCGATGACTGCCACAATAACAAACGGTAAATGCGGGATAAATTGGTCGGCGCTTGGCATTTGCCCTACCAGCCCCGCTACGGAGTTCACGAAGATAAATGGAGCCGAGAGAGCCGCCGCCATCTTGAGATTCGCCCATCGGAGCAAAACCAGAGCGGGTGTTAGGAAGATTCCGCCGCCCACACCCACAAGACCTGACATAAACCCTATGATTGCTCCCAGCAGGCCCATGCGCGGCAAGTTTGGAGTAGCAGTAGTCACTGGCTCTTTTATGGGAAGCAGGAGCCTTATGAGCGCCGCAGCCAGTGTGATACCCAGGAGCCACTTGAAGATCTGTATATCTGGCGTGAGTGTTCCACCAATCCATGCCATCGGTATGGAAAAGATAACCAACTGAATAAAGGGCTTTCGCGCAAAGTGGCCGTTTTGGATAAAATACCAACTGCCAACGGCTGAGACGAAGAGGTTAAGCGTGAGCGCTGTCGGGCGCATTTGCTCGGGCGAGAGCGCCATCAATGCCATGATGGCAAGGTATCCCGATGCGCCCCCGTGCCCGATTGAGGCATAGAGTAGGGCGATTAGAAAAAATGCAGGCAGCGCTAGAACTATTTCCATTGAGTTGATTATTAGCAATTGTGCCTACCCTAGCCATTCGTTTGAGCCATCCTTGTAATGCTCGTGCTTCCAAATGGGCACACGCGCCTTTAGGGCATCCATAATTTCCGAACACGCCGCAAAGGCCTCCTTCCTGTGCGCAGCCGCTACGCCAACCCATACGGCTGGCTCGCCGATTCCCACATGGCCTATCCTATGCACGCAGTAAGCAGCTCCACATCCATGCTTGATTGTCACCTCTCGCAATAGGGCCGCCCCCTCGCTTGTCGCTAGCTCGATATAGGCCTCGTAGGTTATTCCTTGCACTGAGCGTCCTTCGTTATGGTCGCGCACCCATCCCTCGAAGGCCACGTAGGCTCCATACTTCGGTGAGCGTAGAAAACTAATAAACATCTCTGCTCGAATAGGCTCCTCTGTAAGCAGGAATTGGACTATGGGTGCATTCATTGTTAGCCTCCTGATACGGGCGGAATAAAGACCACTTTGTCCCCGTGGTTCAGAGCCGTTTCCCATCCGCAAAAAGTGTCATTGACGGCCACCTTCAGAATGCCTTTTTGCTTAGGAAGATCATGCCGCATTTCCACTTCTTCGTAGAGAGCGGCAGCCGTGCGGGCGCGTGTTTTGATTTCTTCGGTATCCTTGCCTACTTGCGCGCGCAGCTTGGCAAAATAGCTAACTGTTATTGTGATGGGTGCAGGCATGCTCTTTTCCCAGAGGGAAAAATCTTCAGGAGTGTTGACGTTGATTAGTGTTTTCGCGTCTCTGGGTTTGGCTAGATGGCAATCCGCGCGCTTTAGCAAGGCGATGGGCCCTGGCGTTGGCTTTTCCTGAAGAAGGTCTTCCATAATTGGAAGAGCGTTTGGCTCCCAAATAGCAGGCATAGGCTCAGGGTATCCCGATTCGGGGTGCGCATAGGCTGTCGCCAATCCGGCAGGCTGGCGTTGTTCGATGAGGTTGCGCAGTGTTTCGCCATTCACATTTGGCATATCGCAAGCCACCACAAGCCACGCCCGATCACGGTTAAAGCGGAGCGCTGTCAGAATGCCGTTCAATGGTCCTGCGTGGCCTACGGTGTCAGTCAGTATCTTTTGATTTTTATACGGAGTGGTATCGGTCTCAGGAGTGACCGAGAGCCATACTTCCTCACAAAACGGCGCAAGCGCATGGCGCAGGTATTTCCACTGTGGCACGCCGTGGAAATCGAGCAGCGCCTTGTCTTTGCCCATGCGTGTGCTCTTGCCTCCCGCAAGAATGAGCCCAGTGATGGATACAGCTTTATTCATTAGAGTCATTGGCTCGGTAGTCGCCGCTTTTCCCACCCGTTTTTTCCAGCAGGCGAAGTGGCCCAATTACGATGGAGTGGCTCATTGCTTTGCACATGTCATATAGAGTGAGCGCAGCGATGCTGGCGCCAGTCAGCGCCTCCATCTCCACGCCTGTTTTCGCGCTGCAACTCACTATACAGGTCACGCGCACCGTAGCGGTATCCACTGGCAGGATGGTAATCTTACATTTTTCAATGGCTATGGGATGGCAGAGCGGAATCAGGTAGGGCGTTTGTTTTGCTCCTTGTATGCCTGCCAGAATAGCCGTTTGGAATACAGGGCCTTTTTTCAGCACGATCTCGTTGTTCTCCAAGTGTGTGAGGATGGCCGTTCCCAGCGTGACATCGCAAATCGCTGTTGCGCTACGCGCCGTGGTCTCCTTGTCACTCACATCGACCATATGGGTGTTTCCCTCAGCGTCGAGATGGGTTAGTTTTTTGTTCGGTTGGGTCATAGTCTAGCCGCCTATCTTGTGCATATCTTGTTTGATTTCATAGATGCGCCCTATCGGTTTCATTCGCATTACCTTCTCCACTACTTGGGGTAATTCTTCTTGCGGGACGCCTCGCAGGTTTAGCCCCTGAGTGGACATCAGGCACGCCCGCAGCGTGCCTGTGGCAGATAGCCTAAGTCGCGAACAATTGCCGCAAAATGGCTGGGACTCTGATGCGATAAACCCCACACGAGCCCCTTCAGGTGTGGTAAAGTTAAAGGAGGTTGAATCCCGTGGCACACTCACTGCCATCAAGTCTATTCCAGCTTGCCTCAATCGGTCAATGACTTCGCGTGCCGCTATGAAGCGGTCCTGATTATCCGAGTAGGCGCTCCCTATTCGCATATATTCCAGAAAACGGACTTCCACTCCTTCTTCCGCAGAAAAGCGTACGTAATCGGCCACTTCGTCGTCGTTAATGCCGCGAAACAAGATACAATTTACTTTTACCGTGAAACCCAGATCACGAGCCTGCCGTATGGATGCCATCACTTTCTCGTGCGTGTTTGAGTGGGTGATTTGCAGAAATTTGTCGGGCTGCAGGCTATCCAAACTTATATTGATATGGCGCAGGGCAGTCGCTCTCAGTTCAGGTAAATAGCGGCTTAGCAGGTACCCATTGGAGGTGAGTCCGAGCTTTGCTACAGGTAACTCCGAGAGGCGTTGTACAATTTCCAGAAACTCTTTCCGCACAGTTGGCTCACCTCCTGTGACACGCACTTCATCAATCCCTAGCTCTACTAAATGGCGCACAATGCCAATCAATTCTTCCACCGATAGCAGTTCCTTTGCTGCCATAAATTTCGCGTTTGTGGGCATACAGTAGAAACAGCGAAAATTGCAGGCATCCGTGAGCTGCACCCGCAGCTTGTGTATCCACCGTCTGTGCGGGTCCACAAGCCGTTTGTTTGCTAGCAGATTACTGGTGGGAGCTTCCATCATGCTTCTTCGTGTAAAAGCAGCCGCGTACCAGCGGCCAATGTTGTTTCAGGGGGCAATTCCACCCAGCCGTGAGTCCCTAATACGGTAACCATATCTCCCGAGGTATTGGGCGTTAGTGGGGTGGCGAAAAGTTGACCAGTCGCTTCGTTGGCCCTCACCACCACTGGCAGAAATCGAGTCAGCGGCAGCGGGTTAGCTACGGCGCTTTCGGTAAGCACCCATCGGGGCAAAATGGCATTGCCTAGTTGTTGACGCAGCCATGGCAGCACATACCGCA
>CAZHQD010000064.1:0-15714 GCA_964533835.1 uncultured Puniceicoccaceae bacterium | reverse complement strand
ATATTTTATGTTTGGTACTCATCGGCTTGATGGGTTCTGTATTGCCACTGAAGGCCGAGAAAGCAGTGGGCATTGTTGTTGTTAACTGGGTAAATCCGGAAAGCTACAAAGATGCGTATGACGATGACAGCAAAAGCGAAAAATCACTCAAGGCCGTTCTTGCTGACCTCGAAGACCACCTTAAAAGTCGCACATCAAAGCGGATTCCCAGTGGACATATCCTCACGTTAAACATCACCGCATTGGACTTAGAGGGTGAATTTGAGCCATGGAGAGGTTCTCAATACAGTGACGTTCGCATCATCAAAGAGATCTACCCAGCTAGAATTGAGCTTAGCTACACTCTAGAAGATGCCACAGGAAAGACGCTCCTAAGCGGTGAGGAAAAGCTCTCCAGTTTCGGCGATTTCCCGCCTTTTAACTCGGACACTACACGATTCGCCTACACCAAAGAGTTGTTTGATGATTTTGCGCGCAAACTTTCGCGACAGTTGAAAAAGCTTAAGAATGCAGGGTAATCGCATCTACCTAGAGCTACTCATCGTCTTCCGCACTTGAATCGGAGGCGTTACTCTGAGTCTCGCGTCCAGTGAGTGCTGCAATTCGCCTTTCCATATCCGCACGTTCCAGGGCACCAAACATATCAGCTACATTTCCCTCCATAAATGAAGGCAGGGAATAGAGAGTGAATCCTATGCGGTGATCAGTGACCCGACCCTGGGGAAAGTTATAAGTCCTAATGCGTTCTGAGCGGTCTCCCGTGCCCACCTGACTGCGGCGGTGCTGCTCATACTTCTTGCGCTCTTCTTCTTGTTTGCGTTCCAAAAGTCGCGACCGCAAGACCTTCATGGCTTTAGCTTTGTTTTTGAGCTGCGAACGCTCGTCTGCACATTTCACAATTAGGCCCGTGGGCTTGTGGATAATTTGTACGGCTGAGTCCGTAGTATTTACGCCTTGGCCTCCAGGTCCGCTAGCACGCGCCACAGTGATTTCCAACTCGCTTGGATCAATATGCACATCCACTTCCTCTGCCTCTGGAAGCACAGCCACCGTTGCTGTCGAGGTATGAATTCGCCCATTTGCTTCGGTTACGGGTACACGCTGCACTCGATGCACACCGCTCTCAAACTTAAAACGCTTGTAGACATCTTGTCCTGAAATAAGAATTGCCACTTCCTTGAAGCCACCCGCTTCGGACTCGCTGGCGCCCAATGGCTCAACACGCCAGCCATTCGTTTCGGCATACCGCGAGTACATACGCAGCAAATCCCCTGCAAACAGCGATGCTTCATCCCCTCCTGCTCCCGCACGGATTTCGATGATGGTATTTCTCGAGTCCGATGGATCGGGCGGAATCATGAGCTCCAATGTTTCGTTATAGAGCGTCTCAATTTTTTTCTCCATCGCCGGAAGCTCTTCTTCTGCCATAGCCCTCAAATCGGCATCGCTCGATTCGTCCTCCGCCATAGCCTTGTTTTCCTCATATTCCCTACAGAGCTTGTGATAAGCAGCAGCCTTCTCAAGAATCTCCGTAACACGCTGATGTTCGCGCCCGACCTCTGCCGCACGCCTGCCATCGCTGTAGAAATCAGGGGCGTTCATCGCCTTGTCGAGCTCGGCAAGGCGTTTCTGAAATGGAGCAACATCCGGTAGGTCTAGCATGGTAGAAGAGTTTCGCCATCAGGGCTTTCTCCTGTAAATTGTAACACAGGTCTAGGCGCCTTACGACTGGAAGGTCATGAAAAACCTGCTAGTGTGACAGTTTTTAGGTCCAGTGAAATACTAAAATTTTTCTCGTCGCCATGCCAGAATCGTCCTCCACCACTGCCTTGCACCGTCCAAACACCGTAGCCTGTATCTGGGACTTCGATAAAACGCTGATCCCCGGATACATGCAGTCTCCGCTCTTCAAACACTTTGACATCAATGAGAAGCAATTTTGGAAAGAGGTTAACTCACTGCCCTCTATTTACCGCGAGCGAGGAATGATTGTTTCGGGAGACACCATCTACCTCAATCATTTACTCAGTTACGTAAGGGAAGGCCAAATGAAAGGCCTGAATAACCAGCTCCTCAGGAAACTCGGTGCACAACTCAAATTCTACGATGGGTTGCCAACTTTTTTTGCGGAGCTGCAAAAGGCAGTGCGCTCTGTGACAGAATATAAAAAGCACAATTTACAACTCGAACACTACATCATCTCAACAGGCATCGCCGAGATGATTCGGGGTAGTGCCATTGCTCCCTACGTCGAAAATATATATGGGTGTGAATTTATCGAAGCCCCATTACCCCCTGGGTTTGGCCTGCAACCTGAGTTTCCCATAGAAGACAAAAGGGAAATTTCCCAAGTAGGCATGATGGTCGATAACACCATAAAAACTCGCTTCATTTTCGAAATAAACAAGGGCACTAACAAGCTGCCCGATATAGATGTCAATTCCAAGATAGACCCCGACGATCGCCGTATTCCAATCAAGAACATGATTTACATAGCAGATGGGCCGAGCGATGTGCCTGTTTTTTCTATCGTGAAGAAAAACGGAGGCCGCTGCTTCGCGGTCTACGACCCAGAAAACCCCAAGGAGTTTGCCCAAAACGACATGCTTTTGCAAAATGAACGTGTCCACGCCTACGGACCGGCTGACTATACCCAGCGGAGCAGTACCCACATGTGGATACTGATGCACGTCCGCCAGATTTGCGACCGTATTGTAATGGAGCGAGAGGCTGCTCTTGCCAGCCGGATTAAAAGCCCACCCAGACATTTGCACAAGGATACCACCCCTAAGAAAACTAATCGTCAAGCGACCATCTTTCCAGAAGACACAGCGAGTGATGAGTCGACCTAAATACTCCCTAAGCAAACTCAAAAAGATATCCGTTGATTCAAAGCGGGTATAGTACTAACGCCCATTTAGCAAAGAAATGAAAACCTTCCTTGTCATTGGCGCTAGTCGCGGAATCGGCGCATCTGTTGTGAGTCACCTAATAAATCAGGGGCATAGCGTAGTGGGGGTATCACGAACTAAGCCAGAACTCGGCGAGTGGATTCATGCAGATATATCTACACCTGTAGGAATCAAGAAAGTCTGTGATGCGATTGGCGACCGCCCTCTAGACGCGTTTCTTTATCTAGGTGGGGTCTGGGAGAAAAATGCCTTTACGAATTCATTTTCTTTTCAAGACAGTTCAGATGAAGAGACTCGTTTCGTAATTGCCGTAAACCTAGTTGCTCCAATCGAACTTACCCGAGGCATTGCAAAAAACCTTACTCTTACAGCAAACCCTCGTGCGATATTTATTGGTTCTCTTTCAGGGCTCGATCAGTCTGCAACACCTGAAGTAGCAAACACGGCATCGAAATTTGGCCTTCGTGGCGCTATCCAATCTTTACGGCTGGCCTATCGTAATCAGAAAATTGGCTTTACCGTTATCAACCCAGGAAATGTGGCTACACCCGAAGTTCAGATGGATATTACAGAAGGACGATTTCCTGACCAGCAGCCGATCCCACTCCAGGACCTTTGCCAAACTATCGACTGGATCTTATCACTATCACCAAACACTGAAGTCGGCGACATTAACCTCATTCAAAAGAATTGCTAACAAGGCTAAGCACCCTACATTCTGCCACCTCATGCCATCCGCCGTTTCTTCTTCACTCGGTAGAAGCAGCACCTCAGGCCAGAATGAGTGATCTTAACCGAATTCTCTGGCTCTCCAATTCTTGCCTTTTGCCTTTATTTTTCTTACTGCCTCCAGAAACGTTTTTGCCTCAACCATACCGCCCATGCCTTACCTACTCGGACTCGATATTGGCACGTCTAGCGCCAAAGCAGTACTGATTGACCCCACAGGAAAAGTTGTTCGTACCTGCGCTCCTGCCTACGAATTCAAGACACCCAAACCACTTTGGGCTGAGAGTGATCCCGCGGATTGGTGGCGCGCAACCATCGCGGCATGTAAGGAAATGGTATCCTGTGTGGGCGCAAAGAATATTGCAGCAGTGGGCCTTACAGGACAGATGCACGGTCTTGTAATGCTCGATAAATCAGGACGCGTCTTGAGACCCTGCATTATGTGGAACGACCAGCGAACCGCTGCCCAGTGTGCGTCCATCACCAAAACAATAGGTGCCGAAAAGGTGCTGGCACTTACGGGCAATCCAGTTCTGCCAGGCTTCACAGCACCCAAAGTAGTATGGGTACGAGAAAATGAACCCGAAGTTTACTCAAGCTGCGCCAAAATTTTGCTGCCTAAAGACTACATACGCTACTGCCTAACAGGCGCCTTTTTCTCTGATGTGTCCGACGCCTCCGGCACTTCATTGCTGGATGTGGCGCAACGCAAGTGGTCACAAGAAATGTGCGAAGGTACAGGAATCCCGAGCACTTGGTTACCCGAGGTCACGGAATCTCCCATCGCCAGCACGAAAATAAACACCCAGGCAGCCGAGTTGACCGGGCTGTTGGAAGGAACACCCGTAATAGCGGGAGGTGGAGATCAGGCGGCCCAGGCAGTCGGCTGCGGCATTGTGCGTGATGGCATAGTATCGGCCACGCTGGGAACCAGTGGGGTAGTCTTTGCCTACTCTGATGCGTATCGTGTAGAGCCGCAAGGAAAGCTACACGCTTTTTGCCACGCAGTACCTGGCAAGTGGCACCTCATGGGTGTGATGCTATCAGCAGCAGGCAGCTTTAGCTGGTATCGTGACACGCTGGCGAGTGGTGTCTCCTACAACGATCTTACAGCCGAGGCATCCACTATCGCTATGGGCAGTGAGGGCCTCTACTTTCTCCCTTATCTCTCAGGAGAGCGAACCCCCCACCCCGACCCATTGGCCCGTGGCGCTTTCGTGGGACTAACCCTGCGCCATAAACGCGCCCACCTCACACGTGCCGTCTTAGAAGGCGTGACGTTTGGCATGTGCGATTCACTTGAGCTAATGCGTGCACTTGGCATCAATCCCACAGAAATTATTGCCAGTGGGGGCGGCGCGGCGAGTCCCTTCTGGCGCCAGCTACAGGCCGACATCTATGGCTGTAAAATCACAACGGTAAATGCTACCGAGGGGGCTGCATTTGGCGCGGCGCTACTCGCAGGAGTGGGGTGCGGTATTTACCCCGATGTGCCGACCGCTTGCGCTCAAGCAATTCAGCCAACTAATTCGACGCACGCTAACACGGAGTCACAAGCCCTCTACGCCAAGCACTACAAACGCTACCGAGCCCTCTACCCAGCTCTGAAGAATGAGTTTGCCGCTATTTCGGAGATGTAATTAGGGTGTAGGGCTTACCATATAAACAGCGAATCTTTCTTTTTCTACAATGGCTTACGAAGCAGTAATCGGTCTCGAAGTTCACGTCCAACTCAAGACCGCTTCAAAAATGTTCACCCGTGCTCCCTACGAGTTTGGCGCGGCTCCAAATACCTTAACAGACCCTGTAGTGCTTGCCCTGCCTGGAGCACTGCCTGTACTCAACAAAGAAGCGCTCGATAAGACTATCAAAGTAGGCTTGATGCTTGGCTGTAAGATTGCCGATGTTTGTAAATGGGACCGCAAAAATTACTGGTATCCTGATAGCCCGAAAAACTATCAAATATCCCAGTATGACCAGCCTATCTGCATAGGTGGTCTGGTAGAGATAGAGCTCCCTGGACCCGCAAGAAATATACAGGGCGAACACCGCCAAGTAAAACTAACGCGTATCCATCTGGAAGAAGATGTGGGCAAATTAACCCACTACGACCGTGATTCCCTTGTGGACCTGAATCGAGCAGGCGTACCGCTTATCGAGATCGTCACCGAACCCGACATGCATAACGCGGATGAGTGCTTTGCCTTTCTAACCGCCCTGCGCATGATGCTCACTCAAGCAGGTGTATCTGACTGCGACATGGAGAAGGGACAAATGCGTTGCGATGCCAATGTATCCGTTCGTCCTGTGGGTCAGGCTAAATTAGGCACCAAAGTGGAAATCAAAAATCTGAATACCATTTCAGGTGTCCGCAACGGTGTGGAATATGAAATTCGGCGGCAGATACGCTTGTGCGAACAGGGCCGCGCCAACGAAATCGTCCAGGAAACCCGCCGCTGGAACGCAGACGAAAACCGAACGACAAGCATGCGGTCCAAGGAGCAGTCTCACGACTATCGCTACTTCCCAGACCCAGACCTCCTCCCGCTCCGCATAGATAACGATTGGCGGAATCGCATCCACAGCACCCTTCCGGAAGCTCCGTTCGACAGGCAACGCCGCTATCAGGACGAATACGGCCTTCCTTATACTGTGACTAGCGTTCTCATTCCCGATACCGCTTTAAGCAACTTCTTTGAGGAAAGCGCAAAACTTTGTGGAAAGCCTAAGGAGGCCGCAAACCTCATTGCCAACGATTTACTTAGAGAGCTTGCAGCGGCAGGTACTGAGGGCGAAGGCCCCATGCCCCTCTCGGCCTGCAAGCTCACCCCAGCCCACATCGCTGAGCTCGTAAAGCTAGTGGACGATGGTGTAATCTCGACCCAGATTGCACGCACGCTCTTTCCTGAGTGTTTTCAGACAGGTACCCCACCGATAGAGCTCGTAGAGCAAAAAGGCCTTCGCCAATCAAATGATACAGGTGAAATCGAAGCCCTATGCCGTGAAGCAGCGCTTGCCAACCCCAAGGCTGTAGCCGAGTTTAAAGCAGGAAACGAAAAGGCTCTTAACGCCTTAAAGGGTCCTGTAATGAAAGCTACCAAGGGCAAGGCCAACCCCAAGCTTTTGGACGAAATAGTTAAGAAAATTGTCCTAGAACTGCCCTAGCTCCGTTTTATAAGTCGGCCATCATAATTCACAACTCGTTGATTATCAGTATTTTGAAAAATACATATCTGTGATTTATAAATAACTACTTATCAAATATAGAGGGCTTGAGTGCTAAACATACCCTACACAATCGGGTTACTCGCGAACTAGAACGGGTTCACATTCAGTATCGTGCGTTCCTTGCAATAATGCCTGCAATCTGATTCCTTGATTCGATTTAACTCTATTTGATGCGTAAGAATTTATGGCGGATTTTGTAGACGATCATTTTGCAACAAAGAAGAAACCGACGTATGCGGTCTCTGATGCCCTTCGCGCCTACCTAACTCAATACAATCGAGAAATTACGCTGCCTGTAGATTACCCTACTCTCTTGAACTGGCAAGAAACCGCGCCGCTCTATGACTCTGCTGGTCGAGACACCCTTTGGCAAACTGTGCTTTATCGTTCGGAAGACATGAGGCGCCTAAACCGTGCCCTTACAGCCCTCTATGCATTGCTAAAGACTGAAGGAGACTACTCTAGCACGGACCATTTATATACTGATAGAATCGACTACTGCGCGTTTGGTAATTCACGGCCTTTCCGCATCCGTATTGTCAACGCGAGGAATGATAATCAGGACTACTACTATGTAAAGCGCGCGGATGCTTCCCGCATCTACGGACTAGAATTAGAACACTTACTTTCTCCTAACCGCATACACTACCTCACAAATAAAGACACGTTGATCGAGGAGCATATTGTAGGCGTTCCCGGTGATGTATTCATAGCGAGATGGCTGGATAGCCCAAATATAAAACCCATCCGCCTTGCCAAAGAGTTGGTGAAATTTAACGAACGTTGCTTCGTGCGCCTGCTAGGTGATATGCGCCCATACAACTTTGTGGTAGATGTGACCCCTGATTTTGAAGAAGCCCAGATCCGTATTCGCGCTATGGACTTCGATCAGCAATCATATTCTGGCAAAAAAAACTTCTACCTACCCCAGTATTTCAAGGACAATCTGCCGTTGGTAAACTATTGCACGCGCCTGCTCGATCCCAGCACCGCCCGCCAGTATCAGCTTGAAGAACAAGCCCTCATTTATCGGCGCACGCAAATTGTCAAAGATCGCTTAGGCTCTCTCCTTGCGGCCATGCGGGGCGACGAACTCTCAACCGAGGAAAAAACGCTTCAGTTAGCGTCATCTTTGGCTGAACATTATAAGAATGACCTCTTTAACAAATGTAAAACAATGGGCGAATTAGTGACCTGTAGCCTCCAGCATTTGTCTAAAAATCTTAAGAGATAAGGTCGTGCCTCTACGGCTGCTCGCGCCGCTGCATAAGCCTTTCGACGTATTTCCCTAGCAGATCAAACTCCAGGTTTACGCTATCGCCCGCACGCTTATTCCTTAAGTTGGTGACTTCTAATGTATGGGGGATTAGCCAAACAGTAAAGGTGCTATCATTATCATTCACTTCAGCAACGGTCAGTGAAATACCATCAATTGCGATGGACCCTTTATAGATTAAATAACGGAGTTGATTACTGCCAACACATACCGTCAAACGAACATCCTTTCCAGATGGCAATATTTCGTGAATCGCACCTAGTCCGTCTATATGACCCGTCACGAAATGCCCGCCTACCTTGCCGTCAAAACGCAAACTCCGCTCCAAATTAACAAGGGTGCCCGCTGAAAGCTTTGCGAAGCTTGTTAGCCTCACGGTTTCACCAAGCAAATCAAAGGTTATCGAAGACTCGTCAAAACAAACTGCCGTTAAGCAACATCCGTTGACCGCGATACTATCGCCTATGGCTAAATCCTTCAAAACAGCTTTTGCTGCCACAACCAGTCTCCAACTGGTAGCACCCTCTGTGAAAGATAGGATCGGCTGTGCCTCTTCGACTATTCCTGTAAACATTGATGTAATCTGCACCTGAGAAGCCAAGCTATCAAGGCATTAAAAACGCTCCTTATTTGCCCTATTTGAGCTTCACTCGGAGTAGCTTCGTTTCAGCTTCGCGCTTCACCAATAGTACCAACTCCGTTCTTTCTTTATCTGAGACAGCGGCCTCAAAAGCCTTTTGAGTTGAGGTAAAGTCTCTCATCACTACCCCATCCACTTCGATAATCCAGTCACCGTTCTGTAGACCTGCGGTGGCTGTCAGACTGTTCTGCTTAACAAAGGTTACTACGACTCCTTGAATGTCAGATATTTTGATACGACGCGGAATAGTGTCCCAAACCAAAAACTCGCGGAAGCTGCATCCGATAGACTCAAACCAAATCCTTTCCGCTTCGCGTAGGGGGCGTGGCGCCTGACCGAGAGTAACGGGCAATTCTAGCTTTTCATCTCCCCTCAAAATTGTCAGCCGGATTGCTTCACCGACTTTCTTTCCCAAGAGCAACTTTTCCACATAACCGACCACTACTATGTCCGGACGTAGCCGAGGCAAAGGCTCCCCATCTACCGCAATAATGATATCACGATTCATTAACCCTGCATTCTCCGCGGGAGAATTCTCAATTACTTCGGACAGAACCACTGCGCCTTGATTTGAAAGGCCAAGAAATTCGGCGGTATCTTTTGGCAAAGGCTGAATACCACTCACGCCTAGCCAAGGCCGAGGTTGCCCCGTAGGCTTCTCAGGTATTCTACCTGCCAATCGAGTAAACTCCTGCGCGGTTAAGTAATTATTACTTTCTCTGAAATTATTGATAGAGATCGGCATTTGCTCACTGCCCAAGGAGATTGACTGCTCTGAAGGAAAAGAGTTTTGTGCCCAACCAATAAATGCTCCCTCTGTATCAAAAACTGGCCCACCCGGTACACCAAACTCAGATTGGGCAAAACCATGATTAAGGGGCAGTCGGTAAAAGAATGAGACAATGCTTTGCAAAAGGTAGGGATAGTAATCGAATTCTTCACCCTGCACACCAATACCCCACACTGTCTCTCCGAGCTCTGACTTACTTACTGGAAAGTCAGAAATTGCCTTTAGCCCATCCCTGTGCCCCTCCTTGACCTGCAGATAGTGCCACCCCGAAACTACATCTTGACCAAGATACTCAGCGGGTCGGCCCTCACCACTTTCACCTGGTGAAAAGGCTTTTATATCCTTCATCCATGAAGGCGGAACCCAGCCGGGGAAGGCGCTTTCAGGAAAAATAAGAATGCCTGAACTGTTGTAAACTAGGCCAGTCGCACTGGATGGCTGGCGGTCAATTTCTCGCTGTATGGTATAGCGAACTGAAACAACTGTACCTACGCGCTCCCTAAATAGCTCCCCTACAGTTGGGAGATTAGCATGGAGCAAACCGGCGAATACAAACGAAACTAGAAATAACAATCTCCCTAAAATATGATTTTGTAGCATCTCGTGAAGATGCTACAAAGTAACCTGGAACAAAAGAAAAAAGCCGCAGAAGAAAATCTTCTGCGGCTCTGAAAGAATGACTGTATTAGTTTCCGTATGCCACTATGCGAAGTACGTCAGTGCCAAGAATGCGCACATTACCAGAGCCAGCAACTCCATCGTCAGATTTTTGATCTAATGATAATAACTGATCTGCAGGCACTATAGCGCCCCTAACCGAAACAGAAGCCTCGATCTCGTTACCCACACCGAAGTAGTCCCACTTGTAGGAACCACCAATCGGCGGACGCTTGGTGAATTGGCTTGGGTCGCCTCCAGGGAAATATTGATGCATGTCATCTGGTATTTCACCTGCTGGTTCGTCTGCTGGAAAGCTTCCATTCTCCATTGCATATGTGTCAAAAACGCCCGCGAAAATCCTCAAGTCGTTTATAGTCGCGGTATTCTGTGATGCTGACCTTACAATTTTAAATGCGTTAGTAATCATTGTCATCAGTATTCCAATAATCACCACCACAATCATTATCTCGACAAGTGTGAACCCTTTTCGGGTACGGTAGTTTATAGTTTTCATGATATATTATATACGTTAGTTCTAGAAGGCAGATAATAAATGAAATTACCTTCCAATTAACATAATGCCCACAATATGCCTAAAGGTCAATTGATAAACTAAGGTATACCCCACAGATACCTACTATTAGGCCGGTACAATCTTGAGCAAAACAACCCTGTTTATTGCTTATGCTTTACTAAGTGGTGACATTTAGGGCTTCATGATAAAAAAGGATACTTGATGCCCACGATTTACTTCAATCAGCACTCGCTCCTGATTCTTGGTAAACTCATCGTAAATACGCTTGAGATCATCGAGGGTTTCTACCGGGTTCCTGTTTATCCGCAAGATCACATCTCCTCTTTGAAGCCCTGATTCGGCTGCCGGAAAGGCAGGGAGTGCCCCCATCACCAAGAAGCCTTCGTCACTTTTCCATCTGTTTTCTCGAGCTATGGCGCGCGACACTTTTTGCACAGAAAGCCCCCAATCCTGAAATGCGTATTGCTCTCCCATGCGGCTTTCCAGTCTTTCTGTGATTGCTTGTACCGCAATATCTTCCCTGCCGCGCCTGATCTTAAAATCTACTCTCGTGCCAATGGGCATTTGCGCTATTGAGTTCAGTAAACTTGGTAACTGCTCTGGGTAGCGCCCATCTACTTGCTTGCCGTTGATCTCAAGTACGATATCCCCAGCCCTAATACCTGACTCTGCGGCTGGGGAGCCTGGGTCCACATGGTCAATCAGCATACCCTGATTAGCATCCAAATTGAAAAAGTTCTCTAAATCCTGTAGCGGAGCTGGGTGAATGCCGAGGTAGCTTCTGGTAATTTCACTGCCCTCAGCCAATTTTGCCATAACTATCCTTGCCGTTGATGATGGAACTGCGAAACTCAGATTATTTGCGCCCAAGTAGCTTCTTGTATTTATACCGATCACGGCTCCATTGTCTGTAACCAATGGGCCACCGCTATTTCCTGGATTAATTGCAGCATCAGTTTGTAGCCATGTATTAAAGTAACCTGTTTCGTAGCCCTCTATCATGTCGCTAGCGGCAAAATAGCGCTTTGTATTGGAAATGATTCCCTTAGTTACTGTTCGCGACAATCCATTGGGTGTTCCTACAGCAAAAACGGTTTGGCCGGGAAGGAGCTGTTCAGAATCGCCAAATTCTGCCACTGAAAAGCTGAGTTTGCGGCTCTTAATTTTGTCCATATCAAGTTGTATCAAGGCAAGATCAGTCCAGTGATCCCACCCGAGTAGGCGGGCATCAACACGCTCAAGATTAGCGAGTGTAACCACAATTTCTTCCGCTTTCGGGTTCACTACATGTGCGTTGGTCAGTATATGCCCTTCGGCAGACATAATTACTCCGCTCCCGACTCCTCGAACACTCCTGAGCGCCCCCGCTTCGTAACTCGCGGACCGCACATCTATTCGCACAACGGCATTCTGCAAATCAATGAAACCTTGTTTAAGCTCACTCGAATTTGAATAATGGCTATTACTTGAAGTGGCGCACCCTCCAAACAGTATTACAAACAAGAAGAACATCCCTGCTGGGGAAAGCAGGGTTGACGCCTTGAAACTAAATGGGCATTGAGGAGTGTTTTTCATCCGATGGCTACCAACGTCGCAGATTACGAATATGTAAAAATAGAGGCTTTTTGGCAAGACTTCTGGGACAAGCAGAAGACCTTCCACGCGCCAACCGGTTCCAAAAAGCCAAAATACTACATTTTGGACATGTTTCCCTATCCCTCGGGTGCAGGATTACATGCTGGGCACTGTGAAAACTACACGGGCAGCGATATTCTCGACAGGTATCTTCGTGCAAAGGGTCACAACGTTCTTCATCCCATGGGCTGGGATGCATTTGGTCTCCCAGCTGAGCAGTATGCGGTAAAGACGGGCACTCACCCATCAGTCACCACCGCACAGAATATCTCCAATTTCACCTCTCAAATTAAAAAACTTGGCTCCGCCATTGACTGGGATCGTGAGATAAACACCACCGACCCACACTATTTTCGGTGGACGCAGTGGATTTTCCTTCAGCTCTTCAAACATGGGCTAGCCTACGTAGATGAGCGGCCAGTCTGGTGGTGCCCTGCCCTCGGCACTGTGCTTGCCAACGAGGAAGTGGTGGACGGCGTTTCCGAAGTAGGCGGACACCCTGTGGAGCGTCGCGCTCTGCGCCAGTGGGTTTTGCGGATAACGGCGTATGCCGATAGGCTGCTATCTGGCTTGGACAGCGTCGAGTGGCCTGAGTCCACAAAGACCCAGCAAAAGAATTGGATAGGTCGCAGCGAAGGCGCGGAAGTGCAGTTTGCAATAGATGGGCATTCCGAAAGGCTGACCATCTATACTACACGCCCAGATACGCTCTTCGGCGTTACCTATATGGTGCTCGCTCCTGAACATCCGTTTGTGGCAAAACTAACTTCGTCGGACCGCAAGGATGCTGTCGAGGCCTACATCAAAGCAGCGGCATCTAAAAGCGACCTCGCTAGGACCGAACTAAACAAAGATAAATCTGGTGTCTTTACTGGCAGCTTCGCGATCAACCCCGTTAACGGCGCCAAGGTGCCTATCTGGATAGCGGATTATGTGCTTATGAGTTACGGCACAGGCGCCATCATGGCCGTGCCCGCGCATGACGAACGTGATTATGAATTTGCGAAAGTTCACAACATCCCCGTGATCCGAGTTGTGAATAAGCAGGGCGTTGCTTTGGAAAATGCAGACACAGAAGCGCCCCTGCCTTTCTGCGAAACAGGTGTGGCGGTAAATTCAGATGCTTACAGCGGCCTGAACACTGAAGATTTTAAGAAAAAAATAACCGCCGACTTAGCAGCGAAAAATATTGGCAAATCACAGGTTCAATACCGCCTGCGCGATTGGCTCTTTTCCAGGCAGCGGTACTGGGGTGAGCCCTTCCCGATAGTATGGGTTGATGAAAATGCCTACAGCGCCGTGCGCAGTAACAACGGCCCCGTCGCATCGCTCATGCCCAAAGAGCCAGTGTGCTATAATGATGGCACGAAGATTCTCTACGCATTGCCTGTGCCCGAAGCTTTCTTGCCACTCGAATTGCCCAAGGTGGAGAACTACAAACCCGCTGGCACAGGAGAAAGCCCTCTGGCCAACGCTCCTGAATGGGTGAACGTGTGGTTCAACTGCATTACAGGCGAAGCCCGTTCCTCCTCCGATACGAAACCTGGCGGCGATGAATGGCACCCTGCTCGCAGAGAGACCAATACTATGCCCCAGTGGGCAGGCTCCTGCTGGTATTACCTGCGTTATTGCGATCCCGCCAATTCTCAAGCCCTCATTTCATCCGAATCCGAGCGCTACTGGGGTGTGCCCGATTTCTACATGGGCGGCGCCGAACACGCTGTTCTACACCTCCTGTACGCCCGTTTCTGGCACCAATTCCTTTACGACATCGGTGTAGTCACCACGCCTGAGCCTTTCAAACGCCTTTATCATCAAGGCATCATTTTGGGCGAAGACGGCGAAAAAATGTCCAAGAGCCGTGGCAACGTCATAAACCCTGACGATTATTTCCAGAACTACGGAGCTGATTCCCTGCGTCTTTACCTGATGTTCATGGGACCACTGGAAGACGCAAAACCCTGGAGCTCCCAGGGTGTTGAAGGTGTACATCGTTTCCTGCGAAGATTCTGGCGCGAGCTGATTGACAAAGAAGGCAAGCTTTCCGCAAAAGTTTCCACAGCCGTAGAGACTAACGATGAAACACTGCGGCTCCTCCATGAGACCATCAAAAAGGTGACTCAAGACATTGAGCGCCTCCGCTACAATACAGCGATCTCGCAGATGATGATCTTCCTGAACCACCTGCAGAAAGTGGATAGCTTCAGCAAGGACACTGCCAAAACCTTCGTCCAGCTATTGGCCCCGTTTGCGCCCCACATTTGTGAAGAGCTCTGGAGCCGCCTCGGTGAACAGCCTTCTGTAGCCTACGCTCCTTGGCCATCTTGGAATGAAAGTCTTCTCGTTGCCAAAGAAGTAGCAATCGGCCTCCTAATCAACGGCAAGCCCCGTAGCGAGCTCCGCGTCCATCCCGAAGCTCCGGAGGCAGATGTCCTCACCCTCGCGAAAGCCGACGTAAAGGCCGCTCCCTTCATGGAAGGCAAATCCATCCGAAAAGTCGTGTATGTGCCAGGAAAGATCATTAACTTGGTCGTAGGCTAGGTTTATGCGTTCCCACCTCGAAGCACTCGTTACCGAACTCAAGCGTCGCCGCTTTGAGGGAGATGGCAGTGTATTCGTAAGTGATGCCATATTGGAGCTTCTCGGAAAGAGAGACACCCACCTGAGCCATGTTGCCGATAAACCTAAAGTCGAAGCCATCGCGCAGCCACAGGCTAAGCCTGATTTTGCAGCCGCCCCTGTTTTCTCCTCCCTCCAAACGACTACCGATCATTCCATGGCGCGTTCACAGCCCAGCAAACCAGTTGCCGCCTCGCCCGCTGCGACTTTCCCGGCTCCTCCCCAATTCACTTTGCCGAAAGGGACCAAGCAAGAGCAGTGGAACTGGCTCCGCGAGAAGGTGCTTTCTTGCCCTGTATGCAATGCGCACGCCCGAATCGCCCAAGGGAAAAAGGTAGTGTTTGGCGTTGGTAATCTCGATGCCAAGATATTCTTTTGCGGGGAAGCTCCCGGAGCTGATGAAGAAACACAGGGCGAGCCTTTCGTGGGCAAGGCAGGACAGCTCCTCACTAAAATTATTGGCGCCATGGGCCTGGCACGGAGTGATGTCTATATCGGGAATATCCTTAATTGGCGTCCTGAAATGCCCAACATGGCCAGTGGCAACCGCCCACCGACTCTGGAAGAAATGGCCTACTGTCTTCCCTATCTTATAGGGCAGATTGAGATAGTCCGCCCTCAGGTAATAGTAGCGCTTGGCAATACTGCCGTAACCGGGCTTCTTGGCCACGATCCCAAACGCCGCATGGG
>CAZHQD010000063.1:13337-15807 GCA_964533835.1 uncultured Puniceicoccaceae bacterium | reverse complement strand
TCTTTAATGATGATTTTCCCGTGCATATAGGGGTGAGGCGCGCACATGTATTCATACTCCCCAAGCTCGTTGAAGGTGACGGAGGCAGACTCACCGTGAGCCAGAAGCGGGGTGCTGAAAGGCTCCAGATCGCCGCCGATACTCATGGCATTGTGGATGCCCGCAAACTCGCCAGCGAGGTAAGTAAAGGCGTCTTCATTTACCCATTTCACGGTTGTGCCAGGCTCGATTTCGATGACTTTGGGCCAGTAGGAATTGCCGATGATGGAGACGGTGACCTCCTTTGTGCCAGGAGCATAACGGTGGACGCCGTCGTAGTTGGTGGGCTTGAAAGGGGAGATTACACGGGTGGCCTTGGAGATGATACCGTCCATCTCCTCATTGGTGTAGGCGATCCCTTGAGCGTCTACGACTTTAGGAGTTTCGGCATCTTTACTGGCGACGAGGAGACCGATGGCGCCTCTAGCGGTAGAGCCGACGGCGTGGGAAAGCATGGTGTAGGCACCTTCGTCGGGCGGGATACGGAAATCTATGACCCAGGAATCGGTGGGGCCAGCAGTGACGCTCTGACCACCAGGCCAAGCCGCCTTAGGGTTGCCTTGCCAGTAGACGTAGTCCCATGTGATGCCGACGATGTGGAAGGTGGAGAGGAGGTTGGGTCCGACATTGAGAAAGTAGATACGAACGAAGTCGCCCGGGCGGACTTTGATGGGTTCTTCGACGTAGCGGAAGAGTTTGCCGTTGAAGGTGGTGTAGAGCGCGTTGCCCTCGATGGCGTCTTTGCCGCTGGCGTAGTATTCGTGCTGGACGAGGTAGAGCTCCAAGTCGGGCGCCTTGCCCATAACGGTGTCCATGAGATAAGGCTCTTTCTTGGGTTTGACAATCATCATGCCATACTGGCCGAAGAGGACGTGCATGGGAATGGCGTGGCCCCCTGGGGCGCAGTGGTAAAGATAGACGCCGGGCTGGGTAACGCGGAAGACGACGCGCCTGCTCTCACCCGGGCCTATTTTGCCGAGATACTTGGAGGTTTGGGTGTAGGCAGCGTGAATGGAAGCGCCATGCGGGATGGTGCCCTTGTTGATGACGTTGAACTCGACGATGTCGCCCTCGTCCACAATGACGGTGGGGCCTGGGATGGTGCCGTTGGTGACGAAGCCATCATAGACGACGCCGTTGCCGATATAGACTTTGCCCTCGGCCAGCTCCACCGTGAAGCTCTTGTCGTGCTTGGTGGATTGAGGGACGTAAGAGGTGGCGGGGATGGGGAGATTGTAATCGCGCTCAATGATTTCGATGTTGGGGTCGTCTTTCCATTCTGGGGGCACGGAGTCATAGGGCTGAGAACCAAGGGCGGAAGGGGACGGCCAAGGAACGGCGGGGGTGATGGTTTGGGTGACGGACTCCACGAATTCCACGGCGGGATCGGCCACGGGTTCCGCAGAGGCAACTACGGCATCGGACGGGGGCGTGGGGTTCGCTGCGCTTACGCCATCGAAGCGGAAAGCACCTGAACCCATGCCATCCAGGGGGAGCTGGCTTTGGTTTTGGGCGGCAGCAAGGAGATCGGCGGCGGCAAGACTGCCCGCGCGGTCGCCTTGGAGCTCCCTACCGAAGACGACATTGCACGCATCGCAAGCGCGCGCATCTGCGTAGGGGAGAGAGAGCATGGCTCCAAACGCTAGCCACTTAAGGCCAGAAGCGAGAGCGACGCCGAATTTGCGAGGGTGTATGCGGGGTGTATTCATGGTGAAAGATGAAGAGGGTGATTAGTTGTGAGGCGCTTTGAGGTCATCTGGCCTTACGCCGATTAGAAGGCGGACAAGCGAGGGAAGAATAGCGCCGACATACCAGAGGAGGCTGACCAGCAGGAGGATCGCGCCGATGCGAACGGGCTCAGCGGCACCCATTTTCTGGCCCATGGCGAGGTAGGTGAAACTCATCAAGAGACTGAAGAAAGCAGGCGCGAGCGCAGCGTAGTGAGTGAGAGTGCCAACAGGAGGCACAGATGCGTGATTGATCCAATCGGCGTAGCGAAGCCGCCAGACCAAACGCGGAATAAAGTAACTGCCTGCTCCGATGATGGCGAAAGGGAATACACCAAGCAGCATGAGGGAGACATAGGTGCGGATCCAAACGCGCATGGCCTCAAGCTCAATGGTTTGGAGTTGAGGGAGTTTCCAGAGAGCGATTGCTGCAAGACCTGCCAAGACAATGAGGGCGAAACTCAAGAGTAGCGCAGGCCACATACGGTAGCGCCAGCGGCAAATAACCACTATGATCGCAGCAAAGAGATAACCCGCTATACCCAGGGCGATGAGCGCGCCACAGATCATGATGCCAAGCGCGCTCTGGCGCATAACGAGAGGTGCGAGCAACATGAGACCAGTGTTTAGGCTTACCCACCCTACCCAAGCGGCACTGCGGCCAATGGCGCTTTCTGTTTTTACGCCGAGCATTTCAGGGAGAA
>CAZHQD010000063.1:9921-13237 GCA_964533835.1 uncultured Puniceicoccaceae bacterium | reverse complement strand
GCAATGGCGAGGACTAGACCTGCCACAAGAACAATGCCGCCCGAAAGCGCAATGCCGTAGCGGGAGAGCATGAGACCGCAAATGAGCAACACCAGGCCAGTGACGTGCAACACAAGATGAACGAGAGGGAGTGTACGGCTCCAAAGGGGAGTACCGCCCAGAACGGGCCCCATGAGATACGCACCTGCAAAGATAAAGGAGGTAAGCCAACCGAGCGTAACCAAGTGGGTAATAGCCAAGACGGACCCCTGGATCGGATCTCCCGTGAGAAGCTCGGGCCAGAGGATCAGCCCGCCACTTGCCAGCGCAAAGGCAAGGAGGCCACTAACGCCGAATCCCATAATGGCGACTATCAGGCTCAGAGAGTAGGAAGTCTTTACGAGCGATTTCATCTTGCTTGGGGAGTCTTGTGGGTTGGGCGGCAAACACGGAAACCTAAGGGCAATCAACTGTGGAAGGAATGTCGGATAAGTGTGGGTGTTTGCCTTTCATGAAAGAGACCATAGGAGAAAAGGGCGCGTATATCAAGAAAAAACATTCTTTAATTCTTTAATATGAAAATGAAACAGGAAATGATTTATACAACTACCTGATAACAAGATAGATATAGAGAATTAGCACGACACTACCCTACCGGGTAGGCTACTGAAAAACCGACGAAGGAGGCGGACAATTTACCGCTTAAAGGAGATGATGAGGTCTTTGGCTTTGGCGAACTCGATCGTTGTTTTTTCGAGACGCTCGGCCAATTCGCTCATAATCATTTTAGTGAGAATCGGACTGGTGCGGATGATGTCGTCGATATTGTTGGCAAGGCGAATGACTTTGACATCGGTCTTGGCAACGGCGCTGCAAGTGCGCGGTTTGCCGAGGATAGCGCCGATCTCACCGAACACGGTCCCGCTAGCATTGAGCTCGGCAATGACTACATTTTTTTTGCGAATTTCCACCACACCCTCCTGAAGGGAGTAAAGGCAACCGTCCATGGCTCCTTCACGAATAATAACCTCTTCAGAAATGTAGGAAACTTCGGTATTCATGCAGTATGGTGTTAGTATAGAGAAGGCAGGCTAAAACAGGCGATGTAAGGCAGCACATCAGGCCTGAACGGGTAACATGATTGATAATTAAATAGGACGTGGCAAGCGTAAGCATACGGTTAAACGCCAGAAAATGCCCTAAAATAGCCTGTTTTGTGGCCCTAATCGTTTGCTGAAAACCCACTAAGTTTGGGGCGAAGCGGGATGGAGCGAACGAAGTCGCGCGAGAGAACTAACAGTTTTTGAGTGTTGGCGGGGGCCAAGATACGGCCCGCAAGAACATGGGAGCGGGGATCGCCCGCAGGGTCTATTTCGATAAGCTGCTTATGCGGGGAGGCCAGGACCGCAAAGCGATCACGGATACGATCGGGCCGCACGATGGCATCCTTATCTGAGTAGAAAAACAAGGCAGGAATGTCTAATTTTTCTAACGGCGCTGAGCGACCACGCGCCACAACGGCCATCATCCGCAAGTTGGCCAACTGTGGATAATCACAAGTCCAAAAGCGGCGGTGGTCTTCGTTGAGAGGATTCCAGCGCCACGTTTTCCCAAAGAGCAGGGGCGCCCAAACGGGCGAAGAAGGCCACAATGCGAGGTCTGCCGCCCAGTGCCCAGGCCCGAAGTTTGGAGAGATGAGGACGAGGGCATCGGGGGCAAATTGCCCTGCCTCAAGCGAGGCAAGAAGAGCGAGCGTAGCGCCAGTGGAAGTGCCCACGAGAAGGACGCGATCGCCTATCTGCCTGCCAATGGCGAGGGCTTCCGCAGCATCGTCCATCCATGCCTGCAAATCGCCATCGGCCAACCTATCGCTGGAGAGGCCGTGCCCCGTGAGCCTTTGGTAAAAGAGGTTTGCGCCAAGCTCGTTGGCAAGAAGATCGCAAAGAGGGGCGACCTCTTGCCGTGAAGCGGAAAAGCCATGCAGATAGACGACAGCCCACTCAGACTTTTGCGGCGAGGAGGGCTCAAGCCAGACCAGCTGCTTTTCCGTGCCTGGCTTGAGATCAGAAAACTGCTTTTCGGAAAGAGCCAAGTAAGCATCCAACTCGGTGAGAGCGGAGGGAACTTTCGGAACACGCCATTCAAAATCCAGACTGACGCGCGGCCCAAGAAACAGAGCGACGACGGCAATAACACCAACCGCGATGAGAATGCTCCAAAGCATAGGGCAGTAAGCAGATGCAAAGCGCGATTGGCCCGACTCGCAAGCGGTTTCTAAGGGGAGCCTATTTTCGCCTTTAACAACGCATTAAGAATCGTCACGATTTCATACTATGCCTACCGCTATTTTTCCCACATCTGAATCGCAGGTAAACGTATCCGCGGCCCGATCACACAAAGGCCCAAACTGGGTAAGAAACGCCGTATTTTACCAGATCTACCCACAAACATTTTCCGATTCTAACGGAGACGGTATTGGCGATCTGAATGGCATACGCAATCGCCTGCCCTACCTGAAATCACTGGGGATTGACTGCGTGTGGCTGAGCCCGTTTTACGTATCGCCATTTAGGGATGCGGGGTATGATGTGGCTGATTACTACACGGTGGCCCCCCGCTATGGAACGAATGAGGACGCGCGCCGCCTTTTTGCGGAGGCACATGCACAGGGCCTGCGGATAATAATAGACCTTGTGCCCGGGCATACCTCGCAAGACCATCCGTGGTTTAAGGCATCGTGCGAGCCTCAGCCCAACAAATACTCCAACTGGTATATATGGACAGACGGGACATGGTTTGAAGGGATGGACCAATACTCCTCGCAATTTGTGCAAGGCTATTGCGACAGGGACGGGAACTTCATGACGAATTTCTTTGTGCACCAGCCCGCGCTGAATTTTGGCTGGGGAGAGCCTGACCCTAAGCAGCCGTGGCAACTGCCCGTGGATCACCCCGATATTTTAGAGCTGCGGAAAGAGATGATACGAATCATGCGGTTTTGGCTGGATATGGGCTGCGACGGGTTTCGCGTGGATATGGCGGGCTCTCTGGTGAAGAAAGACAAGAACGGAAGGATAGCGGAATTCTGGGGCCAAGTAAGGGAGATGCTGGATAAGGAGTATCCCGAAGCATTCATAATCTCAGAATGGTCGCACCCCGCATCGGCCATAGCGGCGGGATTCCACGCAGACTTTTTGCACTGGGTGCCCAACTACAATGATCTCTTCCAACAGGAAAGGAAGCGCAACCGCTTCGCGAGCGGGCACAGCTTTTTCGACAAAGAAGGCAAAGGGAATATCACCCGCTTTCTGGAGATGTATGAGGGCCACTACTCCAA
>CAZHQD010000063.1:7161-9821 GCA_964533835.1 uncultured Puniceicoccaceae bacterium | reverse complement strand
AAGGCAAAGGGAATATCACCCGCTTTCTGGAGATGTATGAGGGCCACTACTCCAAAACAAAGGAGAGTGGCTATATCTCGCTACCCGTGGGCAATCACGACCTCATCCGCATCCGCAATCAAGGGCGCGACGAGCAAGACTTGCAGGTGATTCATGCGTTTTTGCTAACGATGCCAGGGCTGCCCTTCATCTACTACGGGGATGAGATTGCCATGCGGCAGCTAGAGAATGTGGCGCCCAAAGAAGGCGCCTACGGAACACGGGCTGGCGCGCGAACCCCCATGCAGTGGGACAGCGGGCCAAACCTGGGATTCTCCAGCGCCGCGCCCCAGCACCTGTATTTCCCTGTGGACTCGAGCGGGGACGCTCCGACCGTGGCCGCGCAAGATAGCGATCCTGACTCGTTTTTAAACTTTATGCGGGGAATGATAGCGCTGCGGCGCAATGAGCCCGCGCTGGCAGCCGATGCGGACTTCGAGCCCTTGTATGCAGTAGAGAATGAATACCCTTTTGCCTACAAGCGAGTGGCGAAGGACTCCGAGATACTGGTGCTGCTGAACCCTGCGGACAAGGCGGCAACGGCCCGATTTAGCAATCCGATACCGATAGACTGGGTATTGATCTCGGGAAGCGGAGTGCGCTTAAGCGCGACCACCGCAAGCATGGAGCCAAGAAGCTACGCTATCTTGAAACGAGTTCTTTAGCGGATTCGCCGTTGTGCGAAAGGAGCGATTTTGGCAGGGCGACCCGAAAGATGCTGCCGCCCGCAGGCACGCGCTCATACCAGATCCTGCCATTCATCTTTTCCACTAATTGCTTGGTGAGCGAGAGCCCAAGGCCAGAAGAGGACTCTACGCCCGTGGGCTTTGGGCTTAGGGTAACGTGGCGCCTAAAGAGGAGCTCCTGCTCTTCTTCGCGAATGCCCGGGCCCTGATCCCTGATAACGATGATGACATCGGCATCCTGCACTTGAACGCTTAGGGTGACTTCCGTTTTGGGCGGAGAGAACTTTATGGCGTTGGAGAGCAGGTTTTCGACAACGTGATCAATAGCCACCTGATCTGCCTGAACGAAGCAGCGCGCGGGAGTATCTCTCTTTAACTCAATATGCTTAGTGGAAGCAGGAAACTCATAACGCAGCAAACAGGCATCGAGGATAGGAATAATATCGAACGACTCAATGCGAACGAGGAGGCCCGTATCGAGGGCGTTTGTGCGCAAGAGGGTTTCGATGAGCTTGTTCATGCGCTCGGCGAAGTGGCGTATCTGGCCGAGCAAGCGCAAGTGGCGAGGCTCCTTAAGAGCGTTTTCCATCTGAAGGAGATCGGACGCCATGACGATGCCTGTGAGCGGGCTTTTAAGATCGTGCGCGGCAATTTCCAGGAAACGGGATTTTTCTTCGTTGAGATTCTGCAAGCGCAAGTGAGTGGCCCTGAGCTCTATCTCCACGCGCTGCCTTTCGGCCAGACTGCGGGAGAGTTTGCGATTCCAGTAAATAACGACGCCTAAAATGGCCAGGAAGATAAGGAGCGCTATGGAGGAATAACGGATGATGTGCCCCCAATTGACAACGTGCCCGAGATTGGCGGAAATCCACCGATCTTTGATCGCAAAATGCTCAGCTTCGGAAACGGTGTTGAGGGACTTATTAAGGGCAGAAGCGAGGAGTGGCGCGGACTGGCGAACGGCCAGGCGAACCTCAAAACGGAGTGTGGTGACACCGCCGATTTTGAGATTGGTAAAGCCGCTGGTCTTTATGATGTAGCTGGCCGAAGCAAGATTCTCAATTGTAGCCTCCACGACACCACGGCTAACAAGCTCCATGGCTTCGGCTGGGGTGTTGGTGGTGACAACGCGGATGTCTGGATAGCGGGCCTGCAAATGGCTAGTGGTAACGTAGTCCCTAGGCGCAGAAACGGGCATACCGCTGAGCGCCACCAGATCTACCTGAAACGGGGCATCCTCCCGAACGATAACCGCTACGGGGATAGAAGCATAATAATCGGTAAAGAGCATAGTGCGGCGGCGCTCCTCCAAGTCGGCCACGCCAGGGATAAAGTCCACGAGGCCTTTTTCGAGCAAGTCCTGAGCTTCTTGCCAAGAAGCCGCTGGAACGAGCTGGAAGACGACGCCAAGACGCTCAGCCAAGAGGGCCAGCAGATCGGCATCTATGCCATTGTGGCGACCACTGGCATCGACGAACGAAAAAGGAGGCCAAGCGGGATCGCAGGTGTAGCGGATGACGGGGTTGGCTTTGAGGTAGGCCAGCTCAGGCCCAGAAAGCTCCAGACGATCCAATTGGGATTTTGGCAGCTTGCCATCGGAAACGAGAGAACTGCCAGAGTCTGCAGAGAGTGCGGAAGCCAAAAAGAAAAACGACGCAGCCAGCAGACAGAAACAACCTGCCACACAGCGCAGAGTACCCAGCCCGATCTCATACAGCTTCATGCAATGAGTGATGTATTTCAGATTCAGCAAGGGATGGCAACACTATCAGGGGGAATATCGATGCGGCGTAGCTTCTAACGAACATAAGAGACGGAAGACGATATATCGAAGCTAGTCGGCCTTGCGCCTGCGGATGAGCCAGTAGAGGGCAAGCGGAAGCATGACGGCCAGGGCGAGGACGGCGCTGATGCCTGCGGCGTGGGGGAGGTTGC
>CAZHQD010000063.1:0-7061 GCA_964533835.1 uncultured Puniceicoccaceae bacterium | reverse complement strand
AGCATGACGGCCAGGGCGAGGACGGCGCTGATGCCTGCGGCGTGGGGGAGGTTGCGGTCGGTAAAGACGCGCTGGGCAATCTTGTTGCCTATGAGCTCGCTGTGGGGGCCGCCCACGATGTCGGGAATAGCGTAGCTACCGAGGGCGGGAATAAAGGTGACTAGAAATGCCGTGAGGATGCCGCCATAGATGCCGGGCACAAAGACTTTGGAGAAGGCTTGCCAGCGACTGGCGCCAAGATCGAGCGCGGCATCGAGCAACTGGAAATCAAACTTCTCGGCAGCCGCATAGAGGGGGAGAATCGCAAAGGGAAGGAAGCTGTAAATGGTGACGAGGAGCACCGCGCCAGAGTTGTAGAGGAGCTGGGTATTCACATCGGCAAGGCCGAGGGAGACGAGGAGGTTTTTAAGAAAACCGTCTGGGTGGAGAACGGTCTTCCACGCGAAAATGCGAATAAGGAAATTGGTCCAGAAGGGAAGGATGATTAGAAGGAGCCACCATTTGCGACTGTGCGCGGGCTGGCGGGCCAGCCAGTAGGCAACGGGTATGGCGAGCATAAGACAGGCCGCAGTAGCGACAGCGCTCACCCAGAGGGTGCGCCAGATAATGGCCGGGTAGCTGGGCTGCATGAGGCGCGCCCAGGTATCGAGCGTCCACCCCTCCCCTACTCCGCCACCTGGCAAGTCTGGCCTGAATGCGATGGTGAAAACGAGGAGCGCAGGCACGAGAAAGAACACCCCCAGCCAGAGAAGGGAGGGCAGTGTGAGGAGAAGTTCTTTACGAGTGGAGCGCAACTGGCGATTAACAGTTAGCAATTATTGAGCTAAAAAATATCCCGCATTAGACGCTGGTGAGGGCTTCGTCTGCCTCGGTGTAACGCTGGAGCATGGAACCGTCGTCGGCGTGCCAACCGAGCCAAACCTCGTCTTCCCAGCGGACGGGCTTTTGGTCGAGCATACAGCGACCATGTTGCTGGATAACGGCGATGCGGTATTCATTGACGCGCACCCAATACTTGGTCTGGGAACCAAGGTAGCTAATGTCTTCAACCTTACCGCGAACGAAGTTGTGGCTGGTAAGTGGGTCGGGGCGATTTTGGAAGAGACGGAATTTCTCGGGGCGTAGGCTGAGGGAGACGTTTTGGCCCGCCTGGAGTTTTTTCTCGTTGAAGCAGAGGACATCACCAAAGCCATCGATGGCGGTCTGGCAATAGTCGGCATCGACAATCTCTTTGACTTGACCGAGGAGGAAGTTGGTATCGCCAATGAAGGCGGCGACAAAGGAAGTGGTGGGCGACTCGTAGATTTCGGTGGGAGTGCCGATTTGCTCGATTTTGCCTTTGTTCATGACCGCGATGCGATCGGAGAGCGACATGGCCTCCCCCTGATCATGGGTGACGTAGACGAAGGTAATGCCTACCTCGTCGTGGATGCGGTCGAGCTCAAGAAGCATGCGCTGGCGGAGCTTGAGGTCGAGAGCGGCGAGAGGCTCATCGAGCAAGAGAAGACGCGGCTTAAGGATGAGGGCACGGGCTATGGCCACCCGCTGCTTTTGGCCACCAGAGAGGAGCGCGGGCTTTTTGTCGGCCTGCTGGGTGAGCTCCATGAGGTCGAGATGAGCGGCCACCTCTTTCTTGATTTCAGCGGAGGGGACGCCTTTTACACGGAGGCCGAAGGCAATATTCTCGCGAACGGTGAGGTGCGGGAAGAGCGCGTAAGACTGAAAGACGGTGTTTATCTGGCGCTCATTTGGAGAAAGGCGAGTGATGTCTGTGCCCTCCAGGATTACGGCGCCTTCATCGGGATGCTCAAAGCCAGCGGCAATGCGCAGGAGAGTGGTCTTGCCGCAGCCAGAGGGACCAAGCAACGAGAAGACCTCTCCCTTGCGAAGGGCTACGGTCGCCCCATCCACGGCAGCAATGCCGGGAAAACTTTTGCGGATGGCTTTTAGCTCGAAGAAATCAGGCATCGGCTGAAAAGGCAGCAGAGATTAGACCATGATTTCTTCGGTTTGCGCTAGTAAGGCAGCGGGTAGGCAGCTGTGAGCTTGGCGACGATGGCCTTGGCCTCGGCAATTGCCTGATCGCTGGCGGGATTGTTGAGCACCGTGTCTATGGCACGAGCGATCTCGATCATATCGGCCTCCACCATGCCACGGCTGGTGACGGCAGGACTGCCGAGACGCACGCCACTTGTCTGGAAGGGGCTGCGAGTTTCACCCGGGACGGTGTTGCGATTGGTGGTGATATTGGCCTTTTCGAGAGCGATCTGCGCATCCTTACCCGAGAGGTCGGGGTGGCTCTTGCGAAGGTCAACCAGCATAAGGTGATTATCAGTACCATCACTGGTGAGCTTGTAGCCACGCTCTATGAGGGCGCCTGCCAGAGCGGCAGCATTCTTTTTGACCTGTATGGCGTATTGCTTGAATTCGGGCTTCGCGGCTTCGCGGAAGCAAACGGCCTTGGCCGCTATGACGTGCATGAGGGGACCGCCCTGACCACCAGGGAAGACTGCGCTGTTGATGGCTTTGCCGTATTTCTCTTTGCAGAGAATCAATCCACCGCGGGGACCGCGCAGGGTCTTGTGCGTGGTGGTGGTGACAAAGTCGCAATAGGGAACTGGCGAGGGGTGCTCACCTGTGGCTACCAGACCTGCTATGTGGGCGATGTCGGCCAAGATGTAGGCGCCTACGTCCTTGGCAATAGAGGCCATGCGCTCGAAATCGATCACGCGAGGGTAAGCCGAAGCGCCGACTGTGATCATCTTGGGCTTCTCGGCGTGGGCTTGGCGCTCCAGCGCATCGTAATCTATACGGCCCGTCTCAGGGCTTACGCCGTAGTGGACAACCTGATAGAGCTTGCCCGAAAAGTTAACGGGGTTCCCGTGAGTAAGGTGACCGCCGTCGGAAAGATTCATGGTGAGGATCTTATCCCCAGGATTAATGACGGCGGTATAGACGGCGAAATTAGCCTGGCTGCCTGCGTGGGGCTGGACATTGGCAAACTCGGCGCCGAAGAGGGCCTTTGCGCGATCAATCGCAAGCTGCTCTGCGATGTCCACAAACTCGCAACCGCCGTAGTAGCGCTTGCCCGGGTAGCCCTCGGCATACTTGTTGGTCATCACGCTGCCCGTGGCCTCAATGACGGCGGGCAAGGTGAAGTTTTCCGAGGCGATTAGCTCGATATGGCTTTGCTGGCGCTTGCGCTCGCCCTCTATGGCGGCGAAGATTTCAGGGTCGAGCGAAGAAAGCGGCTCGGCATTTAAGTAAGTGGTGGGTTCCAGAACGGTGCTCATCGAAGGCATAATGAACGGGCTTGGCTAAAAATGGCAAAAAGAAAAATGGGGCACCTCAAACTGAAATGAAGCTCTGTGAAAAATGGGAACTACCGTATCACTCTCGGCTCACTGAGAGGGCATATCTCGTTGCGAGGTTGATGCTCGAAGTGAGCCACAAAGATGCGGCTGGGAGAGAATGCTACTACATTGCCCCCGCACATCACGCAAACAAAGGTATTTCTTGGAAGCGCGCGCTTGCTCTTGGCTCTAATAACGAGTGCCTCGTCCACGCTTATCTCCTTGTCTCTGAATAAACATGTAGTGGATTTAGGCATACGGAGGACGACTAAAGAAACAATAACGCCAAGGCCATAAATTATCCTCTGAACATCCGAAGGATGGCATCAGGACAACAAGGTGGAGCGGTATCACTTGCCCTCTGCTTTGCGGCCACGAATGACGCTTTTGCGAATATCATCCATGTCAAAGGATTTTCTGTGACCGTAAGCGCTCAAGCAACCGAGCCAACTAGAAGAAGAGTTGCTCGGAGGAAGAGCAATCGTCTCCTGCTTCGACGAGGGCGAAAAAGAGGGCTGGGGGTTCGACGAGGGCGACTTCTTCATTGGCGGTGGGAAACTGGGGCTCTTGTGTCATAATCGGGAGGAGTTTTGAGGGTAGTATTGGTGTGAAAACGGATTTAGACGCCGCTGCCGTGGACATAGTTCTGAAGCTGCTCGGCCTGGAACTTGTAATCGATGATGACGTTTTTGACGACGTCGCCAATGGAGATGAGTCCTGCAAACTCGCCATCGTCGCCCCGGACGGGGAGGTAGCGCATCTTCTTGTGAGTCATGGCGCTCATGCAGGCCTCGAGATTGGTGTCGAGCTCGACCCAGTGGAGGTTGCGATTCATGGTTTCGCCAACAGGGGTATGGCGGGAGGCCTTGCCCTCCAGGACGATGCGGCGGGCGTATTCACGCTCAGTAAGGAGGCCGACGAGGTGACCATTTTCCATAACAGCTACGGCGCCGATATCTTTGGCGGCCATTATTTTAAGGGCGTCGTAAGTAGGGCTTGCGGGATCGATACTATGGATGGACTGAGAAGCCTTGGAGCTAAGGATGTCGCGCACAGTTCTCATGGCTTAAAATCGTTAGAGGTTTCTATTTTTACCGACAATTAAGTGAGGAGTGAATTATCCGACATTTTTTGGAGGAGGAGAGAGGTTGCCGCAAAGGGGTAGAGCAACCACAAGCCAGCCGAGATTTATAGATTTGATTATTACCGAAGGAGCGAGGGCGTGTCAACCGTTGAAGTCCGAAGAAAAGTCGAAATTAGTGACAAACAGGCAAAGAAAAGAAGGCTCGGGAATTACGAGACGCGGCAGCAGCGAGTTCCTCTAAAGTGACACCGAAGAGACGGGCAGCGAACTCGGCAGTATGGCGCATGAGAGCGGGCTCGTTTGGCTTGCCGCGATGAGGCTCGGGTGTGAGGAAAGGGGCATCGGTTTCGAGCTGGAAGCGGTCGAGACCCTGAAGGAGGGCGGCCTCACGAATAGGGGCGGCGCTTTTGTAGGTGAGGATACCCGTGAAGCTGGCGTGGCCACCGCGCTCCATAAGCTGGCGCATCTCGGCGGGGCCCTCACTGAAGCAATGGAAGATGACCTTGCGCCAATCCACGCCGCTAGCATCAATAAGCTTTAGGCAATCTGCAAAGGCGTGGCGAGAGTGGACCACGATAGGGCAATTAAGCTGAAGAGAGAGACCGAGCTGGCTTTTGAAGGCTTCGTGCTGGCGGGCTTTTGCCTCGGCTGCCTCGTCGGGAAACTTTGGGAGGTGGAAGTAATCCAAGCCGCACTCACCAAGCGCGCAGGGCGGAACGATTTCGGCAAACCACGACGGCAGCTGAGCAAGCTGGTCCTCCCAGTCTTCCTCGACATCGCAGGGATGGAGCCCTGCCGCCCAATGAACAACCCCTTTGTAGGTGCGGGCCATTTCCGCATAGACAGGCCAATCCGACGAGCTTGTGCCAATAGTGACCAGTTCTTTAACTCCAGCTGCTAATGAACGCTCCAGGACGGCGGGAAAATCACCCTTGGTGGAGAAGCGGTCGAGGTGGCAGTGGCTATCGATGAGCATGGGCCTATTTCAGATTTCTGATTTAAGATTTGTTTCCAGAAAGCCGTGGGGCTTCGTGGCAAGGGGTTATTTTTTGATGGAGTCGAAGAGGGGTGTTTTTTCGAGTTTGCGGAGTTTGGGGCTGATGACGACCATGCAGTAGGGCTGGTAGGGATTGTTGGCAAAGTAGTCCTGATGGTAGCGCTCGGCGGTGTAGAACTCAGGAAGCGGAGAAATTTCGGTGACGATAGGGTTACTGAACTTGGGGGAGGCGGCATCGCGGGACTTGAGAGCAGCCTGTTTTTGGGCCTCGTCGTGATAAAAAATGACGCTGCGATACTGCGTGCCAACGTCGGCACCCTGGCGATTGAGGGTGGTGGGGTCGTGGGCTTCCCAGAAGACCTCAAGCAGTTGCCCGAACGTGATCACAGAGGGATCGAAAGTGATGCGCACGACCTCTGCGTGGCCAGTATCGCCGCGGCAGATGTCGTCGTAGGTAGGATTCTTTGTCTTGCCGCCCGCATAGCCACTGACGACGCTCTCCACACCACGAAGGCGCTCGAAAACGGCTTCAACACACCAGAAGCACCCACCGCCAAAAGTGGCTTGAGCCTTGGATGGTGAACTAGCTGGAGTGGTGGATTGGGCTGTAAGATTCATGGCGGTCAGGAGGCACAAGAGGGTGAATAGGATAGCTTTGGGCATACCGAGAAGACGCGGGAGAACGGATTTCATTACAGACCACTATAGCCGCATAAACAGGAGCGCGCAAAAACTGCCTGGGGATTCCCTCAAGAAACCGCATTAGCGAATGGCACACCCCGCGCCGCTAGACTCTGCCTGTGTGACATCACCATGGGCGGACTCCAACGCGGCAATCTTTTCCACGCGACGGGTATGGCGCCCTGACTCGGGTTCGGTGCTAAGGAAAATATCAGTGAAGCGCTTGGCCTCGAAAGGCGTAGTGTGGCGCTGGCCAAAGCAGATGATATTGGCGTGGTTGTGCGCACGGCAAAGGGCTGCCTCGTCTTCATGATTGACTAAGGCCGCGCGAACACCCGGGAGCTTGTTGGCCGCAATGCTTATGCCAATGCCCGTAGTACAAATGAGAATGCCCCTCTCTGCCTGACCAGAAGTGACATCGAGACCCACTAGACGCGCGTAGTCTGGGTAGTCCACCGAGGCATCGGAAAAGGCACCGTGATCCAACACGGTGTGACCCGCTGCCTGCAAATGGGCCACAAGCACTTCCCTAAGAGCCAACCCACCATGATCCGCGCCAATGCTGATTTTCATAGAAGTAAGGATTGAAGCGAGGAGGGAGAATGGAGGCAATCAGGAAAGTGGATGAAGCCCATTGTGTTTGCCAGACGCAGGGTGCTAAACTTAGGATAATCCTAGCAAAGTGCCCCTATTCGCTTTGTATACTCACTCACCTCCTCATCCCATCTGATACCCCCATGAATAGTCCACTTAGTGGCATCGCCACCCTGCGAAATTGTAAGACGAAACGTATCTCCAGCTACGACCGTAGCGGGAAGAATGTAGATAGCATTGCCATAGAGCCAGGCGAAACCCGAGCCATAGCGGAGATCGGAGGCGCTGGCATCATAAAGCATATATGGGTAACCATGAACTGCCCCTCTCCCGTTGCGCGCCGCGAGATAAT
>CAZHQD010000062.1:14328-15939 GCA_964533835.1 uncultured Puniceicoccaceae bacterium | reverse complement strand
TTACAGCTTGTCGCACATAGCCATCAGGCGGCGCCCATACTCCACGTAGGTCGCGTAAGCAGCCTCCGCCTCAGTAATCTGCTTGCCCTCGTGAGCAACAGCCTTGAGGTGCGGCTCAATGGAAACAAACCCGCTGTAGCCATTGGCATGCAGGTCCTTCAGCGTCTCCACCACGCAACTATTCCCGACATCAGGGAAGGTATGATCCCCCTTGTCCGTCTCAGAGCGCGGCCCCGTATGTGCCTTGATATGAATCATGCCAATGTGCTTCTTGCAGCGCTGATACCAATCCCAGGTATTGGTATGCCCGTGCGAGCAGGGATTGCCGGTGTCATACACAGCCTTTACCGCGGGGCTATTTACCGCCTCGAAAAATTCGCCATAGGCCTCAGGCGATGTGCTGGCCCAGCCATCGCAGTTCTCAACCGCGATGACGATGCCCGCCTTCTCCGCCATAGCGCCCAGCACCTTCATGCGGTGCACAGCAGCAGCCCGCCACTCGGCATTATCCACCGCCTTGCTATTATTCGGCCAGCTCATCACACGGATGAAGCGCGTCCCCAAGATATGCATTCTCCCTATGGCTCGCTCCAGCGTGATAGTGCTCTTTTCAAGAGGATCCGTTATGCTACAAGCCCAGTTGGCAATGCCACTGGCAAAGCAAGACACCTTCATGTCAGCAGCCTCCAAATCAGCCTTGGCCTTGGCAAAAGCCTCAGGAGAAAGATCAGTGAATTGCACGCCATCTACGGTGCGCAGCTCCATATACTTCCAGCCAAGTTCCTTGTGCGCGCGAATCTGTGTGGCGAGGTCTTTACCTGCCTCATCACAAATGCCTGAAAAGATGAATTTATGAGCCATTGCCTGTGGGGATTAGGGTTTCTTTAGGTAGAAAAGAAAGACTACAAATCAGGGCTGCATTTTGTCAACCAACTCGTGTTAGTTTTTCTCCGCCCCAGCCAGCATGATCTCATTTACCGCTTCCGCCGAGCGCCCTGATGCCCCCTTGTGCCTCTGTATCCACTCAGTAGCACGAGTGGCCATTGCGTTGCGCTCCTGCGGATTGGCCACCAGACGGACGATCTCCGTTTCCAGGCTTTCCTCATCGGTCACTAGGTGAGCAGCGCCGCAATCGCGCAGCGAGCGGGCCACATCCCTGAAATTGGACATCCTCGGGCCAAATAAAATGGGTTTGCCCAGCACCGCCGCCTCAATCGGTGTCTGCCCGCCATCGTGTGGCGGCATGCTCTTGCCGACAAATACGATAGTGGCCACTTGTGTGAACAGCTTGAGCTCGCCCGTTGTATCAGCGATATAGACCTGCGTCCCGCTGGGTGCCTGTTTGGCCGCAGACCTTAAATGCCAGCGGAAATCTTGCCTGCCGAGCAGTTCTTTAAGCTCGTTGCGCCTCTCGGCATGGCGGGGCACAAGGAGTAGCCGAGCATTATGCCCATGCCTATTAAGTGTTCTTAAAATACGCAAAAGGCTTTCTTCCTCCCCCGGCCAAGTCGATGACCCAAGAACGACCAGAGGAGCCTCCTCAGTGTTGGAGGCAAAGCCCATCTCACCGAGAAGCGCCAACCTACCCGACTCATCGAGCCGCGGGTTCAC
>CAZHQD010000062.1:4711-14228 GCA_964533835.1 uncultured Puniceicoccaceae bacterium | reverse complement strand
TCCATGAGAATGGCCAGATCGGGATTGATGCGATTCCAGCTCTCCCTGCTAAACGGAGGCCAATCAATAGGAAAGATGCCGACCGCCGCGCAAAGAGCGCTGTATTTCTCCGTAGCCAGAGCATAGCCTGTGCTGGTGGTCGTTGTGAGAACAACTTCATAGCCTTGCCCTACCAACAAGCGAAGCAGCGGCTCTATGGCATTTACCTCGCCCACACTTACAGCCTGTAGCCATATCCTCTTCTTTGCCCCACGAGGAGGCACTCTGGTAATTTTTCCAAAGCGATGGCCAAAATCCTTTTTATACCCACCACGCTTCCTCATGCGCAAAAGATACTTGGGCAAAAGCAGCAGAAAAACCAGCGGATACAGGATGCGATAGATGATAATCAAGCAATAGGAAAAGATTAAAAATAAGCTACCGTAATTTATCAGCCATGCAAATGCTTTTTACAAAAGAAAGCCCATCCTTTGGGAAGGATGGGCGCCTGAAAAAGGAGCCAGGCTGACTAGCAACGGCGGCGAACAAACACCAGCAGCAGAGCGCCAGCGGCGACAATGAAAGCATAAGTTTGTGGCTCAGGAACCACAGCCGTGACAAATGCGAAATCATCGACTATGGGTCGAGAGGAAGCGCCACCATCAAATGTAACACTATTAATCCATTTGCCATCCGGAGCAGAAATAAGGAATGCTGTATCATCTAAATTGCTGCCGATGTTTACTTCATCACTAAGGGTGATAAAAGTGGCATCATTGAGAGTAGCGGTGACCTGAAAGGTATGAGCGGCTACTGAGTTACGACTGAGGGCAACGATACCAATCTTGGTAATTTTCTCGTTCAAATCGCCATTTACTGCAAAGGAAAAAGTAAAAGCGCCGTTTTGATTCGCAAGCTCACCTTTATCTAGCATATGGTTACCAGAGGTAGCGGTCGCCGAGCCGTAACTGGCGTTGCGCAAATCTACGTCGCTTGAGATAGCAATATTTTTTGCGCCAGAGGCGTAGTTAATCTGGAAGCTACTGGCAAGTGTGTTGACGCTGTAACCCGCTGTCGCCTCGAAATTCCACACACCGCCCGTGTTGGAATTAAAAGCAGATTGGATTTCGGCTTTAAAATTGTCGATTGTCGTGAATGAACTTGGCGCGAGGGCTTCAATAGAGTTCTTGGGATCAAAACTCCCCACAGCATTAAGTATAATTTGGGCAGACGCCAGAGCACTTGAAAAGGCCAGTGAGGCTAAAGTTAGGAATATGCGGTTCATCATTGGAGTAAGGTTTATTGGTGGTCAGTGATAAGAACTACAGGCAGGATACTAAATCCAAACTTGCTCGCACCCCATTCTTTCCGTAACTCGTTACGCTGAGATGAACACAACTCTCCAGACAATTGCTGACAAGCTCGGTGTAACTAGGGCGACTGTGAGCAGGGCGATGAGAAACAGCCCCGAAATATCCCGTGCCACATGCTTACTAGTCCAAAGCACAGCAAGAGAACTCAACTACAAACCGAATCCATTAGTGAACACGCTTATGCAGAGCGTACGACTAGGCCGCACAGCACCCGATTCATTCATAATCGCGATAGTAGAAGGCTGGCCAAGGCAATCTGGGCAGAATCCTTTTGAATTTAACAAAGATTTTGTAGGCGCAATTACCGAGCGCGCAGTGAGCCATAGTATAAAAGTGGAGAAAATGTCGCTATGGAAAAATGGAATGACACCAAAGAGGGCATTCTCAATTTTAAAGAATCGTGGCATAAAAGGGATAATTTTTCTTCCATTCCAGAAGTTTGGCCATGAATTGAATGAATATGAGGAATATATGCGTGATTTTTCGATGGTGGCAATTGGCCACACTCTAAAGAGCCCCAAATTGCTACGAGTGGTGAGCGATCAATTTCAAAACGCTGAATTAGCGTTAGTCAACATAGCAAGACTCGGATGGAAACGTGTAGGATTGGTACAAACAGAGGATTATGAGCGCCGCGTAAATCATCGGCAGCTAGGCGCCTGTCTAGCATTGTCTAGTGAGCTTGGCATTGAGGTGACTAAGCCATTAATTGTTCCAGACCATCTATCCTTTTCAGCGCAAAGAGAGTTGGCGAGAAAATGGCATAGGAGTGAGAAGCCAGATGCTATATTGTCCCATGGAAATGAGGGGCTAAAGTTACTGGCTGATGAGGAAAATCAGCTACCTAAGAGGCTAGGATATGCAGCGATTGGACGTTTAGATAGCTACCCGCAGCTCGCAGGAGTAGATCAGTGCCATGCTCAGGTAGGAGCGGCGGCGGTGGATATCGTATTGGCTCAATTTCATAGAAACGAATGGGGCATCCCCGCAAAATCTAGAACATCCATGATCGAGGGCTTATGGAAAGACGGTTCGACACTCCCTAATCTGGCGTGACCCACTCTTAACGGTTTAATTAAATCGAAGATACTATTGGGTTGCGAAGCCAGCCAAGCCGTTGACTTATTTACGGTGTATGCCCAATGCCTCATTTCTAGTGTGGGTCGATCAAAATGAAGCCCATCCCAACTCATTTGCGTTTTTCCGATTCCGCTTTGATTTACGGCGCGAAACTGCTACCGAAGCTCATCTGAGTGTATTTGCAGACACGCGCTACCGTTTGACGGTAAACGGGGCCGCTGTTGGATATGGTCCTGCTGCATTCCATTTAAGCCATCCTGAGTGCGATGGATACGACCTGCTGCCTTACCTCAAAGAAGGCACCAATGAGATTATCGTATTGGTTAATCACAGAGGGCTCAATTCGTATCAGGCTGTTCCGAGCAGAGCCGCATTTTGGGCAAAGGGATTTGTTAAACACAGAGATGGGACGATAGATCTAGGCACCCCGGGTGAATGGGAAACGAAGCTATCCAATGCGTGGTGGAGCAATGCGCCAACCTTCAGTTTTGCGCAGGCCTGCACTGAAATCCTGGACTTTAAAGAGCATGAAAAAGAGTTAAGCGACGAAGCTGGCTGGAGCAGCCCTGTGATAATCCCACAAGATAATTGGGGGCCGCTTGCTCCGAGAAGCGTCCCACCCCTCTCACTCCGTGAGCAATTACCTCTAAAGTTGGTGGCATGTGGCCCGGCAAGCTCAACTGAATACCAGCGCAGTTTTCATCAGCATTTCCTAGAAATGCAAAAGACTGCCCATACCCCGAAAGCTGATAGCCTCCGGTTTCCATACGCCACATGGATTTTTTCGCCCATAGAGCAGTCACTTACACTAGGCCTATTTTGGGGACCACATTACCTAAATGGCCAAGAACTAGAACCGACAAGGGACCGCAATTTCGGCAACCGTGAGAATTATGCAGTTAATCTAAAAGCCGGCTGGAATCTCCTTTACGGCGAACCTGAGATACTTGGCATATCGTGGGGTTTACAGATTGCGTGGCCAGTTTCAGCTAATCTTAAGTTGTCGCCAAGCAAGGAGGACTCTCACGGGAATACCACTGAGGATAATTGGTGCTTAGTGGGTAAAGCCATGCCATCGATAGAGCTTGCCGCCAAACGCGGATCAAATCCCGGCACCGCTGATTGTCTTTCAAGACTTGGTGATTTGCTGCAACCCCTGGCTAAAGTGACGCATAGCCCATTCCCAACCAGGCACTGCTCGTGGCAGACTCTCGAAAATCAAGCCACAACCACCTTCCCTGCCGAGTTCCCGCTATCAGTTCCATTAAACACAGCCGGTGAGGGAATTGTGGTATTGGACTTCAATACGGAATGGATAGGCCATGCTTCTATTGAAATAGAAGCGCCGGAAGGAGCAATCCTTCGCGTAACCAACGATGAGCTATTGCGCCCTGACGGCTTGATACGATTCTATCTAAGCAGCCATCTCGTGAACAACACCGATATGTATGTGCTTGATGGGAAGCGTCGATTAGTAGAGGGCTTTCATCAAAGAGGCGGGCGCTATGTGCAGCTCAACATCAGCTCGCCAAACGGACCTGTAATCCTCCACCGTGCAGCGGTGCGTCGGCACTTGCTTGATCTTCCCGTGGAGGGCAGTTTTTCGTGTTCAGATCCCTTATTAAACTGGGTATGGCATGCGGGAGTAGCCACTCAGCAGGCATCGCTTCATGAGGCTTGGGTGGATCCATGGCGCGAGCAAGGCTCCTATCTTGGCGATACATTTGTGGAGACACTGGCTACAAGGTGCTACTCGCCAGAGCTAAGCCCGATGCGGCGCTGTCTCCTCAATTGGTTGTATGGCCAGCACGAAAATGGCCAAATGCCCTGCGTAACGCCCTCATGGTATACAGGACAACATGAAGATTTTACGCTTATATGGGTCCTGATGGCGCGCAATTATGCCATGCTGTCAAAAGATGAGGAAACGACTCGGAAGCTGATGGGCGGGGTGCGGAAAATCCTAAATGGCCCATCCTGGAAGACCGACAGCAGCGGACTGTGGACCGCCAAGGGCACACGCACCTTCTGCGACTGGGGATGCACAAATGAGGCAATCCAATGTGACGCCAATGCTATCCTAAACGCCTTTAGAGTGGGGGCGCTGGATGCGGCAGCGGAAATGACCAGCTGGCTAGGAGACCGCACTGAAGCAAACGCCTTTCGAGAAGAAGCTAACCGCATCAGGTCCCTGTACGCAAAAACTCTTTGGATAGAAGCTGAAGGCTGCTATGCGGGAGGAATCGCCGATGGTAAAAAGCTCGCCGCTTATGGCCACGGCAACTGTGTAGCCCTGCTATTTAATATTGGATCAACACAACAACTTGAACGGCTGAAAGCATGGCTGGAGACATTCCTCCTCAATCAAATTAAGACCGAGCAAAGCCTTACACAGAGATGCGGGCATGTGGATCTATACTTCCTGAACTACGCGATCGAAGCGCTAGCCCAGCATGGCGCAAACCAGACCGTGGTTAAGGTGATTCGAGGCATTTGGGGTAATCACCAAAAATACGACGCTCTTACACTCTGGGAATCATACGTAAGAGGCCTCAATGGAGTAGGCAGCCAGTGCCATGGATGGGCAGCTGCACCGATGATTTACTATATGCGCCACGTCTTGGGCATTGATATTGAAATGACCAGCGAAAATATAATTGTTTTAAGACCTAATTGCCCCGAGCTTTCGTGGGCACAAGGGGAGTTCCCGCTGCATTCCGGATCACTAAGAATAGGATATCAGAAATACCCAACCGAGGTTGTTTTCACTATCAGCGCTCCGAAGAATTATGAAGTGAAGCTGGAGCTAGGCTCTGCATGGGGTCCCATGAAATCACGCGTGGCAATAAGTTATATTTAACCTTCTTTCGTAGAACCGAGTTGAGAGAGCCCCCCGATTTGCGAAGCGGCAGGCGTATGCCGATCTTTGTATTTGATTAAGGCAGCCTTCAATCGATTCAAGGGAGTGGGTTTAGAAATGTAATCGTTTAGCCCGGCATTGAGGCACATCTCTTTCTCCTCTGAGAGCGCGATTGCTGCCATACCTACAATGTGGGAATCACGGGCATGCTGCCCAGCATCTCCCCTGCGCACGGCACGACAAAACTCCACACCACCTGTGGGTGGCAAGCGAAGATGACACAGCACGGCAGTGGGGCCAGAAGCATTGCGAAGCCACTGCAAGGCATCTTTTGAACTGTTGGCAACTTCGGGTTGATAGCCAAGGAGTTTAAGATTTTCCAACATCAATTCCCTATGAGTTGGCTCTTCATCGGCAACGAGAACCGAGAATGGATGCTTTTCAGCGAAATACGGATCCGCGGCATTATCCATTGGCGCCTCAATTTCTGCTGCCATCGTCCTTGAATGCGGCAACCGTACTGTGACAGTAAAGACACTCCCCTTTCCACTTTCACTTTGAAGAGTAATATCTCCACCCATACGCTCCGCTAGCCTCTTGCTGATAATTAAGCCTAGCCCTGTCCCACCATGCTGGCGTGTTGAGGAACTATCTATCTGTGAGAACGGCTTGAAGAGGCGATCTTGCTTATCTATCGGTATCCCGATGCCAGTGTCTGCAACAGAGATTTCTATAACATAGAAAGGACTTCGCTCAAGTCGCGTAGTTAGCCTGACCGTAACGGATCCCTCCTTTGTGAACTTCACCGCGTTGTTGACCAAGTTCAAAATAATCTGCCTAAAGCGAAGGGCATCTCCTTCAAAAATGCCCTCTGTGGAATCATCTTTTTGATAATCGAGCTTGATGCCTTTAGAATTGGCCTTGGGCAAACAGAGCTCAAGCGCTTCAAAAATACAGTCTTCAATATTAAAGGGCGCAGACTCCAGCGCAATGGCACGTGACTCGATTTTTGAGTAATCCAATATATTGTTAATGAGCTCAAGCAGGTCCTTACCGCTGCGGGAAATGATCTTAATATACTCGCGCTGTTCACTGTTTATGGGACTTTGAGACAGAATATCTGCAAAACCCAATATAGCATTCATCGGGGTGCGTATTTCATGACTCATCATCGCCAAGAACTCGCCTTTGGCCATGTTTGCTGCATCGGCAACCTCTTTTGCCTGCTTCAGGCGGTTTTCATACTCCGTCCGATCAGTGATATCATGGACAACACAGATCACTTTGCGCTCTTCACCCGCAACAGGCTGCATAGGTGAAATACGCCCTTCATAAATACGGCTCTTGTCGTCCCATCCTGGATACTGAATAACTTGCAAGCGATTCGTAGAAACGGCCTCGTCTATGGTACTTTGAATTTCTGAAGCAACGGTTGGCCCATGTACATCTCGTATGTGCTTTTTTACGAGTTGGGTAATGTTATCGCTAAACAGTGTAGCTCGTGAGACGAATGCGTCCACGTATTGTCCACTAGCTGAAATAACGAAGGAAATATCGGGCATGGCAGTTACGATTGCCCTGAGCCGTTCTTCATTTCGCGAAACATTATCTTCTCTGTTCTGATGCTCTGCTACAACGGCAGCCAACATAAGGGAGGTGCAAGTAAGCACGCCCACAAACACCCAAACGTAAGCGGGAGGCTGCGTGATTTCCCGAATAGCGTCTGGTCCCAAAACCTCTTGTAGCTCCCATACAGCAAGAATAGAGACGATGAGAGCGCCTACAGTAGCCCCTCTTTGGCCAAACCTAACGGAGGCCCATGCCTGCAAGGGAAAAAGCGAAAGCTCAAGGGGGTAACGCAAGGTATCGGTTGGCGCCCAGTTGCGAAACACCATAGCTCCGATAGTCATTAAGGCAGCCATCCAGAGCAGCACTTCGAAGAGCTGCCTGTTACGCCAGTTTATGCGAGTGTTTGCGTGCCAAACCAACAACGCTGGCGCCAGAACCAATACACCAAGCGCATTTGCCAGCCACCGCACAGCAAAAATATCCAGATACCTATTCCACGGAATCCCATCTACTCTCACGATAAGAAACGCATGTATGGCAGAGGTAATACTGCAACCTAGGATAATTACGATACCCAAAAAAAGAATCACATCCACCATGCGCTCCAAAGCGAGCTGGAATTGAGCCTTGCGCAGCCCATAGAGACAGGCACCGATACCCGCGGCATAAGCACTCGCCACAATCAACGCGAACCCCGTATTACCAGTTTGCCCATACTCAGTAAAGTAGGCACCGGCGGCTACTGAGGGCAGGTAATACCAACCGCCACGCATAACCATAACCAACCCAATACCCATTGGTAACCATATCAGCGGCCCCTCTTCGCCTTGGCTAATCATCTCCAAGCCGATCCCTGCAACACCATTGTATACGAGGACCCCAAGAAACGATTTAAATAGGAAAATAGAAAACCAACGCACACAGTATTTCAGGTTACTTGCGGTGCCTAGTTTCTTGATGTTATCTGCAAGTCTTTGGGTATCCATTTTGGCTAGAGTACACAGCTTTGGGGATTTTTAGGCACTTGAGTCCCTACACAGTATCCCTAATATAACGTATGCAGTTGTTAAAAATCAATTGTAAATACCTTTCTCTCAAGCGTTTCTGTAGCAGAACTTTCCAAGCCATGCCGATCTACACCTACCAAGTAATCAATCCCGACGGAACTGAGGGTGATACTTTTGAGATTATCCAGCCCATGTCGGCTTCTCCACTCACATTTCATCCTGAGCTAGGCCTGCCCGTAAAGAGGGTCTATCATGCGCCACAGCTCTCTACCCGCTATGGTCCAAAGACCGCTGCGGCAAAGCTCGAAACAAAGAACGTGGAAAAAGCAGGATTTACAAAATACGTGCGCGACAAATCTACAAATACCTACCACCGAGTGGCAGGGAAAGAAGGCCCTTCCACATTCAAAGCTCAAAAATAAGCAAAGCTGGCGTAATCGGGCTTGTCAGCATGCAGCCTATCCATTTTATTAGGATTTATTCGGATGCCCAGATGGCGGAATCGGCAGACGCAGCGGACTCAAAATCCGCCACCGAAAGGTGTGAGAGTTCGACCCTCTCTCTGGGTACCAAAGCGAAAGTTTCTACTTGGTCTTTTGAATGGGCGGATACACACCTAGCTTTTGGGTGTTGCCCACGGCGCCATACCAGAAGGGAAAGTAGAAATACCAGTCGCCCGTCTCCGCGCTCCAGAAGAAGGTTTGGCTGTCGTGAAGCCAGATCCAGCCACCATCAAAGTCATCACCGATAATTTGGTTTTCGTAGACAATTGCGCCAACACCACCAATTCTGCCAATTTCGGCATCTTTTTCGGCATAGACAACATTATCAATACCGAGAACTTGAGTGACTTTTCCACCACTTTCAACGTAGACTTTGTTCCTGATACCTCCCACTGAGATGGAAACTCCGGATTTTACCAGATAGTGCTTCTCAATAGTACTGATAGATTTGCCGTTTTCTGCCTCAATCGTCCCTTGTGGAGGAATAATTGCGGATGCGACTGCAGTTATGAAAACGAGAGCGGCAACGAAGAGAATTGATTTCATAGATTTGGTAGGACGGCCAAAGTGGCCTAACCTTTTATACGACGGCCAAATTCTTTTGGATGCATTCAAGACGAAACACAAACAAAATTGCCTTGCTACACTAGCATCAAATCCCGATTTTTGAGGCTTTCCCCTAACTTTCATGCACAACAAAACGCTCACTCTTGAAGAACTCTCAAAGAAAAGCAGCAATGCTTCCGGCAAAAATGTATTGGTGGGGCTGGATGGCTTTGTGGATAAAATTATTGCCTGCGTGGATAAGCGCACAGGGCTTGGAGCCAATTTTACGCCAATAAATACCATTACCGACTTTGGAAACCGAGTGCTGGCCGCGGCGGGGAAAAGCACGAATATCGAGATGTTTACCCGCATGGAGAAGCTGGGAGGAAACGGCCCAATAATGGCTAATGCCCTGCTCGCCGGGGGAATGAAAGTGCGCTACCTGGGCGCATTGGGAGATGGCAGTGTCCATCCTGTATTCGCGGAATTCGCGGCAAAGACAGAGGCGGTAACCATTTGTGAGCCAGGAGTGACCCATGCACTAGAGTTTGATGATGGCAAGATCATGCTGGGCAACACCGTGTGCCTGGAAAATATCAC
>CAZHQD010000062.1:0-4611 GCA_964533835.1 uncultured Puniceicoccaceae bacterium | reverse complement strand
ACGCTGGGCCTGAATTTCAAGGAAGCCCTTCAAGTAGATGAGGCACTGGGTGGGAAAGGTGGCGAGCAGACCGAAGAATCGCTCAAGACACTTGCTACACGAATCCGCAATGCCATAGACGTGAACTGCGTGGTGATCCATCCCACGTTCTCGGCAGCCTGTGCGACCAAGGAAGGCGCATGGTGGGTGCAAGGACCTTACTGCGAAAAGCCCCTGATAACTACGGGAGCGGGCGACCACTTCAACGCAGGGTTTATGACAGGCATAACACTCGGGCTGACTCCGCTGGCTTGCTTGACGCTCGCAGTGACCTTCAGCGGGCACTATGTGCGAACAGCTCAGTCTCCAAGCCTGAGTGATGCGAACACCTTCATCCGCAACTGGAAGTAGGCTATCTCATAACTCGCCGCATCTGCTTGAACTTTTATGGCGGTGGCTCATAGTGGGGGTGATGATTAAAAACACCTTCATAACGGCGGGCGTATTGATACTGATTGGCCTTGTGGGCTATTTTGGGGCCGACTTCGAAAAGAAGCACAGTATTACTCCCCTGATACCTGCATTTATAGGCGTGGCCTTTGCACTATGCGGCGTAGTGGCGCTGAAGCAAGCAGCCAGGAAGCATGCCATGCATGTGGCCGCACTGCTGAGCGTACTAGGAGCAATGGGCGCGGGGAAGCGCATACCCAAGCTTCTTGAGAACGATGCCAGCGCACTTGTGCTCGGCAGTCACATCGCCACGACCGTGACGTGCATTATCTTTTTGATAATCTGTATTCGCTCATTTGTTCTCGCAAGAATGACGAAAAAATAACTTGCACTTTGGGCTGATTTACTTCACTTTTCCAACTTTACGCTTCTGTGGTGAAACGGATATCATTTCTGACTACGGATCAGACGTTCTAGGTTCGAGTCCTAGCAGAAGCGCCAGTTTTTTTCAGAGGTTGCTTTTATTGTTCAGCAACTGTCTTTAAGGTGAGTGTTTAGGCGGGGATGGGAGAAGGGGTGCCGCCAAGAGGTTCGGTAGATTTTTCTTTGGAGCCTTCTTTTGTGCCATCGTTGGTGGGAGGCTTGGGCTTGGTGGCAGCGATCGGGCGGAGTACTTCGGAGCGAAGCTCGCCGTGCTCGAGGATTTCGTGGACGTGCTTGCCTTCGAGCGTCTCGTGCTCAAGGAGGGCTTCGGCAACTTTCACGAAGGCATCTTTATGCTTAAGGAGGATTTCTCTCGCGCGCTTATACTCTTCGTCCACAAGGGTGCGGATGGCGGAGTCTATCTTCTGGGCGGTGGTCTCGCTGTAGTTCTGGTTGCGAGAGATTTCCTTGCCTAAAAAGATGTGGTCTTGGTTCTCGCCGTAGGCGATGGGGCCGAGGTCGCTCATGCCCCAATCGCAAACCATGTGGCGCGCTATGCGGGTGGCTTGCTTAATGTCAGAAGAGGCACCGCTGGTGACATCTCCAAAGATGATCTCTTCGGCGACGCGGCCACCCATGGCGCAGCAAATGCGATTGAGGAGGAACTGCTTGGACTGGTGAAGGAAGTCTTTCTTGGGCATCATCATGGCCATGCCGAGGGCCTGGCCGCGGGGGATGATGGTGACTTTGTGGAGGGGGAGGCGGCCATCGTCCACAACGGCTTGGACTATGGCGTGGCCAGCCTCATGATAAGCCGTTATCTTCTTATCATCGTCGTCCATGAGGCGGCGACGCTCTCTGCCGTAGGAAATTTTGTCGCGCGCTTCATCTATATCGAGCATGTCTACTTCCTTTTTGCCGTGGCGGGCAGCGAGGAGGGCACCCTCGTTTAGAAGGTTGGCGAGGTCTGCACCAGAGAAGCCGCTGGTGTTTCTGGCAATGACGCTGAGGTCAAAATCTTTGGAAACGGCGATTTTCTTAACGTGGACTTTGAGGATTTCCTCACGGCCTGCCAGATCGGGCAAGTCTATGACGATTTGGCGGTCGAAGCGGCCAGGGCGCAAGAGGGCACTATCGAGAACGTCGGGACGATTTGTTGCGGCGACGATGATGACGCCTTCGTGTCCATCGAAACCATCCATCTCGACGAGAAGGGAGTTAAGGGTTTGCTCGCGCTCGTCGTTACCACCGCCGAGGCCAGCGCCACGCTGGCGACCCACGGCGTCGATTTCGTCAATGAAGACGATGCAGGGGGCGTGTTTGCGGCCTTGCTCGAACATATCGCGGACGCGGGCAGCGCCGACGCCAACGAACATTTCCACGAAATCGGAACCGCTGATGCTAAAGAAGGGCACATCGGCCTCGCCTGCGACAGCCTTGGCCAGGAGGGTTTTTCCTGTGCCCGGAGGGCCGACAAGGAGGACGCCCTTGGGGATGCGACCGCCGATTTTTTGATACCGTTTGGGATCGCGGAGAAATTCCACAATTTCGGAGACTTCTTCTTTTGCTTCGTCGCAGCCTGCGACATCTTTGAAGGTGATTTTTTCGCGATCGCGAGTGAGCATTTTGGCTTTGCTCTTGCCGAAGCTCATGGCGCCTTTGCCCGCCATCTTGAGTTGGCGGATAAAGAGGAAGTAGATAATCACCATAATCAGAATTATGGGGAGCAGGGAGAAGAGGAAATCGCGGAGGAGATTGCTGGAGGGGACTTCCTTGAAGATGCCGATGGCCTGGAGCTCCTCCATATTGGCATCGGTGAGGCGGCCACGGGCGACGAAGTTTTGGGGCTGGCCGTCGCTGAGGGTTTTTAATTTCCCAGAGATGACGACGTAATTGATGCCTTCGGTGGGCTCGGGCTTGATTTTGCCCTCTTCAATTTGGCCAGCTTTGGCGGCTTCAACGACTTTGGAGATATTCCACTGGAGGATTTCGCCCTGCCGAGGCCCATTGGTCATGTATATGCTGACAATAAGCAGCAGGATACCAAGCCAGATGAGAACCAGTTTGATGGGAAATTTTTCGCTGTTAAGCCCACGATTGGGTTTACGCGGAGAGTCGTTGTTATCTTCAGCCATTCCTTAATGTGTTATAGTGCTATGTAAGGGTTTTGCCAGTAGAGGTTCCTGCATTGGCATGATTACAATTAAATACTGCCATATTGGGGTTCCAAGTCAATCGGAGAGCAAGGTTTGTGCCGTCAAAGATTTTATAAAGATCGCAGGGAGGGAAACCTGGGACCCAGAGGATTTGGGCAGAGTGGTTGAGGAAAATGGGGAGGCGCTTTCTGGATTCGCGGGGGATTTTGCGGTTGATGAAGAGATCGGAGAGGCTGGTGGGGGATGGGAAGCCGAGAGGCTGGAAGGAATCGCCGTGCTGCCACTGGCGGATGGTGAGCGCCCCGCCTTCGCCCAGGGCTTGCGGGTGGAGCCACGCTTCGGTCTGCGGGTTGATGCTGGTACGGAAGGCTTGGCTGGATGGCGGGTGCGGCGGTGTGGCCCATTCTGCGGAGATGGTGCCCAGATCGGCCCAGTTGAAGGTAAAGGGAACACAGAGATGATGCTCTTCGATCTGCGGGGCGGAATCGGGAGTGGCATCCAGGCAGTGGATTTGGCCTGCGGCTACCTGAAGGGATTTCTGCCCTGCGCTGAGAGAGAGAGGCTGATTGCCTTCGGCGGCTTCCCAGAGGAGGGAAAGCGCACTGCGGGAGAGGCTGGAGAGCACGCCCTGCCCTTCCAGCCAACGGAAGAGGATGCGGCGGCGGATGGCGGCGGGGGTGGCATTGCGAAGCTGCTGCCAGTTGAGGGATTGGCTATCGGGGATGAGATACTGGCTGGCTAAGGCGGACAGGGCCTCGTCTTCCTCTTCGAGGAGTTCGCGGGACTGAGCGGCGCCCTCGATGATGGACTGCGGGATGCACTCCAGGAGACGGGGGATGACGTGGAGGCGGAGGCGATTGCGGGTATAGGTGTCGGAAAAGTTGGAGGCGTCCTCTCGCCAGGTGATGGAGCGGGCCTCAAGAAATGCCTTGAGCTGGGCCTTGGTGGCGTGAAGGAAGGGGCGCAGGAGCGTGTATCGCCCGCTCATGGGTTGTACCGGGCGGGGAGAAGAGAGGCCGCGGCTCCCCTGCCCTCTCGCTAGGCCCATGAGCATGGTTTCGAGGACGTCTTCTTTGTGGTGGGCCAAGAGGATGGCATTTAGCCCCAGCTCAGTGACGGCGGCGGAAAAGAAGGCGTGGCGGGCCTGGCGGGCGGCCTCTTCGGAGACGGGGGCCGTGGGGTCGGCTTCGCGGTGCCATGAGGCGGTGTGGAAGGCGCACCCGTAGCGGCGGGCTAGCTCGGCGACGTGCTGCTGATCGCCATCGGAGGCCTCGGCCCTGAGGCGGTGGTTAAAATGGAGGACGGTGGTTCGGGGAAGCCAGTCGGGAAATGCTTCGGCCCACCATGCGAGGAGGGCAACGGAATCGCAGCCGCCGGAACACCCCAGCCCTATACGAATGTGGTGGGTGTGGCGTGGACTATGTAACCAATTGGTAACTTTCGAGTGAGTCGGGAGAGAATGCACAATGCACAATGCTCAATGCACAAATAAAACCCGTTGTGCGCAAGCTGATTTCAGAGGTGGAAGGTTTATGGTTGAAGGTTAAGGGGTGGAAGTTATTTCGTTAGTATTATTGAAAGTTTGAGATTTTTTAGTAGCTGC
>CAZHQD010000061.1:0-16205 GCA_964533835.1 uncultured Puniceicoccaceae bacterium | reverse complement strand
TGGACGACGGTGGAAGGCGGAACGGGCGCACGCTTCTCGTGGAGGGATTCCAGTACCTACATACAGCAGCCGCCCTTCTTTGAGAATTTCTCGCTGACACCTGGAACGATACAGCCGCTCAAGGGCATGAGGCCACTGGCGTTGCTGGGGGATTCGGTGACGACCGACCATATTTCGCCCGCTGGCAATATTAAGGCGGACTCGCCCGCGGGGCGCTATCTGATAGCCAATGGCGTTACGAAGCAGGATTTTAATTCTTATGGCAGCCGCCGCGGAAATGACCGAGTGATGACGCGCGGGACATTTGCCAATGTGCGTATCAAGAATTTCATGGCCGATGGCAAAGAAGGAGGCCTGACAAAACTCCAGCCTGATGGCCGCGTGATGGATATTTACGATGCGTGCCAGGAATACCGCAGCCGCAATATACCGCTAATAATCTTTGGCGGCATTGACTACGGGATGGGCAGCTCGCGCGACTGGGCGGCCAAGGGCACCAACTTACTTGGAGTGAAGGCGGTGGTGGCCTCCAGCTTCGAGCGAATCCACCGAAGCAATCTGGTAGGGATGGGCGTGTTGCCTTTGCAGTTCACGGAAGGCGTGACATGGCAGACACTGGGGCTGAGCGGCACGGAGACGTTTAATATCATCGGATTGGACGACAATCTGAAGCCCCGCCAGACGCTGAATCTTGAGATAATCAAGGCGGATGGCAGCAGCACGCAGATACCGCTGTTGGTGCGCATTGATACGCCAATCGAGATCGAGTACTACCGTCACGGCGGCATATTGCCCTACGTTTTGCGGAACATCATCAAAAGCGCCTAGTCTCCTTGAGGCAGTAAATGTCCTGGTTCCGAATTAAGCTACGGTTGCTGGGCCTTGCTGTTGTCAGCATGGCACTTAACGGCTGCGCTGCATCCCCTGAGGAAACGCAGGCGGCAAGTGATCTTCCGCTTTATGAATACACGGTGCCGCTGCAATTTCCTACGAGGCTCCAGCCGATTGGGAAGCTGGGGTTTGCGCCGATAAATGAATCGAGTGGCCTTGCGGCCAGCCGCAAGTTTCCCGGAGTCTTTTGGACACACAATGACTCCGGCGACTGGGCACGCATCTTTGCTGTGGATGAGACGGGAGCGCTCCTGACTCCGCCAGCTAATGCGCAATCGCCATTTACGGGATTTCGAATTGAAGGTGCCAAAAACCGTGACTGGGAATCCATCTGCACAGACGACAAGGGAAACCTAATCATCGCGGATACGGGGAATAATTCCAATCGCCGCAAGGATTTGGGGTTTTACATAGTGCCTGAGTTTGACCCCAGGCAGCCCGCAGAGCCAAAAGTGAGCAAGCATGTAAGGGTGTATTTTCCCGACCAAGAGAGCAGCCCGCAGCGTTACAAGAACTACGATTGCGAGGCGGTATTCCATGCGTTTGGAAAGATACACGTGCTTACGAAGCACCGAGGCGATGGGAATAGTACGCTTTACAGACTCGATACCATGGAGGGGGAGGGGCCGATAGCGCTCACGCCGCTGGCGCGATTTGTTTCGAGGGACATGGTGACGGGTGCGGATTGCACGGCAGACGGAAAACGGCTTGCGGTGCTGACGCTGGATGCAGTGTGGGTATTTGACGCGCCAGAGGGCGGGGGAGTGTGGTTTGAAGGGCGGGCCAGACGATTGCCGATCATAGCTGGGCAATGTGAAGCAATCGCATGGATTGATGAGAGTAATTTGCTGATAACTAATGAGCAACGAGATGTATTTAAGGTGAACATCGAGTCATTTTCAGAAACACCCCACTTAAGGAAGTAACTCCGAGCAAACCTATCCGATGTCTGAGAACAAGTATGCATTTCCCCTTGATGTAGGGCCAATGTATCAAATCTGCAGCGAGCTGCCGAGCCATCCGCTGCAACGCAGGGTTTTGTGGGTCGGCAACAGCTATACGGAGTATAATTGGTTGCCATTTATGGTAAGGAATTTGTCACTGCATTATGGACCGTGGGCGGTATCGCCAACGTATTGCATAAGAGGCGGTGAGTCTTTGACAAAGCACCTAGGCAACGGGCACGCGGCGAAATTGATAGCGGAAGGGGGGTGGCACGCAGTGGTTTTCCAAGAGTGGAGCCAAGGGACTTACAACAATGACATCGGGGAATTTCTACCTGCGGTGAAAGAGCTGGCAGGCTTGGCAAAAGCGCAAGGAGCCGAAGTGTATCTTTACCAGACATGGGCGCGAAAAAACGAACCTTGGCGACTAGACACCATCGTGAAGGGCTATGCGGAAGCGGCCAAGGCGATAGGAGCCAGAGTGTTACCATGCGGGCGCACGTGGCAACTGTTCAGCGAGTTGATGCCTGAGGTATCGCTGCATACCGAGGATAACAGCCATCCGCAGCCGCTGGGGACGTTTCTGGCAGCCCTTACACAATGGCGGGTGATGGGTGGGCAGGCCTTTGAATCTTGCCCGCAGAATATTGGGTTCAGCGGTTTCACACTTCTCGAACTGAATGCCGCCATTCAGAAAGCAGCGCTTGAGGCAGTGGAAAAAGCAGTGGCAACACTCGAATAAATTGGGGTGTTTAGCACTATCTCGCGGCAGTTTCCTGATTTGATTTGCAAAGGCAGTCAGTGCTTCTGAATTTAGAGAGCTATGCAGGGTGGCATTACCGTAACACAAATTATAGCCCACGGGTGGCCGATACTCTCGGTGCTGCTGGGAATGTCTTTGTTTTCATTATTCCTGATTTTGGAGCGTTACCCACTGATACGGGAATACGGACAAAAAAAGGCACAATTAGAGGCGCAAATTAAAGCGCTTTTGGAGCAAGGGGATAGACAGGCAGCCTATGAGCTCGCGCGGAGAAGCGGCCCCTCATTTGGGCGAGTGTATGCACGGCTGATAGCAACGGGGGCAGATGCAGGCCGCGAGGCGCTTGAGAAAGAGCTGTGGTGCGCCGTACAGGAAACGATCCAGACGATGGAAAAGAACATCATCTATTTGGGAACGATCGCGAGCACGGCGCCATTTGTCGGGCTGCTGGGTACCGTTATCGGGGTTATCCGCGCATTTGGCGATATGGGTGCTGCGGGCGGCGGGGGATTCGATGTTGTTTCGATTGCCATCGCGGAGGCGCTGGTGGCAACGGCTACGGGGCTCTTTGTGGCAATACCTGCTGTTATCGGATTCAACTACCTTAACCAGCGCATACAAAGCGCAGCTACTTCACTAGAGATTGGAAGCCAGCGGCTAATCAATAATTTATTGGCAACCGCCCAAGTGGGCACGAAGAGCAAAGCAAGAGGCACAGGAGGTTACGAATGAGCCCGGGACCCTCAGGAGGCGGGAAATTCCGCTATGTTGCAGAGATCAATATGGTGCCGTTTATAGACATCGTATTGGTGCTCTTGATTATTTTCATGGTGATGACACCACTTATGGTGAAAAACGAAATCGCCCTGAATTTGCCTCAGTCTTCGAGTACAAACGCACAGCCACTGAAGGAACTACAAGTAACCATCCAAGTGGATCCCAATGCCGTGCCGCATATCGAAGGCAAGCCAGTGGCGGTTAATCAGATAGTAGCGACCTTGCTGGGAATGGGAGCCAATGACTCATCAATTGTGTCCATAGAAGCTGATCGAACGCTGCCGTTTGAGCGAGTGGTGGAAGTGATGGATGCCGTGAAAGAGGCAGGGGTAACCAAGCTGTCCGTGGCAGTGACTCAGCGGAAGCGCTAGGCAGTTTTGTATTAGAGAGTGAGGAGATTAAGATTTCTAGTGATAGGAATAAACAGACATGAAAACACATCTAATCAAGTTGCCAAAGAATCCGAGCAAGGAAGTTATCCAATCGTGGATAGCTGTACCAGTTTCAGTTGATAACGAAACTCAACGCAAGATGGATTGTATCGCGGAGAAATGGAGCACCCTGAAAGAAACTTTGTATTTATCGTTAGTTCCTAATACGAGCCAATCAATGCGCAATGGGATGGGAACACCTGTTGATGAATGCGTCAAAAAACTTAAGAGGTAGCTTTCAATCTTAGGCACTGAAGGAGATGCTTTTTGCGCTATAAAGCAGCGCTGGAGTTGCATGGGATATAATTGTGCATCGGTTCTGCTCAATATCCAAGCCAGTATGAAGTCCTCAACAAGAATTCGCTAGCTGTAGCGGAGGGAGGTTTCCGTGAGGATGAGGTCTTTTTCCAGGGTGCGAATGGGTTTTACGTTCAACCTTGTCAAAATGGCGTGATAGGCCTTGACGGCATCAACGGGGGTGATTTGACCTTCCACGATACGGCGTAGCATTTCGATGAAGGTTAGCGGGTGCTCGGAGAGGTTTATTTTGCGGCCAAAGAGGGCCACTCTAGCTCCATATTTTTGGGCGTCGGCGATGAGCTTAAAGGCGTCATGAGTAGTGCCTGCGCCACCGCCGAGGATACCTACGACCATATTTGGATCGTAAGCACAAAGCTCTTCCAGCGCGGCAGGGCCGTGGTAGGGAATTTTCAGGAAGATCGGCCTTCCGCTGCTAGTAACACCCGCGAGGGTGCGGACGATGTGGTCATTTAGAAAATGAGCCAGCTTGTCACTTGGGATACCGCTTTCTACGTTTGGATCAAAGATTTCGAGGAAATGGCGGAACCCCTTGCGCTCGGCCTCCAAACGAAAATCGTGATACCGCTCAAGGGCGAGCAAGTCGTTTTCGAGATTGTTGGTAAAAGTAATGGAGTATAGGCCAAGGTCTGCGCCCGTAAACGGGGTGCCCTGGGGGACACCTAGTTTCCCGTGCATTATGTGGTCGAGCGTGGCCGTTCTGAAAGGGCGGGAGGGCACTTTAAGGTAACGACCACCACGGACAACCCAGACATCGGTGGTGTCGTTTGCTCTCGCGGCCGGAGTGATGGGAGAACGCTCGAAGATACGCTCTTTGATGGCTAGCTGCTCCAGGTTGGAGGCGCTCAGAAGCATGATGTCCACCAGCCCCTGATTTATGACATCGCGTATTTGCTCACGGTAACCAGTTAAAGTCTTGTAGCAGCCGACAGATTCGCAAACGCCGTCTTTCCACTGTGAGCGGTTAGGGCCAGGGGCAGTAATGCCGAAAGCCATATCGGCATCTTTTGCGTCGGCGATAATAAAATCTTTGGCAGCGCTAGGGCTGGAGAGGATAGAGGCCAGTTTTGCGTCGAGCGACTTTTGCATGAGGGAGTTACTTTCTGGGACCTTTGTGGCGACCGTGGCGGACGATGTCGAACACAATCCATATCCCTAAGACAACAGAGCTGAGATAGCCAAAGACGCCGATTGCGGAGTAGCTACCCCAGACAAAAGGAGGCACGCCTGACCTAATTACGAGTGAGCTGCCAACAATAAGCGATGCCGCGATGATGGCCAAGACGAGGCGATTAATGGCAGCAGTTGCTTCCTCGGTAACGTATTCGAGGTTTTGATGATGAAGGTGAATCCTTAAATCTTCACGTTCAAAGCGGCGAAGGAGGCGCTGAAAATCGCCCGGGAGATCGTTAAGTTTATGAACGGCGTCACTGATTTTCCAGAATGCGCGAGTGGCCAGCGAGGCAGGGTTCCAGCGTTCCCAGTTGAGCTTTTTGAGGAAAGGCTCAGCTGCTGCGGCGAGATTGAAATGCGGATCAAGGCTTTGTGCGGTTTCCGTAAGGCAGGTCACTGCCTTGGCCAGCAAAAGGTAATCGCGGGCCACGTTTACGCCGTTGGCAGAGAATACATAGAGAAGATCGAAAATAACCTTTCCAATCAAGTCCTGTGGTGGCTTGGGGCCGTAGCGGTTGATGGCGGCGGCTACCTCTTTTTCAAGCTTTTGCTCGTCGATAAGTTGTGCTCCCTTACTCATTGAGCGGGCCGTACGGGCAACACCTTCCACATCCTGCTCGACGACATAATTAAACAAATCGGCCAGATCATAGCGATTTTTCCGAGTCAGCTGCCCTGCCGCACCCCAGTCAACGAGGCAGATTTTGCTATCTTTGGTTATGAGGATATTACCTCCATGTGGGTCTGCATGAAAAAAGCCGTCGGCAATAATTTGATAGAAGATGGACTTGGCGCCCGATAGGGCCAGTTTCTGCCTTTCCTCAACGGTGCCAACAAAACTATCGACACTGACACCCTCGACCCACTCAGTGACGAGGAGGCGGCGGCTGGTAAAGGCTTCAATAACACGCGGGGAGAAAACTTCTTCGGGAAACGGATTGCGGGCGTTGAAGAGGGCGATGTTTCGCGCTTCGTTCGTGAAGTCCAGCTCCATGACGAGGGAATTGCGGAGCTCTTCCACAACACTGGGCAAATCCCAGGGCTTTAGGGTCGCAATACGCTGGTGGAGCTGACGCGCAAGCCAGCCGAGGATTTCCATATCGGCGGCAACCTGAGATTCTATGCCTGGACGCTGGATTTTAAGGCCGACCCACTGGCCCGTGGACTTTAAGCGAGCGCGGTGCACCTGAGCGATAGAACCACAGGCCACGGGATTAGCCTCAAAGTCCACGAAAAAATCCTCAATGCTGCCCTTAATTTCAGCGTCTAATACGGCGCGAATTTTTTCGGGCGGCTCAGGCCTTACGTTGTTTCTAAGGTGCTTTAACTCCTCAATGAGGGGCTGAGGCAGGACATCTGCACGGCTTGCGAGGACTTGACCTGCCTTGACAAAAGTAGGGCCTAATTCCTCACAGACGAAACGGATACGCTCCCAGGTAGTAAAGTTCTGGTTGTTTTTATGGACAAGTTTGCCGAGCCAACCAACGGGCAATTCTGTCTCATTTAGAAATTCAGCAAAGCCATTACTTGCCAAAGTAGTGACGATTTCTTTGGCACGAACGGCATCTCTGAGGAATGAGAAGGGCTTCAACTTGGCAGCAGATTGGGAGGTAGCGCCTTAGCTTGCCAAGGGAGGCAAGCCGACAAAAAAGCTAAAGCTAAACGGTGGCTTTTTCTGGCTCCTTAGCCTGCTGAGCGGCCAGCGCCGCCTCTAGCGACTTCACCCGCAATTCGAGAGCTTCCAGGTCTTTTTTGTTGGCACCCTGGAGTTTATGAACGGTTTCCTCGATGAACCGGGCAAGCTCGCTCTTGGTGGACTCATACTCTTTGCGGCCTTCTTCCACCACTTTGTCTGCCACGGTGCCTGCTTCCTGAGCAGTTATCTTACCTTTGGCAACCAGCTCGGAAAGCTGCTTTTCCACGGTTTCTTTGGTGACGACAGCGGCGCCAATGCCCGCGAGAACAGTTTTTTTGAGTAAGTCGATCATGGTATTTTTAGGATAAATGAAATAACGGAGAGGGCAACTGCTATGTGGAAAATCGAAAGAGCATTATTTGTGCTGCATTTCATACACACCGTTCCAATTGGCGGGAGGCGGGTTTGAAAGGTATTCGTCGCAGCGCTCGATCATAACGAGTGAGGGATTATTGTAGACACCAGGATCGCGGTTTGGTTGCAGAGGCTCCAACTTGGCGGAGGCCTGAAAAAGCGCTTTTGCAGCAGCAAAGTCCTTAGCAAAGTAGGCATCCATGGCTTGGGCATGAATGGCGAGGCATTGGTGGCACTCTTCGGAAATTTCTTCACGGAAGCCAACAAGCTCATACAGATCTACGGGCTGATTGCGGCCTTTGACCTTCCACTTATCAACGAAGCGGAAGACAAGGGTATCTATTTGGCTACGGGCGGCCTCCACCACTTCGTAAGAAACGAGAGTGAAAACACCTGCACTCTTTGCGCCACTTTCGCAACGAGCGGCCAAGTTCACGGGGTCGCCCATCATGGTGTAGTTAAAGCGCTTGGTGGAACCCATATTACCGACAACGCAGCGACCGCGATTGAGGCCGATACGCATACGCATTTTATGGACGAGAGGGTGCCACTTCGTGCCCTCGCTTTGCCATTTTTGCCTGAGCTCGCTCAGCCTTTTTTGCATGCGCAGTGCGGAGACGCAGGCTCGGCTTGCATGGTCCTGAATCTCTACGGGAGCCCCATACATGGCCACAATAGCGTCGCCAATGTATTTATCGAGAGCGCCGAACTCTGCCTCCAAGATGTCAGTCATGGCGGTGAGGTATTCGTTCATGAGCTCGACCAACTGCTGCGGAGTAAGGACTTCAGAGAAGGAAGAGAAGCTCTGCACATCGCTAAAAAAGGCGGTGATTTCCAACTCTACGCCGCCGAGTTTTGGTTCCTCACCGCTCTCAATCATGCGATTGACGAGAATGGGGGATAGGTAAGTGCCAAACATGTTTCTGATGCGCTTCTTGGAGCGTTCTTCGACTATGGTCTGGATGGTGAGGGCTACCAGAGCGGTGCTGAAGGAGGCACCGACAGGCTCCACAAAGGGGAGAACCCACTGGCCGTATTTGAAGGCATTGAACGTTAGCAGTATGTAGGCAATAATGAGAGCCAAGGCCGCTATCTTGTAGACAAGGGTGAAGCGCCCCGAGGCAACCGCCAACCCAGTAACCAGAAAGGTGAGGAAAAACGTAATGACGGCGTGCGTCCAGAGAGGAGGGTGCTTGAGGTAGAGGCCCGAGACGATGGTTTTGAGGGCGTTGCCATGGACGCTGACACGAGGTACGGAGGCACTCTCCATGGGGGTAGGGGCAATGTCTTGCAAAATGGGGTCGGTGGGCCCGCAAAGGATGATGGCATCATTGAAGCGATCGAACCAATTGTTGAGCTGGCGCTCTGCCTCTGGGCTAGGATTGTGGCGAGAGATATCGTCCAGAGCCATGACTAAGGTCATGCTGGCTTGTGGGTTGTGCGGGTCAATAGGGGCTCCATTTAGGAGCATGAGGGCTTTAAGGGCACGCCTGGGGCTCATTTCATAGGCGGGCTGACCTTCCCTGAATTTGGACTTAAAGAAGGCGCGAGCATCTTCCTCTGAGAGATTCCAGAAGACTTCGTTAATCGGTTGCTCGTTGAAGAGAAGATCACTGGTCAAGATGGATTGGAGTGTAATGATGGTTTCCACTGCCTCCATGAGAGAGGTTTCGACGGGAGGCAGGCTTATCCAATTGGAGAACCAATTTATCTCCATGATTTGGCCATCGGTAATGGGGACTTCGTAGAGAACGATATCGTTCCAGAGGTCGGTTATTCTAAGGGTTCGATCGTCAAAGCTAATCGCGTTGCTATCAAGGCCGTGAGAGGCCGCCAAGAGGTCAACCGCAACGGTGTAGAAGGTTTGTGGCAATACTTTAGGAAAGGCTGCTACTAGCTCGTCCCCGTTGTAGACTTCGTAAGGCTTTTGAGCATCTTCAAGGCGGATGCGCTCTTGCTCAGCTTCCGGTAAATGCGCGATTTGATCGGATGGGGTGACGTTAGGCTCGAAACGGACTTGAGAGGGGTCTTCAGACTGAAGCTGTTGCCAGCGGATGAGGCCGAGGGCGTAGTTTGCACTGGGGAACTCATTGTGAACTTCCACAAAAAGCGGGATCCAGCGGGCCTCGGGGCCGTCACTGCGCTCAACATCTACATTGATGATGGCGGCGCGCCCCCAGCCTTGATTGAAGCTGCCGTCTGGCGTCACATAGTTAAGAACCCAGAGAGGGAAAGTAGGAGCCTCGGGATGGGGGTTGAGTTTGGGATCGTAGGGACGGGGGTTGTCCAGAGTAGGTGTGGTTCCCTTGTATTTTAAAGGCAAGAAGCTAGGGATGTCTGCAAAGGGGAGGGTGGTATTCGCGAAGGAGGCCGCCATAACGACCTGACGAGGGTATTGCTGGATGACCTCCGCCAAAGCGAGATCTTGGGTAAGGAGAAATTCCTCCTTGTATGCAGCCGTTTGGGTTAGTGGAGAAAAAACGAAGTCGAAGAAAACGGCCTTGGCACCGCGGTCTAAAGCAGCTTGGGCAGTGTGGGCGTAGAGGGCGCGGGGGAAAGGGGTTTCGCCATAGACCTGGGAGGTGAGCTGATCGCGATTGATGTAGAAGAGCTTTACGGGGGAATCGAGAGGGCCGCGAACCGCAAAGTGGAGGTTCATGGCGTAGTTCTCCAAGGTGCGCAGACTGCCAAGGTAGCCGAAAACAATCCAAATGACCGGTATCGGTATGAGGTAGAGGAGGCGTCGAATAAAAGACAGGCGGCGCATCAGGATTCCGTTGGCAACGATACCAAGCGTGCAAATAGCGAGCCGAGTGGCAAGGCATTACGCCGCAATGAAGAGAAAGGGATGCGGCGGGATTAGAACTGACGATTAGTAACGCTCGTCTTTGTTTTTGAAGCGCTCTTTATCGTGCGGCCTACCGATGCCAGCAGAGATGACATTGGCAGGGATTGGAATCCTGCTAAAGGCGAAGAAATCGGCGCTCCTGCGGTCTGCCAGACTTGATTCGCGGACGGAGTTTGCGCTTTTGCGGAGATCTTGAAGGGCAGGTTCGGTGAGAGCGGACTGTGCGGCATCGTCTATGTATTTCCAGACCAAGTCAAAATCGGCACCGTCTGCGGCGAGAGCCATGCCATAAAGGGCACGGAAATAGGGCCAGCTGCCTTCAGAAGTGTAGGGCTCAAGAAGAGCCCTGGCGTTTGAGGAGGCGTCCTGAAGGGAGATGTTGGTGGAGTTTTGAGCAATCCAGAGATAGAGGGCTGCCAGCTCAGCGCGAGCAAGCAGGTGGTTTTCGTCGAGATTGAGAACGGTTTGGTAGGCGAACAAGGAATCGTTCCCAAGAACAGGGGAGTAGCGCAACTGGGACCTATCAGCCATGAGGGCATCCAGTTGTTCGCGGGCAGTAAAATAGGCTCTTGTGGGCAGGTAGTTCCGCTGAGACGTAAGCCAGATAATGCCGAAAAGGATGCAGATAATGGCGAGGCCGACGGGGGAATTGTGTTTGTGGCGGGGAAGCTCAATTGATTCCCAATCTATAGTTTTGGCGAGTAGGCCCGCGACAATTGCCAAGTGAAAAAGTACGGTGGGGAGAGATAGCGCGCCACTGAACCAAGTTTGAAGGCAGCCAAAAATAAGGCCAAGCCCGAGGGCAGGCAACAGGACTTTGGCGAGGGGAGCAGGGCCCTGCTGACCCCGAGAGCGGAGGTGCCGCTGGAAACTGCGGGCGGCGTTTTTGGAGCCTTCGGCTTTGGATTCTGCCTCAAGATTTACCAGGCGCTCTCTGTCATCCTTACTCATGTGGACCCAAGGCTCGGAGAGCCATCTTCTGAATCCCAGCCACAAAATGAAAAAGAGAGGACCCGCAAGCAGGATGCACCCGATAACACCGTAGGCATCGTAAAACGGGGAACGACGCCAGAGATTGGCAAGGGAGTAGTTCGCGGGCTGGGTTGGGGAACCAAGACTGAGATTGGCCCATATTTCTTTTCCTGGACCGTAGCCAAAAAGAAAGGGAGCTTTGTTTTCAAACTTTGATTCAACTGCGTTTTGATTTCCTACAGCCGTAATTGGGGAAACTTCCTCAAACTTGGCAACTCTGACTATACTGTCCCAGAGGGGCTTGGAGATTAACCAAGCTAGGAGGCAGGCAAGAGCGACGCAAAGAAGGGTACGGAAGAGGAGACGAAATTGTTTGCGGCGCTCAGGAAAGGATGCCCAGGGGAGAACCAAGAAGGCCACGATTAAAAGCCAGAAAGCGGAGATGCTACCAGAAACAAGAATGGCAAGAGCCACAAGGATGGCCATGGAAGCGGAGGCCAATCTGGCCACGCCCGGCAAGCGGCGCATGAGTGCCATTACGGACAGACAGGGGAAGGCCAACAAGGCTAGCGCTGCCATCCACTCGGGATTAGCCAAAGTGCCGCTGCCTCTCCAGCGATACATATCCAGGGTGTTGCGCTCCAAGATGAGTAAATCAGGTTCTTGGTAGAACTGATAGAAGGCCAAAAGGGAGGGCATGAAAATACCCACGAGCAATATGGCGCCCAGCACCCCCATGCGGAGCCTTGTTCGCACGTTATGAAGGAGGAGAATCCAGATGCCAAACGTGGCTAGCCAAGGCCAAAAGCCAGCCCAGGCAAACCAAGAGGCACCCCGAGTGAGGCACTGGATAACCATGTAGGCCAGCAGAGGAAGAAAAATAAAAGAGAGCTTGCGGACTTTTCTTGGTCTCTCGGTGGTGGTGACCCACCAAATGCCCTGCACAATCCCGAGAAAGCCGAGGAGCCAACCGAGAAATTGCAGAGCGCTGCCATGCCAAGGCCAGCCGCCAAGAGCCCACAAACTAATTAGGCCAACCAGGCCAATACCAACGGTGATTACCCAGTCGCAGGTACCAGCGATAAATTCTTTTGTCCTTTGCATGGATGTTTTTTACCAAATATAGGGTTGTTTTCCCAGTTGGCATTTAAGGTGCTTTCTGATTCCGTCTGTTGATGTGCGGATAAAAATTGACTGGCAACACCATTTTTTCCGACATTCATAGCCTCACTGGATCGATACAAACCCATTAAACGTAATATCTTAACCATGACACCTAAAGAAGTCATCGCACTGGCGAAGGAAAAGAACGTAAAGATCGTGGACTTCAAGTTCTGCGATTTGCTCGGCACCTGGCAGCACTTTGCCGTACCGACATACGAACTGACCGAAGCCATATTTGAAGAAGGCCTAGGCTTCGATGGCTCCTCCATCCGCGGTTGGAAGAGCATTGAATCCTCTGACATGCTCGTTATCCCAGATGCGGGTACGGCGTTCATTGATCCATTTGCCGCGAATCCTACCTTGAGCCTGACTTGCGATGTCGAAGACCCGATGACACGCGAGCCATACAGCCGCAGCCCACGCGGCATTGCAAAGAAGGCGGAAGCCTACCTCAAGTCCACCGGCTTGGGTGACACTGCCTACTTCGGCCCTGAGGCTGAATTCTTTATTTTTGACGATGTGCGCTATGACAGCACCTCGAACCATAGCTTCTTCTTCGTGGACAGCGATGAAGCAGTATGGAACACAGGTCGCGACGAAGGCCCAAACCTGGGCTACAAGATTCGCCACAAGGAAGGTTACTTCCCCGTAGCCCCCACCGACAAGCAGGTGGACATCCGCAACGAGATGATCCTTACCATGATGGAGCTGGGCATCGACATCGAGCGCGAGCACCATGAAGTGGCTACCGCAGGCCAGGCAGAAATCGACATTCGCTTCGACACACTGCTGAAGACCTCTGATAAGATGATGCTTTATAAATACATCGTGAAGAACGTGGCTGCCAAGTATGGCAAGACCGCTACCTTCATGCCGAAGCCCATCTTTGGTGATAACGGTTCCGGTATGCATACCCACGTATCCGTGTGGAAAGACGGCAAGCCACTCTTCCACGGTGACGGCTATGCAGGCCTCTCCGAATTCGCCATCTACTTCACAGGTGGTATTCTCAAGCACGCTCCCGCACTTTGTGCCATCACGAACCCGACCAACAATTCCTACAAGCGCCTCGTACCAGGCTATGAGGCTCCTGTGAATCTGGCTTACTCGGCTCGTAATCGCTCCGCTATCTGCCGTATTCCGACCTACAGCCCAAGCCCTAAGGCTAAGCGTGTAGAGTTCCGCTGCCCAGACCCAGCTGCCAATCCATACCTCTCCAATGTGGCTATCTTGATGGCTGGTCTTGACGGTGTGCAGAACAAGATCCACCCAGGTGATCCGATGGACAAGAACCTCTATGACTTGCCCCCAGAAGAGGCCAAGCTCGTAAAGACGGTTCCTGAGTCCCTCAAGGGCGCCTGCGAAGCTCTCGCCGCTGACCACGACTTCTTGCTAAAGGGCGACGTGTTCACCAAGGACTTCATTGACAACTGGATTTCCATGAAGCTTGCCGAATACGACAAGGTGCGCCTCCGCACTCACCCGATCGAGTACTTCCTCTACTACGATTGCTAATCGCTAGAGGGTAACCTCTGAACTCTATAAGCGGCTCGCTCCCTAAAGGAGCGGGCCGTTTTGCTTTAGGAATGGATTCTAGGCAAGTGATGCGAAAAAAACCGCTGTGAAGGACAGGTACTTATGCCATTCTCGAAGCTGAATAATAACTAAGTAATTTTGGAGGAGACGATCATTCGTATTGACTACCAGCCACACAAAGGAGCTTAAATTGTGCATACTCTTTCTTACCCCATGGCGGATTTACTAGTTAAACTCTACGAATTGCCCGTACCAAGTTTGCCGGAGGGTTATGTCATTAGGCCCGCGCTGGCACCCGAAAAACACAAAATACTGGAATGGATCGGCACACGCTTTCAACAGAGCTGGGTGTCTGAAGCGGACGTGTGTTTTAGCAGGCAACCAGTCTCTTGTATAATCGCGGTAAGCAGGGAGGGGCACCTAGTGGGGTTTGCCTGTTATGACGCAACTATGCGGGGATTTTTTGGCCCCACAGGGGTAGATGAAGCACTGCGTGGCAAGGGTGTGGGAAAGGCGCTCTACTTGCATACGCTGCACGCCATGAGAAATATTGGGTATGGCTATGCGGTTGTGGGGAGCGCCGGGCCGACCGCGTTTTACGAGAAAGCCGCGAATGCTATGGTGATTCCCGGATCGTCGCCAGGGATTTATAAAGGAATGCTTTAGCCACTACCGAGCGTAAAAAATATGAAACCGAGACTATTTGTCCTGACGGATATTACTAGTTGTGAATCTGGGGTACGCGAGCCCGATGATGCACAGACGCTTGTGAGGCTGTTGCATTATGCGAATGATTTTGAGATAGAGGGGCTCTGCGCAACGTCGAATATGGGGCATGGGTATGTTTGCAGGCCCGAGATAATCCAAGAGATTATCGATGCCTACGAACAGGATTTCCCGAATTTAAGTAAGGTAGATTCCGCTTTTATGCGGCCAGAGGCGCTAAGGAAAACGGTGTATGCGGGCGAGGCTGTGGCTGGGCCTGAGATTTCAGTAGAGAATTGTGTGTTGAGTGGGAAACTATCTGATGCTGCCAGGCACCTGATTTCCGTAGTTGATAGTGCAGAGGCGCAGCCATTGTGGGTAGTAGTGTGGGGAGGGACTGCGGACTTAGCGCAAGCGCTTCACAGTGTTGAGCAAACACGAAACGCATCGGAGTATGAGCGATTTGCTGCCAAGCTGCGCATACTTGCGATTGGTGATCAAGACACGACGGGAAAGTGGATTCGGGAGCGGCATCCCAGTGTTTGGTATTGGATAAAGACGCGCTCATACAGAGGGATTTACCGCGGCGGTGACGTTTCTACGAGTACTTACGAATGGGTGGAGCAGAACCTCACGAGAGCCAAGAGCGCCATGGCCAGACTTTATCCCAATTATAATGGGGGGGATATTTGGTGGCGGACGCTAGGGCCCGTGCGGGGTGTGAAAGAAGGCGATACGCCTTCCTGGCTTGGGTTGATACCCAATGGGCTTCATCTACCTGAAATGCCAGAACTTGGTGGGTGGGGTGGGAGAGCGGTAAAAGTCAACGCAAGGCACTATGAGGATGCGGTGGACGCTGATTTGCAGGCTCCCGAGGATCCTGACCCACGGATGTCCTCCGTATATCGGTGGAGAGCGGATTTTCAGACCGACTTTTTACGGAGAGTGAAGTGGGCGGAGGGGTGCGGCGAGCCGTTGCAGTCTATTTTTGAGGCAACACTTGAGCCCATATCTCTCAATGTGGAACGCGGTGGGAGAGTTTCTATTGAGGCTTCAGAGTATATGCCTGTGCAAGGTTTGCGTGATTTAGGCTGGCTGCTTTATCCTGATAGGCCGAGGGTATTCGAAATAGAAGGAAGCAGGTTACTGATTGATTTTTCAAACGAAAGGGAAGCAGGAACTCTATCTTTTGTTATTAGGGGAGCCTATGGTGAGCTGCCACAACTCGTGCGCTACCGACGGGTAATGATATGCCTGAGATGATTGAAGGGGGCAGCTGGGCTATTAATTTAACAAGGAAGTGAGTGAAAGGGATAAAATTGGGGGCAATCATGCAGCTTCCATTAAGGGATTTTCTACGAACGATTCCGTAGGATTCTAGATGGCATTGGAATCTTAACAGATTTTTAGCATAAATTAGTTAATCTGATTAAAAAACTACTTGTCATAAGATTAAATAATTCTAGGATTTTTCGTGTAGACGACAAAAATTTGGACAGCGACAGACAGACAGACAGTTAGATAGACAGCATAATAGACAGACAGTACAGTGACAGGACATGACCCCGTAAGACAGGACGGGATCATCCACAAGTTGGCGCCCTGACCCGACAGTCAGGGCGCTTTGTTGTTT
>CAZHQD010000060.1:0-16959 GCA_964533835.1 uncultured Puniceicoccaceae bacterium | reverse complement strand
TGTCTCCAGTGCCTATCGGCTTTGGGCCCGTGTTGGGGGTGCTTCCTGTGGAGCCCGCCAGCCGTAAGGGCTGGTGGTGGGCTTTTGGCGGCAGCCTGTTTTCGGGTTGGCATGATTCTTGTCTATGGTGGTGGTTTAGGAAAGCATTTTTGTGTAGGTGGTTCATTTTGTGTGGGTTATGTGTTTTGGCGGGAGGTGGTGGTTTTTTGCGCTTAGCGGGTGCCGTCGGGAAAAGGGTAAATGCCGAGTGGGTGGGATGGGGCTAGGCGCAGATAAGGGTGGGTGGTTGTGGTATGGAAGGGAGCGGGATGGTGGCCGCAAGGAGGTTGTGAACGAGGTCGTAGTATTGCTGGGCGATTGGGGTGGTGATGGGGTGTATGTGATGGGTGAGCTGGTTGCGGGTGGCGTTTGCCTGGGTGAGGCGGTGGTCAGCAAAGTAGTGGAGGGCGAGAGGGTGGCGGAGGTTGTGGAGGATAGTCATGGCTTGGTGGAGGCCTGGGTGAAAGCCGTCCTGGCCAGCGAGGGAGGTGTATTTTTTCTTGGATTCTTGGGAGATGGGGAGCTGGGCGATCTGGGTGGGGGTGTAGGGTGGGTAATGGTTTGTGGCTTGGTGTAGGGCGTAGCGGGTGGCAAATTCCAGGGTTTTGTGGGTAAGGGTGAGGGATTGCTCGGCGTGGTTTAGGCGGAGCCTGTGGTGGGCGAGGGCCTGGAGGTCTGCGATAAGGAGGGGGCTGGATTGGCCGCTTTGCACGGTGGCGGCTAGTGTGGCACAGTGGCGGGAGAGTTCCTGGGATAGGCGTGCGGCGGCGTGCGCTGCCAGGCCGTATTCCAAGCGTATGTGGTGGTGGTGGTATTCGGCTGTGGCATAGGCTTTGGGAAGGATGCTTATGTGTGTTTTTAGAATTTTTGTGGCGCTGTGGTAGGAGCCGTGTTCAAAAAACTCTTTGGCTAGGGCAAAGTCGCGCTCGCGGTGGTAGGCGGAGGCGTCGAAGGTGGTGAGGCGCTCGGTGCCTGAGATGACAACGCCGTCCTGGCGCTCGCCGATGGTGAAGGAGATTTCACCCAGTGCCTCATCGAGTGCGGCAAGCGTGGCGCCGGCAGACATTTGCTTGGTGCCCGAGGTGGGGTTTACGATGAGGGGCTCGTTTGGCTGTAAGTAGCGGCGGGCGTGGCGGATGGAAGCGCGGAGGGATTGGCGGCAGTCTTCGAGTTGGTCTGGGTATTCGATGGTGTGGTAGGGTTGGTGTGGAGCATAAGGGGCAAAGCCTGGGATGGCTGCGCGGACTTCGTCGGCCACGAGGAGGGAGTATTCGTGGGTGCTTGGGATGAGCCAGTAGAGGCGTGGCTGGATTTTGTGGATGGTGGCTTGGAGGCCGTGGACGATGTTGGATTTTGTGCCTGCGGTGCCAGTGCCGACGGTGAGGATGAGTAGGCTCATTGGGTGGGTGGTGGTGCGAGTGTTAGCCTAAGGTGTGGTGGAGGGCTTGCTCGTAGGTTTTTCTTAGGGTGTGGCGGGTGGATGCTGGGATAAAGGCAGTGGCGAGGGCGTGGGCTTGGAGATGGAGGATATCCAGCCTGCGGATGCCTGGGCAGAGGGTGGGTAGGAGGGCCAGGTTTTGGCTGAGGGTGGCGGCAGAGATGCCGATATTGTCTGTATTAGCGGATACTTTGATGCCCGCTTTGAGGTAGTCTAGTAGTGGGTAGGGGGTGGCAGCGTGGCCGTATTTGTTTTTGGCCATGGGGTTGTAGCCGTGGATTTGGTAATTGGCGTAGGGGCACATTTCTATGCCTATGCCGCGATCGGCGACGGCGCGGAGGAGGTCTGGGGATTGCCAGAGGTGGAGGGCATGGCCTATGCGGCGGGCGTTGAGTTTGAAGACGGCTTGCCAGATGCCTTCGGCGTCGTCGTTTTCTCCTGCGTGAATAGTGACAGCCAGGCCGACGCGGTGGATGGGCTCGAAGTCTGTCTGGAAGAGGGCGGCGCGGGTGTTTGGGTTTTCAAAGCCAGCGAGATCTACGCCAGCAATTTGGCATTGGGTAGGGTCTGCCCAGTGCTGGGCTGCAGTGATGGCCAGTGCTAGGTGGCGTGAGATGTCTGAGCGGTCGCCCGAGTTTTTGCGCGTTGCGATAATAATGAGGTTTGTGTGGCAATAGTGGTGGCCTGCTGAGCGGCCAGCATCCATGCAGTCTTGAAAGTGTTTGCGGATTTCGGAGAGCACAACCCATGCGGAGCGGCCTTGGGCGGCATTCGCATAATTGTTTGGAGAGCAGCGGATTTCGGCGTAGTGGACGTTGTCGGCAATGAGGCGCTGGTATAGGAGCTGGCATTGGGCGCGAAGGCAGCTAGGGTCTTTGAGAAGAGCGCTGCCGTTGGCGTCTCCCAGGCGCATGTAGTGGTCGAGGGGGATGGGGGTATTTGGGAATGGCCAGTCTTCAGGTGGTGTGGGCGGGGGAGCTTTTGTGATGGGGTTTTGAGCGGCAGCGCGGACTTGGTGTAGGAGCGGGCCGTGGGTGGCAAAGCCGCCGAGGTGGCAGTGGAGCTCTATTTTTGGAAGGGCATGAAGCCAGGGGGCGTCTGCCTGTGGGTCGAGCGGGGATTCCAGCCAGGCGCGTTTTTCTGGGGAAAGGGCGCCGAGGGATACGAAGGGGAGAGAGGCGATGTCTTGTATGGAATGGCTGAGGTGGCGGGCGGTGGCAAGCAGGGTGGTGGCGATGGCGCGGAGCTGTGGCCCTGGGGCTTCCACACGGGTGGTGAAGCCTGTGGTGGATGTGGTGTGGAGGGGGAATTCTGCCGTGGTGAGGGTACGGAGCTGTGGCCAGCCTGGCTCTGCGCCTAGGTCTATGTAGTGGATGCGGCATGCGCGGAGGTAGTCTTCGAGGAGGGTGACGGTGGGCTGGCGCATTTCGGGTGTATCGGGAGCGAGGACGTGGAAGACCTCCTCCGCGCCAAAGAGCCGTGCCGCCTGCTGCATGGTGGCGCTCATGGTCTTGAAGCCGCCCGCAATGCAGGCGTGGATGGCGTTGTCCTGTTTTGTTGCGGAGAGATACCAGCGGTAGAGTGCCTCTTCAAAGAGGTGGTGCTCGGCGGTTGTATTTAGCTGGGTGAAGCCTGCCACGCGGGTGATGCGAAAATCCACCTCGGGCTTGGCTTGGAAATAGGTTTCGAGGGCATCGGTGCGGACTTTTTCCGCGTCGTCGGATGTGAGAATATAGACGCGATCATAAGCAGCGCCTGGCTTGCGGAAGGCCTCCACGACGATGGGCCAGCTCATTCCCAGTGTGCAGAGGAGTGTGGGCATGGGGGAGGTTAGTTTAGCTGAATACTTTTGGATCGAGCGGGTATCCTACGCTGAGGCCGACTTTGTTGAGGCGACACATATCCTTGATTTCCTTGAGCCTTTTCTGGTGCAGGCTCCGTCAGGCTTATTCGGCGACAAGGTGGTAGAGGGTCATTGGCTAACGCATGAGGCGATCACGGACAGCATGAAGCTCTTCTCCTATCGGCTTTCGAGAATGTTGTAATATGGTAATCGCAGAATTTAAATTGGCGTTACTATTGCCTGTAACATCTATGCGTTTATCCCATATCGCTACGATTCTAAATGATTTTTGCTGTTCAATGATGCGGAGTCGAAGAGGGGAAGTTTTTCGAGGAGGTAAATTTTTAGGATCATCACGTTGTTTTACCAAGCCAAGCGGATAGCATTGTGATTGAAATGCGGCATGAGAAAGCGTATCAGTAATGATCTTTCTTGCCTCTTCTGCTTGAGTGTAGATCCTAGGCAAAATAGCTGTAGTGATTCGGGAATTGTTTGATAATTCGTCGATTCGAATATTTATGTTCGGGCCTAATTTCTGATGTAATTCCTCGCAGTTAAAGCACCCGCCTCCCCTTGTGGCACGTAAGCCCAGAGAACCGATCAAGAGCCACATCTCAAGAGTCCGCTCAAAGTGCCTTCGGGCGGATTCTGATGGGCCACCTCTGCGATAAGAAACAAGGAGCTTAAAGGTGGCACCAATCTTATAGCAAATTTTAGGACTGGCTTGGCCACCCTGCTTGTGAGGAAGTGTTGGAATCTTATCTACATTGTTCGAAGTCTGATGCAATTCCTGTGTTCTCACGATTACTTTGCTAGCTTGTACAGGCTTGATGCTGCCGAATACTTCGCGCTCCATCTCTGGAGTGCCTCCCAGAGCGCGAAACCACCAGTGTAATTGTCCGCGTATAGAAGCAGCGCGAAACTCTGGCTTATCCTCGTAGGCTCCTTTGCTGAAGAGGGGAGTGATAAAGCGTAGTGTATAAACTTGTTGGTTCATGGTAGTTTGAAGTTGTGTTTGGATGCAGCCTCATTGATGGAGTTTATTCTTGCTTTGTCATTGGGTTTGTCGCTCTTGCGCCATTTTTTGAGACGATCTTTTCGCTCAGTTGTCGTGAGTGCGAGGAGTATGGCTTTTTGATCCGCATCACTAAGTTCCAGTAACTTTATTACTCTTTCTGCGAATTCGTGATCTGGAAGCTTCATCAAACTTTCCATTGCTAGTTGCTCTGGAGTGAGTTTTGCCAACCTCTCTTTTTCAGCATCTTTAGCGGCTTCCACCTTGCGACGGTTTTCTTCTTCCTGTTTTCTCTGCTGATCTGCCTCTTCCTCTTTTTTGAGTAGTTCTTCCAAAAGATTGGGTTTTAAAGAAAACCACCCGTAACCCGCTGCCGTTTTTGCACCCACGCCATTCTCTGTTATCGCTTTTTCTAGCCATTTGGATGCTCGTGCAAGGAGAGAACTGTCCATATCGATTCCATTCAGCACCATCGCAAAGGCGAACTGTGCCCCTTTTTCTACGGTAGGAAAAGGATTCGGTTTGGGATTTTCCTTTGCCAAATCGGTCACCTGCCAATTCTGGTAATAATCTGGTGTGTGAACATTCGTCATATCGACAACAATCCGCGCTTCATTTACTGGGTAGGCTGGCAAAAACGAGATGGCGCCCTTGATATCTCTCCTAGATTCGTCCACTAAATTGGAGAACTGCGATAATGAACCATTTTCAAAGTCGCTTCCACTGACACCGAATACTTTTACAAAAATCTCCAACAAGGGCTTTTGTTGTGCAGGATCGGCAGACTTAAGTTCCTCTAGAGCCGTATGGCGACAAATACCCTTTACAGCTGAACCAGGTATATATGGAAAACCAAACAAACGGTCGAGAGCAATGCCCGCATTCTGAATCAGCGAGTCGGCCAAATTAATGGCCATTCTGCCTTCGAGCTGCCCCACAATAATCGCTGCATTTGTGCCGTAAGCCCTTCTAAGAATACCCACAAATTGATTGCTATGGGCTATTCTCATCTTGGAGAGTTCTGCAGAACCGCACTTTGTATTTGCAAGCGCATCGGCAAGACGCGCCTCGTCTTCTAGACGTAGTTGTTTATCTCCATGGACGCCTCTACCGTTAGATTGATCGCGTCTTCTTCTCGAATCTCTAGCTATTTCAGAATCACCGCCTTCACTGATTCGCATCAGGCTCCAACGAGTGGCATCATTTGCCTTGATGTTATCTAATCCCCATTCCTTGTGAAACGAGTATTTTTCAAGTAGTAGGCTACGATTCTCCACATACTCGCCGAGAGAACCAGTTACTACTGCCACATCTTTAGCAATAGGTATGCGTGCCATATTAGTTCTTTCTAATGAAGCGACGCGCATAAACAAGCCACGCCATTGTTTCAGCGGTTGCCCGCTTTAGTGTTTCACTATCAGCTTTCTCGGACGTGAGAAAATCAATCATCTTTGTTCGATCCCCTTTATCCTTTGGTATGATTTTTATTTCATCATCCGCTAGATGAGTGGCTATTGCGTCGAATACCTTTTGCCAGCCATCGCTTTCATTAAGGGAATAAGCTGCTGTGGCCAATAGTCCATGATTCTGTATGAGTGGCGGTATTTTTTTTATTACCTCACCGCCCTTTTTGCCAGCCATTGCTGTTTCACTTAACTTGAAAGCGTTTCTTGCTCGGATTTGTTCAAGATTTTTCATGGCAATTATTAGGCTAGTTTGATGGTGCAAAAGCCAAGACCGGAAGTGCTATTACCTCCAATTTGGATCAGTTGTTCATTCTTTAAGTCTTCAAAAACAGGATTGCTGACAGTGCCGCGTAACAATGCCGTCAATGTGCTATAAAAGAGCGTTTCGGAAGGAACCGTTTCTTCATTGAAAAGGGCACCGTCCTTGGCGGTTCCGGTCTCGTCATCTATGGATACATGTTGATTCACTTGGCAAGCAGTGAGCGCAAAGTGTGAGAAATCACCATTTGAGAGCAGAATCCAACGCCCAATGCTACCACCCAAGACAGCATCATTTAGTACTTTGCTCAGGATGGTCTGCCATTCCGAGGGAAAATCACCTTTGGATGTGAATTTATACTCCTCAAGAACAACGGCATTCATGGAATCAACCTTTATCTTGGCTCCAGCCAGACATTCCATATCTTTTGGCTCTGTAGGAATAGATAGGTTAAGTTTCGCGTCCCGGGCAAATCTTGATAACGCAAGCGGACAGGTTGCTAGTGCGTAAGAACCCTTAGCCGACCTTACGGGAAAAGCCAATAGATGTGCCTCCGAGAATGATATCTTTCCGGCAGTGAAACTCTCTGCATCATTTCCTCTGCCAAATAGATCATCCACGTGATCCTTGGTCGAATCCTTGCGATTAAATACATCGCGGAGGCACCCCTTCAAACTGCTTCCCGGTATGATCGGGAAGCCGGTGTGTCGTTCGCGTTGAATGGGTTGGTCTATGGCACCAACGCTGGAGCCGGCTCCTACGTGGAGGGGCGTGCGGGTGAAGATATAGAGTATGCGTGATTCCATGCGATTTTGGATTGGTTGGTGAGAGATTGGCTCGGGGTGGATTGATTGAAAAGGTTGTGAATGTTGTTCGACGTCGCGCTAATGCTGCGTGGGATAGGGATGCCAGACGCCACAGACACCGATGCCGTAGCCCTTTTCGCCCCAGATGGCAGAGCGGCGATTGATGATGGTCTTGGAATCTGTCGCTGTAGCTTTGCCGTGCCAATTGAGCGCGCCTGCAAGATTAGTGGCATCCTCTGGCGAGTCTGCCTCGAAGTAATAGACAGCGCCTGCCGCCACGGCGAGGTGGGTGGCTTTCGCTCCCTGCTTGCTGTCACTGTGATTATTACTTTCGCTGATTGGATCAGTGCCCAGAGACCACCCAGTGATCACTACCGGCTTGGGAATAATAGCAGCCACCAGACGAGCATTGATTGGCTTTCCCTCGTCCACTGTTTTGCCATGGCGGCGAAGGCGTTCAGCTTTGGCTTTGCCCATACCTCCTTGCACAAGCATCACATTGCCACTATCGGGCTGAATCCAGTTGGGTAGCCAGCCGCCCGGGTGGCACACTTTACCGCTGGTCTCCGGAAAGATGGCGGGTGTCAGCAAAACCCATTTTACCCGATGCTTGCCGTCTGGGCCTTTGAATGCCTCAGATCGAGTGAGCCCAGCAGGGACTATTGTTTGGAATTCGGCGCGCTCTACTTTGCAGACGCGTTGTTGCCCGCCGACCACTATCTTATTCTCATCACCAAAGAGTTGTGCGATGAAATCGATATTTCCCTTATTTTTGCTTTCCTGAACGCCACCTGCGTATAGTCCCATCCGCCATCCTTCTCTGAGCCGCAAATACTGCGCAGAGTAGATTTGCCCCTCCGCCTCCCCCTGCCCCGTAGTGCCCGTCTCAGGGTCTATAGCAATACCTATTTGGGATTCGGTGTCGGAGAAGTCGCTATCCTTGAAACCGTAGTCTTTATCGACAACCTTACCATTCAAATAATTCTGGTAAGCGTCCCCTGTGAGCCAGTTCTTCCCGTTGGTATCCTTGCTTGGAGGTAGCGCCGAGCTAACGGGGTATTTGAGCGGCTTAGGAAGGCTAGACCAACCATCCTCGGCGCATGTATTGGGGAAATGAGTAACTTTTAAATGATCTCCACCTTGTGCGTCTCCCGGGCAGGGAAATAGCCACTTGCCATCGGGGCATACTGGAAATGGACCCATGGTAGCTATCTCGCCAAAGCGGTATTTGCGACTCTCGTTTTCTACCCTATTTCCATTTCTTGAATAGCGATGCGCATGCTCGCCCTTCTGCAAATCGGGAAACCCTCTGTGCAAGGCGGCATGCAGGGCCTGATGCGCTATCTGCGGTAATGGCCATGCGGCCCCGTGCCCTGAGAATGCGCCATCCATAGGGCGCCCATCTCGGAAATACAATACATCAGTTGGGGTGAGATAAAGTGTGTGCATGGCGGTGAAATGCTACTATAGGTTTTCTTTAGATTCGTTATTCTTGCGCTCGAGAAATGCTGCCGTCTGGCACAGTCCTATCAAGCGCTCCACGGGGTCGAGCGCTTCGGCATCTTTTTTTTCAGAGTTTTCTTTAACTAAATTCCCGATGTAGGTTTTCAGAAGCCCAAGGATCGCGTCGATTCCGTCTTTGTCAGTGGTGGACTGCTTGTAGGCGTGCGCAAATTCCTTCTCAAGTATATCAGATGCTCCCTCAAAATGGGTTTCTTTTCCCTTCAACATCCCCGAACGATGGTTCAAATACGGCACAATCAATTGGCATACTTTGTAGGGGAAACGACCGCTCACCTGCTCCTCTCTCATTTCGAGCATGATCTGATTCAGTAACGCTAGTCCCCCGCCGTCCCACTTGGCGCCCCAGTGAATGGTTTCACCGCTTCGCTTGAGTAAAGAAAAGGCGACTGCACCGCGCCCGTGCTGGTTTTTTGCCCGCTTCTCCGCAGCCTGAGCTATCCGCACAACGTCTTGCAGAGGGTGCTTATAATGGGCCACCGCGATACCCACAGACACATCGGCTCCAGGCCCGGGAACCATGAAGGGAATCAAGCGCCCGTTTTGGTCCGGTTTGCCATCAGTCATAAAGCCGTCTGCGCCATTCACAAAGGCCAACTCCTTAGGCAGTGAAGATTTAATCGAAGCGCTCTCGTCATTTTCCTTCCCCCGAAAAGCTGCTCTAAGCGTAGCAGCGCAGCCAAGCGCTTGCTGAGCTGGCAATATGGCCAGCACATCATCGCCACCGGCATATATGAGGCGGCCCTTGTGGGCTTCCACGATGTTGCGGGTGCATTTCAAGGCAAAGTTGCTCAGGGCTTCGCTGAATTGAAGGTGATAAGAAGGGGAGACGAGACGCTGTAGATTAAGTAAGTCCTTTGCTGTGGCTTCAAAATAGGGTGCCGCTCCAGAGGGAGTTCCTTCTGCGTTTTGATATTTGGCAAGCTGTGTGGCAAACCGTGGCGCATTGTCACCGCTCACCCACTTGCCTATCTGGTCACCATCTAGCGCGATGATGGCAAAATATTTGTCAGTGTAGTCGCCACTATCCAGCGCATTCTCCTCATCATAGTTCTTCCCCATGGCAATCAGGCGTGTGTCGGGCATTTTCTCTGATTTTAATCCAAACTTATTTTCCAAGTATGCCTTGTGCCACACGCGCTTGATGAGTGTCGAGGTTCCTACCCAATCCTCATGCTTAAACAATACTTCCCATAGTTGTTTATCCACTTTGCCTAGTTTTGAAATGCGTTTTACCCACTCTTTTCCGCCAGCTACGGCCTCTTCCTTGCCATTCAAAAAGTCACGCTGATTCTTGGCTCCAGAAGTTGTTTGCCCACCTCCCCAAGCCCCAAAGTCCCGTGTCTGCCTCACGCCATCCAATTCCCAGCCCAAGTAAGCTACCATCAATGCCCAAGCATTGCCGGTATTTGAGAGACGCCCTTTTTTCTTATTTATCTCATTTTTATCCTCTATTTTAACGTAAAAGCGGTCGTCCCTGTGACTTTCCGGTATTGTTTCTTCAAATACTTTTTTGAATGCCTTATATCGCTCAATAAGTTCCTTATTTGGTATCTTCCCTGTTATTTCCTCTGCTTCTGCGACAGACTTAGGCCAAGGCGTTACCTGCCAGGACACACTGAGCGTGCGCTGTATCTGATCGTCATACCTGCTTTTGCGTTCATCTTCCGTTATGAAGCCTTCATTTTGGGTCAGGCCTAATCGCTCACATTCGGCCCATACAGCTTTGCCTATCGAGATATACTCTTGTCGTATGGCAAGCTCTACCTCTTTGGTCAATTGTTTGGCCATTTCATTTGGGACCACTGCCAATAACACATTGGGTAAGTTTGGCGTAAGGAACGCACTTTCTTGAATCTCAAACGAGATTTTCTCCCAGAGACTCGTATTTCCTATGGTTGCCTTATCCCAGACAAACTCTTTAAGCATCAGATCCACTAGGGGTTGTCCCTTCAAGCTTGGAAAAACTACCGCATCTGGTCCTGCCCGTTGGGCGATTACGGATAATCCTTTAGCCATTAGCCACGATAGCAAAAAACTGCCGCTCCATAAATCTCGGATGCTCCGTGCTTGTGCAATGAAATCTTGAATAGGGCCGATTTGCACTTTCAGAAAAGCGGCATTAACCGCGTTGCCTTCCACACACTCACTCAAGGCAGATACTACTTGCATATGGTTCCAAATCGTATGATCAGGTATGCGAGTATCGGCGGGCAAAAACGCCATTCTACAATCCCGTTTAACGCAATGCTCTTGCCAAAAACGCCAGTGGGCAAAGAACCTCGCACACCAATCAGTCTCATTGATTAGGGGTTGCCCGTTTTGCTCTATCTCCTCGGCAAATTTTGCACTGGTTGGCTTGTCGAATTTAAATTTTACGGGTTCCTCTGCGTATCTATCAGTCAACGGATGGTGAAATTGATTTCTGATGCCGTCAAAATCACACACCAAGTCAGATTTCCTATAATCTGGAAAAGGCAATCTATCTGCTGATGCGCCTGCCCAATCAGCAAGTTTTGTATACCTATTGATTTCTTCTTCCTTAAAGCCCGCTCTGCTAAATGACGCTGCTGCTCTTTCTCCATGCGTCTTAATATCCAAGCACTTGCTTGGGCTATCGTGCAGATATGCAGCCAGTTTGCGTTTCCAGAAATCACGTTGCTCGCTCATATTGGGATAAATTGATTGGTAGTTAACCTAAAGTTCTATGGAAATATTCTCAGGGGGCACGGAGATAGACAGCCTACCACGTTTTGGTATTAGCAAGTCAATTTGCACAGGATCGAAGTTAGCTTTTTTTAGCTTTTGCTTGATGGTGTTGGCAATGCGACGCCAGTCTTCATGCATGGTGCCATTTTTTAAACTACTCAGTGGCTTCGAGGTCCACAGATCATTTGCAGTGGCTGGATTCTGCGGTATTGAATTTAGTAAATCTACTATATCTCGCTCGGGTATGTCCTTATAAGATTGTAGAACGCCCATTTCATTTGCCGCCCGCCTTGAGAAATACCAGTAAAAGGCATACTCCATTGGACTGAGACTTATGTGCGCGTTATTGATTTGCAAGCTGGCAGTTGCAGGAATCAGAAAAATTTCCACCTGTGTTACCATGTTGAGCGTTCTCGATCGTAACTCATCAACTAGCCGAAGATAGCTGCCTGCGCTTCTCCTTAGCTCTTTCTCAAATAAATAGCGCAATGGAATAAAGGGAACCTCCGCAAGAGAAAGCTTTGCTTTGTCACTGCACAAGATTTTGCCACTTTCGGGGTCAAGAAAATCGCCTGTGCATCCTGGATAGAGAAAGCCTGGCACTCGATCCCACGGCTCATCTACTAGGACATGCGTCACACGGTCTTCAATACGTCCAATAAGTGTCATCACCGATAGAAGCAGCGCGCCCATCGTTTTGCGTCCGCCTGCAATAGATGTTATTAGCACTGTGCTGTTGTTCTCTGTAAGTCCACGTAAATTCTCCATCAGGAAGTCAGCTACCGCCCGATTATCCTTAGGCGAACGAATATCATCCAGCTCGCTACTTAGCGATGCATCGGGAATAACACGAATACACTCAGGAATATTACCAAAGCGGAGCTTACACTCAATGTTCAGCCCGAAGGCATTCACCAGAGTTCTCTTAAATTGTTCCCATGTATCTCCTGTAAAAAGTACCTCTTGTAGGCGCTTTTTACCTGTTGTAGTAGTAATTACGATTACTCGGTCAGGTAGCTGAGGCTCTTCTTGTTCGGCTAGAGCCCAGATGGTTTCAGTAAGTGTTGCGGGGGAAAGCCCTAACAACGCAATAAGAACAATCTCCCTCTCGTTTGATTCAGAGTAATCAACCATAGGTGCAGAATAGATAGAGCTTGTTACTTGATAAAGAATAATGACGTCTTCGGACGTCACGAATCCCTCCTTTATTGGTGCAGTAAAGTTTTGCAAATGATTTGCAAGAATAGCCTCGACTAACGCTAGGAACTTGATTCCTTCCCGTTGAGTAGATTCAATATATGAAGATCGACAGCAAGACGATTGAAAGTTTGGCGCCAGATCAGGCGTCTCTTGCGGCGGCTTCAAAGTTGAAAAATTCCTCAAAGTGGCCAATTCGAGCGGTGTGTGCTGAGACTGAACTAGCTTGGGGAGAGTGTCAGGGGTCCGGCGCAAACCCATATCGCGTTATTGTTGATGTATCAGACCTTGGATACAAATGCACCTGTCCGTCACGTAAGTTTCCATGTAAGCACATACTGTCACTCTTTTGGATGTACGGAGAATCGCCTGGTGACTTTACAGCAAAGGAACCCCCAGAATGGGTTAAAGAATGGATGGGACGTCGCAGACGTGGGACCTCAAAAGAGAAAGTTACTACAGAGGAAGAAGAAAAGCGTATCTCTGCGGTAGTAGCTACCGAAGTAAATGCCGTTACTCCAACTTTGAGCGCGACCGAAAGCGAGCGACGTTTAAAGTTAATACAAAAGCGAAGAGAGGATGCTAGAGACCGGCTTCTCGCGGGATTACTCGAAATGGAAATATGGATAAGCGACCAATTAAGGCTAGGACTTTCTGGCCTGCTAGGCGACACTGCTGGTCAGTGCCGGCGAATTGCGGCACGACTGATTGACGCTGGCGCTACATCCTTGGCAGGACGCGTAGATGAATTTTCGGCCAAATTGCAGCAACTTCCTAGTGAAATGCGTGCTGCTTCTATGGTGATTGAACTAGGAAAATGGGTATTGATTTCCCGCCGCTTCCGTATGGATCCAGACGCCTCTGAAATTCGTTCCGAGCTTGTCAGAGCAATGAGTCGGGATGAACTTTTGCAGGACAATACAACCTTGCACGTAAATAGCCAGTGGGAGGTTGTCGGAGAGCAGGTTACTACCCAGCGAGATGGCTTGGTACGACATTCAACTTGGCTCAGAAACTTGATTGGAATCAAGCCTTGGTTCTCTCTTTTGCTTGATTTCTACCCTGCAACTAACGGAAAACGGTCAATGTCTTTTGTTGCTGGAATGCAATTCGAAGCAACTCTTGCTTTTTTCCCTGCTTTTTATCCACTACGGGCAATCATTGTTGAACGAAGAGATGATATTCAGACTCCCATGTGTTGGCCGGAAAGTCCCCGTGATCCCTATGCAATCATACATGAGTTTTTAAAATTTAGCCCATGGGCTTCAAGTATCCCTCTCTGTCTACCCAAAGGACGAATTGGAATTGGTGAGCAGGGTAGAGTGTATTGGCACTCGCTCCAGACGAGTTGTGAGTTCCCACTCGACGAAATGCCACCATTAGCTCTACTTGGCACAAACTTGGATAAGGCAATCATTTGTTGGGAAGGTTGCCGTGGGCACTTATTAGCCGCGGAAACACCTTTAGGCAAATACCATGCCCATGAATAGTCTAAGTGTCAGTAAGCTAGAAAGTATGATAGGTATGTGGCTTAACGGCACATCTGCTAAAAGCATGGCTCCAGAAGATTGGCACGAAGATATAAAAGCAATCCAGGAAGGTGAAGTTGAAATACGTTTGCTGGTATTGGTCGGACAAGCGCTGGAAGTAGCAATGAGACCGCAACCAGATGCAAGCTTGCGATTTATGTGCGACCTACCCTTAATTAGCATTCCATATTTGCAGGGTGCCGAACGGAGCCGCTTTAGCAGACTCTATTCAAAAAATAAAGAGCCCATAAGCAAGCTCTGGTTATTACAGTTTTTGGCCTCAAGACAGCGTGCACCACACCCGTTTGATTGGATGCCTTCTCGTGAAACAGATACATTACCAAATGTCTATTTACCTTTGCTTGCATGGAAGGATAGCGATTCCATATCGCACTCAATATTAATGGGCATAACTGAAAACAAATGGGATGATTTTATTCCTAATGAACGCATAATTGCCCTGACCCTGTTGCGTCAGCAAAATCCAACGGAAGTACCCAAAATTTATGTCACTAAATTTCATACTGAAACAGCTGAAATGCGCATCAAACTTCTTGAAGTTTTATCATCTAATTTAGGCGATCACGATATCGAATTTCTAAGAAGTTTAAACACTGACCGTGCACCCAGAGTCCGCCAAATAGCACGTTATTATTTGGCACGTCTGGGTGAATTTGAGCCCGAGGAAAAGGACACACAAGAACTACTGCAGTTTATTGAAAAGAAAACGACTGGGCTTTTCCAAAGACACCCTGTCTTGCTGCCAATTGCCCTAAAGAATCAATCTCAGAAGAAGCACCGAGCAGAGCTACTGGAACGAACTGAGCTCGCGGACCTTGGAAAAGTTTTGAAAGTTACTATCGAGGATTTGGTTGGATACTGGAAGCTTGATCACGATATAGAAGCCGATTTACAAGTATCCAAAATGATAAACCGAACTGCACCGGATGAGGTGGTCCAGCTTTGGGCAAGCCGTGTTTTGGAGCAATCGAATCAGTTCCACCAGATTCTACAACCGCTCTCCGATAGGCTATCTGCAACAAATCGACATAGAGTTGCTGAGAAAATACTTACCAAAGAATTTCCGATCCAATGGGTAGTGACATGGGCGGCACCCGATCTTGGAAATTACCCACTGACCATTCTAACGAAATCGCCTGAGTGGGAATCGCTACTATCCGATATTAATGAGCCCAACGGTCCAGAAAGCAAAACTTCCCAGATACGCGAGCGCCTCTTTTGTTTTGGGTTGCTGGCAAATGCAGCAGCAGCAGCCGAAATGGAGCAAATACTGATTAAAGCCGGACTTCCAAAATATGATAGCAGTATGGTGATACTACAATTTAATGCGACTCTAAACACAAATCCATCATTATAAACCATAGTACTATGCCAGATATCCAACGCCAACCCGCTGAAATTCAATATCAGGCGGAACTTAATGCGCTTTTGGAAAGCGATCATGCGCCTAAACCGCACGGATGGTCATGCTCACCAAAAGCTGTTCTCACCTATCTCATGGGTGGCATGGCTCCAAATGGCACCCCAATAACAGCCAAATATATAGGCGATCATCGCCTTATCGAAACTGCCGTTGCCACCCTTGCAACAGATCGAGCTCTTCTCCTTCTTGGAGTACCTGGAACAGCAAAGTCATGGGTTTCCGAGCACCTAGCTGCCGCCATTTCCGGAGATTCAACCAGGGTGATCCAATGCACTGCAGGGACCGATGAGAACCAAATTCGCTATGGGTGGAATTATGCTCAGCTCCTTGCAAACGGTCCCTCACGGTCCGCATTGGTACAAACGCCCTTAATGCGTGCTATGGAAACCGGCCAACTATGCCGCCTAGAGGAACTTACGAGAATGGGGTCCGATGTGCAGGATACGCTAATAACGATTCTTTCGGAAAAAATGCTACCAATCCCTGAGCTGAATAGTATCGTTTACGCAGAGCGAGGGTTTAACATAATTGCCACGGCTAACACGAGAGATAAAGGAGTAAATGAGCTCTCATCAGCGCTAAAACGCCGCTTTAATGTAGTTGTACTGCCACTACCTGACGACATAGAGCAGGAAATTCGCATAGTAACTAAGCGAGTCGGAGAAATGGCAGTAGGACTCGATTTGCCAGTCCCAAGAAACGTTGCTGAAGAGGTAAATAAGGTAATCACCATTTTTAGGGAATTACGCGGCGGACAAACACTGGATGGAAAAGCTACCATAAAGACACCCAGTAGTACACTTTCCACTGCTGAGGCAATAGCCGTTATGGTTGGCAGCATCAGCCACGCAGTTTGGTTCAAGAATAATGAGTTAAACTCTGAAAGCCTATCGTCGAATCTTATTGGCGCTATTATTAAGGATCCTGTTCAAGATAGGGTGGTATTGGAAGAATATCTCGAAGCGGTCCTCAAGAAACGCAAGGAATACTCGGGATATTATGCCACAATGATTGATCTACTTTGACCATGTCCGCGCCAGTTTACTACTTCGGTATTCGCCATCATGGACCGGGCTGTGCACGCAGCCTAGAGGCGGCGCTTGATGAGTTAAAGCCAGAAACCGTCCTAATTGAGGGTCCAACTGATGCAAGCGAACTTTTGCCACTACTAGGCGAAAAGGAGATGATACCGCCAGTAGCATTGTTAGCATATGTAACTAACGATCCAAATTATGCCAGTTTTTGGCCATTTGCAGTCTACTCTCCAGAATACAGGGCAATTCGCCACGCTCTCTCTCGTGGTATTCCCGTCAACTTCATTGATTTACCTGCTTCAGCTGTATTGTGTGATCGAATGCCGAGAAGTGCTGATGCAGCCTTGCAGCCACATGAGAAGGAGGATTCAGATTCTTGCGATGAATCTGAATCTTCAAATGGTGATACGCTTCTTGATAACAGCCATGCACCTTCGGACTTTGCTAAAGATCCGATAGGCAAATTAGCCGAAGCAGCTGGATATGATGATGGGGAGAGCTGGTGGTCGAACCTTATTGAAGAAAATCCCTCTCCTGGTCCCGTATTTGAGGCGATAGCATCTGCCATGACTACTATTCGTTCGTATGCGCAGGTAGATTTATCTAGGGGCTGTCCTAGCTAAGAACAAAAAAAGTTCATAAGCTAGAGAAAATGTACG
>CAZHQD010000059.1:7409-17454 GCA_964533835.1 uncultured Puniceicoccaceae bacterium | reverse complement strand
GGGAGCCATGCGGTGGCCAGTGTGGCTGCGGCGGGTTACACGGGAGTGAAGGCGGTGACGTTTGACGCAGGGGGCACGCTTATCTATGCCTACCCATCAGTGGGGCAGGTGTATAGCGATGTTGCCAAGCGGCATGGCTATGAGGTGGACGCTGCGGACGCGCAGGCGCGCTTCCTTGTGGCCTTTAAGAAGGTGGCCGAAGGGCCACGCGAACGGATTGACCTCGAATCGGAGCGGCGGACATGGCGGAACATAGTAGCGGATAGTCTCGGCCATGTGGTGCCCGAAACGGCGATGGATGGGGTGTTTGAGGAGCTGTGGCATACGTTTGCCAGCGCGCGCTCGTGGAAACTATTTGAGGATGCGTTTGAAACGGTGTCAGAGGTGCGCAGGCGGGGGTATCGTGTGTTTTTGCTGAGCAACGCGGATTCGCGGTTTCGGCAGACGTTTGGGGAGCTGGGGTTTGCGGCGCACTTTGAGGAGATGTTTATATCGGCGGAGATAGGGTGCGAGAAGCCGAGCGAGCGGATATTTCGCCATGTGCAGGAGAGCATAGGGTGCCAGCCCGAAGAAATCCTGCACGTGGGGGACAGCGCTTACCATGACGGAGCCGCCGCTGCGCTGGGCTGGAATGTGGCGATACTGGGGCGGGAGCTCTCCCGCCTGGGGGATTTGCTAAAACTGCTGCCCGAAGAGCCTGCCTAACGACGATGAAGCAACCGCACCTCAATCGCGAAGTTGTGGACATGCTGGCCACCCTGAAGGGGGTACCCTGCCAGCAGAGCTATGCGATTGCGCGGGAGGCCAAGGATGTGGGCACACTGGTGGAGCTGCTGCTTATGCGGCACAAAGTGGGGCAAATAAGACCAGAGAATGTGATTCTGGAGAATTGGGATTTTGTGGCGGGGCCGCGCATGGCGCCGTATTGCAGGCCACTGCGCTTGCAGCGGGATGGAACGCTGATGATAGCCGTGGAGGACTCTGTGCTGAAAAGAGAGCTGCTATTCAGGCAGAGAGAAATCCTGCAAAGGATACGGAGTCTGGCGGGGTGCGAAATGGTAAAAGGGATTGTCACCTCCGCAGGGTAATGGTGAAACTAGGGACCGATGAAAGCCCTAGTAGCCTACGACAAGTTTAAGGATGCGCTCACGGCGCATGAAGCGTGCAGCCTAACGGCACAGGTACTGGAGGCGGCGCACCCCGAATGGGAGGTAGTGTGCGCTCCATTGGCGGACGGGGGCGAGGGGTTTGCCAAAATACTAACTGAGGCAAACAAGGGACACTTAAAAAGCTACGCGGCCCGCGACCCGTATGGCAGGCCGATAGAAGTGGCAATGGGATGGACGACCGCCGAGGAGCTAACCGCAGAGACACGAGAGCTGGCCCACCTGCCCGAGACGGGCAAGATCGCGATAGTGGAGATGGCCTTGCCAAGCGGTCTGGCGCGACTGCCAGCGCATGAGCGCGACCTTTGGAAGACGAGCACTCTGGGCACGGGTGACCTACTGAGGGCGGCAGCGGAAGAGGGAGCCGCGGCAATTTTACTGGGGATCGGCGGGAGCGCGACGTGCGATCTAGGGCTGGGCGCGCTGGAGGCGCTGGGGCTGCAAGCACTGGATGCCAATAGGCGGGCGGTCTCACCACTGACGCCTGAGAACTTTCACAGGATTGCCCGATTCGAGTGGAAGGGCTTTGCGTTGCCACCGATACGGATTGCCTGCGATGTGCAAAACCCACTGCTGGGGGCCAGCGGGACGGCGGCAGTCTATGGGCCGCAAAAGGGCCTGAAGGCAGCGGATTTGCCAAGGCTGGAGGCGGAACTGGCACGGGTGGCGGCACTGCTTGCGCAAACAGGCGGGAAGCCAGCCAACGCAGTAGAGGAGCCCGCAAGCGGCGCAGCGGGAGGAATAGGGTATGGCTTGAAGTGCCTTTGCGAAGATGTGCGCTACATACCAGGGTTTGACTTTGTGTGGAGCTGGCTACGACTGGAGAGCCACCTAGCAGATGCCGACCTGATAATCACGGGGGAAGGCCGCTTTGACTCCAGCTCGCTGCAAGGGAAAGGGCCAGGGACGCTGGTGGCCAAGGCAATTGCCCTGAAGAAGCAGTGCCTTATTGTGGCGGGGCAAATCGAGGAAGGACTGCCACTGCCCAAGAATTGCGAGGGAATCGCTATAACGCCACCCGAAGTAGAACTGGCGCGAGCGCTGAAACTGGCGCCGCTATTTATGAGGGAGGCGCTGGTAGGGTATTTCCAAGGAGAGGATGCGCAGCAGGAATTTTAGCCAAAAAAATACGCCCCCAGCACAAAGGCTGAGGGCGCACTCTATCCTACTCGTTTAGCCTGAATCTTATTTCCTGAGTCGGAAAATAAACACTCCAATAACCCCCAATAGGCCGATCAGGAAAGCGTAAGTAGAAGGCTCTGGAATTACAGAGGCAAAAGTGGTGCCGAGGCGAATCTCGTCGACTGAACCCTGGAAAGTACCCCCACCGCGAACGGCAAAGCGGTTGTTGTTCGCGCCAGTCGGAAGATCTACGCCAGAGAGGGCAATAGAAGTACCATCGACAGGCTGAGAGGAAGTATTGGGATTTAGCCAAATACGGATGCTATCGCTAGCAGCTGTATCTGAAAAATCCATGCGCCCGATGACGAGGAAAGTTTCGTTCTTCGTGTAGGTGGTACCAGAGGCCGAGCGGGTGGTGTTGTTATACTCAATTTCCAAACCACCTGCGCCGCTAACAAAGATACCAGCGCCCGAATTGACATAGGCGGAACTACCAGTGCTCACTGTGCTGTCGGCAAAGAACTTCATGCGAAGGTCTGACCCCGTAGTGGAAGTAGGGACAAAAACCAGCGCAGAAAACCAAACGGAGGAACCGTTGTCGGTGAGGCCTGTAGCGTCGAAATTGCGAACGGTGCCGAGGCCTGAGTTGGTATTGTCGGAAAGCTTATTGCCAACGGACTCAATGCCAGTGTAGGAAAGGCCGCCAGAGGTAACACTCATGACGCCTTCAGCGCCCGTGGGGGCTTGCCAAGCCTGAGACCATGAGCCCGTGCCACCGTTTTGGGTGCCAATGGAGCCAGTTCCGTAGTCGAAACCATCGTAAAGAACGATGGCTGCGCTGGCGGGCAGAGCAGCAAGCAGCGGAATGAGGGCAGTGAGAACACGAATAACTTTCATAGGAGTGCGGGTTTAGTTTAGGTAGCGTTGAGCATAAAATCTTGATTAGGGTTAGGAAGAGGATAAAAATCGAAACGTTTTTATAGGAAAAAGATGAAAACGGGAAACACGATAAAGGATGTGGCAAGAGAGGCAGGAGTGGCGCCGAGCACGGTATCGCTGGCGTATCACCAGCCGCATAGGGTGGCGCAGAAAACACTCGAAAGGATAATAGGTGCGGCGAAAAAACTGCATTACGAGCCGCATGTGGCAGCCTCTGTGTTGCGATCAAAGAAGCCAGCCGCCAACGCACTGACGAGGCACCTCAATATCGCCTTTGTGACGGTGGAGGACAGGCCAGTGACAAACACGGGGAATGCTGTGTATGAAGGGCCCGCAAGAAAACGAGCCGAAGAGCTTGGGTATGGCTTGATAAGGTATGATTTACGCCCGCCTGCCAAACTACAGGGACTGGAAGAGAAACTACGCGCGCGCTCGGTATCGGGGGTAATCTTCGGGTCGGTATATGACGCGAAACCAATCGAGAGCGTAAATTGGGAGGGCTTTAGCCTAGTGCGCTGTGGGGGCTATATCGCACCACAAGGAGTGCACGCGGTACACCACAACGCATTTACACAGACCAGACAGGCGTGGGAGGCGCTATGGAGCCTCGGGTATAGGCGAATAGGAGCCTGCTTGCTAGAGCACAAGCCGACACTGGCGGATGACTTGGCGCGAGTGGGGGCAATCGGCGCCATGAATAGCCGGTATGCAGATTCGCAAAATGCAATACCGCCCCTGGTGCGGCACACATTATCAGAAAAGGAATTCTTCGACTGGTGGCACCGATACAAACCAGACGCGATAATCGATTTTTGCTTTTTTACCTACTACCTGCTAAAGGCAAAGGGAATAGAGGCGCCGAGAGACTACGGATTTGTGAGATTGACCCGAACGACGACAGGAGAAATCGCCAACGCATCGGCAGTGGAAGAGTGCCCGGACGAAATCGGAATTGCGGCAGTAGAGATGATAGACCAACTAATACGACACGGCGCTCAAGGATACCCACAAGCGGCACGGGAAATCCTAGTGCCAACAGAATGGAAACCAGGCACTACAACAAGGGTGCAAGGAGAAGCAAAAAGCAGCAGACAAAATGCCGCAAGGTAAGCTGACAGGATAGCAGCTTGCTCTCACTACGATTTTCACCAGTGTGAACCTATGCACGAACGGGTGGCATTTTTTGGGGGGACATTTGATCCAGTGCACCTTGGCCACATGCTGGTGGCGCAGGATGCGCTGGAGGGATTGGGCTTGGACAAAGTGGTATTTATACCGGCAGGCCAAAACCCACTAAAAAGGAAGGCACCTGAAGCGAGTGAAGCACACAGAGTAGCTATGCTGAGACTGGCAATAGAGGGGCACCCGCATTTTTCCATTTGGGAAGGGGAGTTGGAAAGGCAAGGGCCTTCCTACACGATTGAGACGGTGGAGGCGCTCAGAAAGGAATACCAAGGGGAGACCTACTGGATAATTGGAGAGGATCAGGTTGGGCAGTTACCCCAATGGCATAGGGCAGAAGAATTGGCTAGGATGACACAATTTGCCTGTTTGGCTCGACCAGGCACACAGCCGCAAGGAGCGCCGAGCGGATTTAGGGTAGAATATGTTGCGGGGCACCCCTTTGCGGTAAGCTCTACAGAAATACGCGAGCGGGCAGCGGCGGGCAGGCCGATTGATTTTCTTGTGCCCCAAGCAGTGAGGGACTACATTGAAACCAATAAGCTCTACCAAAAGACGTGACGAAGTAAGGGTAAAACAGAGGCCAAGAGAGCAAAGGAGCAGAATTTGCAAAAATCAGTTCTTGACGCGAGAGGGCAAATGCTGTTCTTTCCTTCCTTTTATCACAATCACACCCTTCAGCAGCTAGCACTATGGCAGTAAAAATTCGCATGCAGCGCCACGGCACGAACAATGCCCCCTTTTACCGGGTGGTCGTGGCTGAGTCTACTTTCAAACGCAATGGCCGTTTCGTAGAAATCGTGGGCACCTACGATCCACGCAACAAGGACGCTGCGAAGCAATCCAACTTGAAGCTCGACCGTGTGGAATACTGGCTGAGCGTGGGCGCCCAGCCCTCTGACACCGTGAAGACCTTGATCAAGAAGGCACGCCGCGCCGCGCCTGCCAAGGTTTCAAAAGAGACGGCGAGCGCCTAAGGCGACGCCGAGACTCGATTGTATTTTCACCCGCCAACCCATGTGCGCAGACAACGATGAATCCCGCTCTGACCATCGATCTGCTGACGCTATTTCCCGGGATGGCGGATGGCTACCTATCTGAAAGCATGATAGGACGCGCACGGGAGCGCGGATTGGTAGGGATAAATGTACGGAATTTGCGCGACTGGGCAAAGGACAAGCATCAAGTGACGGATGACCGCCCATTTGGCGGAGGCGCAGGAATGCTCTTGAAGCCTGAGCCGCTCTTCTCCGCAGTGCGCGATATCGCCAAAGAAGGCTCGATGGTGATTTACCTGTGCCCCGATGGCGAACGGCTAAGCACGCCTCTGGCAAAAGAACTGGCAATGAATAAGCACCTGATACTGATCTCGGGGCACTATGAAGGCATTGACCAGCGCGTGAGGGACAACCTAGTCCATCTCGAAGTATCTACGGGAGACTATGTGCTGACAAATGGCACGCTACCGAGCCTAGTATTGATTGATGCGGTATGCAGGCATGTGCCCGGGGTGCTGGGAGAAGAAGTCTCTCTCTCGCAAGACAGCTTTTCGGATGATCTGCTCTCCCACCCACAGTGGACGAGGCCAGTGGAATTTGAAGGCATGCGCGTGCCAGAAATTTTATTGGGCGGGCATCATGCCGAAATTGAGAAATGGCGCCTAGCGCAACGCGTCCAAAAGACACGCCAACGCCGCCCCGACCTATGGGCAAGACACTTGCGCCGCCAAGAGCTCATGGCAGGCGCCGTGAACTAATTTACCCAAAATAAACAACAACCAAATCGTTTTACACGACAGCGATCACGACAATGAACCCGATCATCAGCGAAATCACCCAACACCAGCTCAAGGAAGGCCGCAACAACTTTAAGGTTGGTGATGGCGTCCGCGTACACACCCGAGTGAAGGAAGGCGACAAAGAGCGCATCCAGATCTACAGCGGGATCGTAATCGCCCACAAAGGCCACGGCATCCATGAATCCTTCACCGTCCGCCGCATAAGCTACGGCGAAGGCGTAGAGCGTGTGTTTCCCGTGCACTCTCCCATGATTGAGAAAATCGAAGTGGATCGCGAGTCCGTAACGATGCGCGCCCGCCTCTACTACCTACGCAACCGTATCGGCAAGGCCGCCAACAAAGTTCGCGAAAAGCGCCTGGAAGAAGTCGGCGCCTAAATTATTGGCCAGCCCAATTTACCAGCAAACCCCGCATCGGCAATCCGATCGGGGTTTGTTCGTGTCCAAAAAGGAAATACGCGAGCTAGAGAGGCAAGGAACGCCGCAAGAGGCCCATGGCCTTCTCGTGAAGGAGGTCCACGTAAGCCATGGCAGTCTTGACTCTTTGACGGGTAATGGCCGAGCGCTCGTGAGCGGAGACAAGCGCTTGGCCTATGGCTTGCCCACTGGTTTCCTCTATTTCAAAAATAAGGTCGGGGAAGCCAATATCCCGCCACATCTGGCCTTTATGGGTATCTGTAGGCTGCCTGAGATAAGCGGCAGGGGTGCCCTGCCGAAGCGAGAGAATGGGCGAGTGCATCTCTATACTTAGGACGGCGGCGGCCTGCCGATAGACCGAAGCGGCCTCATCGGGGAGCCAGTAAGTGCGGCGAGCAAAGACCTTGCTCCTGACAAGAGGTGGAAGCTTGTCGAGAATGAGGGCGTCCAAGTAGTTGAGAATATAAGCCATTTCGGGCACGAGCAAAACGGGAAGGCCTGTGCGCTCCACCCAAGTAACAATGGCATCGCGCAGAACCTTGTGATCTGGCTCAGCAGTGGCGGCATTGATGCGCTCCACCTCGGCAATCCGCTCGGCAGACCAGCCAATATCCTGCCTAAAGTGGTGATAGGGTGTTATGCGAAGTCTTGGCACCACACAGAGAAACGGCTGGCCAGACACGCCAAGCGAAGAGAGCCATGCATTTGCGCTGTAATCGTCCCGTAGATCGCACGCAAAGGCTGCATCTGGCCCGAAGGCAAAAGGAGCGGAGACCTTGGCCTCTTGGAGAAGCTCAATGGAACGCGTCTCGCGGGTAAAGATAAACGCGGCGCGATTCAGCAACTCAACCAACTCCGGCCAAGTATTGGTAATCGTATTGCCGAGAAGTCCAAAGGGTTTGCCCGTAGCCCTGACCCAATCCGAGACATCGGCCATGGCGACAAAGCCAGAGCCGCTGCCGTGGAGCAGGAAATCAGCTTGAGCGAAAGCAGAAGTGAGGGATGGGCTATCGGCTTTTCCCTGAACAATGCCAATGAGATTTTTAAAGCGATTGCGCAGCAAGCTATCCACGCCACGATCTACGGCGCCCGCCCAGAGGATGACATTTGCCTCGGGAATATGCTTTTCGATAAGAGCGAGCGCGCCAGGTGTATGCGCAATATCGCCAATGTTTTCAGTCTGCCAAGCGTTTCTCAGGAGGATTACGGGGGATTTCATGAAAGTAAAAAAAGGCAGGCGTCGCCGTAAGTGGTTCAACCTAACTTACACGACGCCCGCCGACAATACACAATGATAACATGAGCGCCAGAGGCAGTTACTTGCTTGATCTACTGCGACGAAGCAATGCAATGCCGCAAAGCAAGCCAGCCGCCAGGGCCGCATAAACAGAAGGTTCGGGCACCACGGCACCATCAATCATCAAACCAGAAATACGAGCTCTGGCCGAACTTGCTGACTGAGTAAGCGTAAACTCACCCAAGGCATCAGTAGTCACGCTGGCAGCGACAGCCTTATCATCATTACCTGTGAAGGAAAAGGCGGTGGAATTGGTGACAGAACCAAGAACGACATCGGGATCGGGAGTAGTGTTGGTAAAAGTCCAAACGGTATTATTTGCGAACTGGGTATCCGCGGCATACAGCTTGATGGAGTAAGTGGAATTGGGCACCAAACCCGAGACTTTGAGGGTAAGATTGCCCGTGCCTGCCACTTCGACCAGATCTCGATAAAGATCGCCGTAGGTGAACTCGCCTCCTGAAGAAGTCGGCGCATTGCGCAATTTGCCTGAGAGAGTAAGCCCTGTGGGTGCAGCCAGCTCGACAGCGATAGTGGAACCACCAAAGTCAAAGTTTCTGGATTCAATTTGATTTGGGCCTACCGTTGCATTACCCGCGACAGCAAAGGCACTTGCGCCAGATTGCTGAGGCGCGACAACATCCGAGGGTTGAAAATCAATAAGAATTACAGCGGCGTTGAGGTGAACAACAGCGAATGTGAAGATGGACAGAAGAGATACGAGTTTCATGGTGAGATGGAGTTGAGGGTACTTGAGTGTTTACGACACCATAATGGCATTTCGCTTGCGAGGCACCACTCGATAGGTATTAATATCGTTTAAATGAGAAATAAATCCCTGGTAAGAATGACCGAAATTGCGGCTGCGATGGGGGTGTCTAAAGCCACGGTATCACTGGCTCTGCGAAATGACCCGCGAGTGGCCAAGGAGACTAGAGAGAAGGCCAGAAAGATAGCAGAAAAAATGGGGTATCAGCCCAATCCGCTTATTCAGGCACTAATGGCACAGAGGCGAGCACCGAAAGCCCGAGCGCACGCTCCCACGATAGGTGTTCTCTACACCGGGAGCAAAAACACAAATTTCTGGTTTACTGGCTCTGTGATGATGAGTTACGCAGAAGGGGTGCGCGCGCGTTGCGCAGAGCTGGGATTTGCGACAGATGAGATACAGATGGATCAAGAGGGAGTAACCACGGCACGGCTGCAAAAACTGCTGCTGGCGCGGGGAATCAGGGGGCTCTTTCTTGTGCCAGCGACGACTGTAGGAACACCGCCTCAACTGGATTGGAGTCATTTTGCCTGCTCCACATTGGGCTACACGTGGCAGGGGATTCCAGTACATCGCTCAACCGCGCACCAATTTGCCAATCTACAGCTTGCGTTTAAGACATTAAGGCAAAAAGGGTATGAGCGGATTGGGCTGGTGCTGTCTGAATGGATGGATGTGCGGATAGAATATCAATGGTCGGGCGCTTATTTAGCCGCTCAGGCTCAGTTACCAAGCGACCAAAGACTGGCTATCTATTCAGATTCGACTTACGAACAAAGCGGCTTGCAGACATGGCTGGAAGCAAACAAGCCTGATGCCATATTGTTCCATGAGCTGAATTTCATAAAATCGCTGGAGCTGGTGATAAAAAGAAAAACGAAGCGGCCAATGCTGGCGGATCTAGGAGTGGCACCCGGCTCGCCCTTTTGCGGCATAGACCCTAATAGACAGGCTGTGGCAAACGCGGCGATAGATTTACTAACGGCTCAGCTTTATCGAAACGAATACGGGCTGCCAACTTACCCAAAAACAGTCTGTATCGAGGGGCGCTGGGTGGAAAATGGGCAAGAGACTAAATGATTAACTGACGGCATTATCTAACGATTCCCAGAGGTAAATGGTGGCAAGAACAGGTTTGTCCATAGTGACCAGAGGGGTGATTTTGAATTTGTCGGCAATCATATCGAAAGCACGTTGCCTGAGGGCTTCGGAAGAAATGCCAGAATCAGCCAGCTCTAGAAGCGTTTGCTGTTGTTCTTCCTCAATACCGATTTCTTCGGCGAGATACATGGCGTAGCCCACGGGGTGCAGTTTGTCCCAAAAAACGAGCATGGAAGCGCAATTATCTTCCCATGA
>CAZHQD010000059.1:0-7309 GCA_964533835.1 uncultured Puniceicoccaceae bacterium | reverse complement strand
ATGCTGTCACAACACTAACGCCATTCAAGCTAATAACCAGAGGCCGCCGCTGTGCTGGCGTAAAATTCTTGCCACTAATTGAGAGTAGGGTCTGGCGGCGTATCAGCGACGAGGAGCCACTCAGGACGGACGCGGTGGAGGGCTTTGCGCCAGAGGGACTTAAGGTCTTTTGCTTCGAGGGTGTGGCTATCGAGAGGGCCTACTGCCCATGCATTGTCTTGCAATTCACCCTCAATCTGACCGCTGCTCCAGCCAGAATAGCCCATGAACGCACGCATTTCCAAAGCGCCTGCACCCATCTTAAGCTCAATAGCGCGCTCAGGGCTTAGGCCAAAATAGAGGCGGTAGAGGCCAGGATCGTCGGTGGGTTGCCATGCGGTGAGGATAAGCTCGTTTTCATTGACGGGGCCGCCGAAGAATAAAGGGACATCGGCCAGCACGCTGTAGGAGAAGGCTTCCTTCAAGCCGCCAAGCGTCTTGCCCATAGGCCTATTTAAGATAACGCCGAGAGCGCCTTGCTGCTCACTGTGAGCCGAAATCAGAATGACCGTCTGCTTAAAATTAGCATCATGCAGACTGGGGTGGGCAATCAGGATGGAGCCTGAGAGAGAAGGCATCTTGGGGTCCATGTCTTTCATGTGCTTGAGACAGACTACTGCCTCTATACCATAAAGCGCAAAAGGAAACTGTAGAAGTTCAGCAAAGAATAGCGAGTTAAGGCATACTGAGAAACATGATGATCCGCTAATGTTACAATAAGTTAGCGTAATACATGAGGCAGTGTCATAAGGCCGTTTGCTTCCATAATTTGCGCTGGCTTAAAGCCTAATGAATCAAAATTTAAAATCACTTACTTATCATTATCTAAATGTGAATAAAAGTGACTTCACTCACCAGGGCAGATGGGACAGTGTTTGAGCCCCGAACTGTCACTTGCAGGAGCAATACCGCTCCACAAAACCCTACCGCCAACTTTCGCCATGCAGACGACCTCTTCCGCCCACAAAACCGCCCAAACTGCCACCCTACTGTCCTGCCGCTACGGGCTGCCGATACAGCTACCAGAGCGAAAAAGCCTGATAGGCGGCCTAAAGTTTGAAAGGCAGCTATCAAACGAGCAAATGCACCCATTTGCGGAAGTGCATTGGGAACGCCGCGATATACGAATCATGGACTGGGCGACAGGGAAGCCGCGTTTTGAGAGGCCGAATGTGGAAGTGCCCGCGCACTGGGATGAAAACGCCGCCACCATAGTGGCCGACAAGTACCTTTTCGGGCGTGACCCGAATAGCCCAGAGTTTGAGGATAGCTTTCAGCAGGTGTTTGACCGCATAGCCAATACTTACACGGTGTGGGGCTGGGAAGAGGGCTATTTCGCCACGCTGGAGGATGCCTCAATATTCAATGAGGAAATCAAGGCGATGCTGGTGCGCCAGATGTGGGCGCCAAACAGCCCAGTGTGGTTTAATATCGGACACTGGGAGCAATGGCGCTGGGGTCGCCCTGACCTTCGCAAGATACTGGGAGGGCGAGGCAACAAGGCCTACTACGCGACGGGCCAAGAGGATATTGCCGTGCATCCGCTGGACAATGTGTATGAGCGCCCGCAGTGCTCGGCGTGCTTCCTTACGGAAGTGGCGGACAACATGGAGTCTATCCTTAGCCACCTGCAAACTGAGGGGCGGATTTTTGCCAGCGGCTCAGGCGTGGGCATAAACATCTCCAGCATCCGTAGCTCGAAAGAGCCGATTACAGGCAAGGGGAAATCCAGCGGGCCCGTGAGTTTTGACCGCGGGTGGGACAGGATGGCAGGCGCCATCAAGAGCGGAGGGAAAACCCGCCGCGCCGCCCGCATGGTGATCATGTATGGCGACCATCCCGATGTCTTTAAGTTTATTCACGCCAAGAATGATCAAGAGCAGCTCGCCAAGATCGTGCTCAGGGAGCACAACGTGCGCGCGCAAGTAGTGGAGATTGCGAAGGCAAAGCGCGTGGAGGGAACTCCTGCCGAGAAGGCCGCAGCGGAGGTAGTGCTCTCCCTGCCTGCCGCCAACGAAATCATCTATGACAAGCACATGGATGGCTTGCTCTATGGGGATACACTCTCGCACCAAAACGCCAACCACTCAGTCTCGCTAAAGGGGGATTTCTGGCAGGCCTATCATGCACAGGGCAAATACTCGACGCGCTGGGTGACGAATCCGCAGAAGATTGAGGAAACCTTCCCCGCGGAAAAGCTTTTGGAGGAAATGGCGCGGTGTGTTTGGGAAAACGGGGAACCAGGCCAGCATAATAACGACTGGATTAATCTGTGGAATCCCGTGAAGCACGACGGCGATATCTCCACATCCAACCCGTGCAGTGAATACCTTCACTTAAACAATACCTCCTGCAATCTCTCCAGCTTCAATGCCTACCGCTTGCTGGACCCTGAGACCAACACCTTTGACCCTGACTTGCTGTGCCATCTGGCGCGGCTGGCAATGGTGTGCGCGGACTTGAATATCGAGCGAGGCGGGTTCCCGATACCCGAGATCGCATCGGGCACACGCAAATACCGCACAACAGGAATCGGCTACGCAAACGTGGGCGGCGCGCTGATGGCTCTCGGCATACCCTATGATTCCGATGAAGGCCGCTGGGTAGCGAGCCAACTGGTCTCGCTGCTGACCGCGGCGTGCTTCAAGGCCAGCGCGGAGCTTGGCCGAGAGCTTGGGCCGTATCCTGCCTTTGGCCGCACAAATGAGGATCTGCAGGAAATCGTCAACCTGCATGCGTGTTGCCAAGAGATAGCAGGGCTGCTCCCAATAATGAAGGAGGAGGCGCTCTATCGCAAAGTGGACGAGCTGTGGAAAGAAAATCAAAAGCGACTGCCGAAGGCGCAAGGCCTGACGGGCAGAGATGCCCTAATCGCGCTCCTCAAGAGCTTTAAGCAGCATGGGGAGCTGCACAAAGCCAGAATTGCCTCTGCGGAGCGAATTGCGGACAAGGCAACCCAACTCTGGCGCGAAGTTCGCGAGGAAAAGGTGTTTCGCAATTCGTTTGTGACCGTGATGGCTCCCACGGGGACGATCAGCGCGCCGCTGGGGTGCTACGATGAGGGCACGACCTCCATCGAGCCCGATTACACACTGGTGAAATACAAGCAGCTCTCGGGAGGCGGGATGCTAAAGATGTTTAACCGCCTGGCGCTAAAAGGGCTATCCTCTCTTGGCTACGACAGCCAGCAAGTGCGCGAAGCTGCCTTTGAGTGTGCCGGGCTGGATGGGCTAGTAACGGCATGCGGAAGTATGTCTGCCGCGGCCAACCATCTGAGCAAAAGCCTGCGAGAAGAAACGCATGGCCCTGTGCGCAAGGCATTCAATCGCCTGCTGGGGCACTCACGCCCAGAGTCTTCTGAAATAGAATCGTTGCTACTGACGCTCAGAAACAGGCAATACGAGCTAAGCCTGAGCGCAGACGAGAAGCTAGTGATCGAAGGAAAATCGCACCTGGAGCAAGTGCCATTCATAAACGCCAAGGACTTGCCTGCCTTTGATTGCTCAGCCACGAATGGGGATGGGCAGCGCTCGATAGTGCCAGAGGGCCACATGAGAATGCTGGGAGCGATTCAGCCATTTATTTCAGGGGCGAGCTCAAAGACAGTGAACCTCCCCTACTCCGCAAGCGTGAGCTCCATCAAAGATTGCTTTGTGCTTTGCCACGCCATGGGAGTGAAGTGCATAGCCTTGTTCCGAGCGGAGTCCAAAGCTAATTCCGTTTACCAAGTGGACACACCAGAAGGGCGGAGACTACAGGCACCCTATATTTGGGAGCAGATGGTAAAAGCAGCGGATGACAGCCTGAGCGCATCCTTGGCTGAGGCAGCCAGACCAAAGCGCATGAAACTGAAAGGCCGCCGCATGGCGCAAACAGTGAAGTTCGAGATCGCTGGCTCGTTGCGCGGCTACCTAACGGTAGGCGTGTATCCTGATGGCACCTGCGGGGAAATTTTTGGCCGCGTGGGCCAGGCGGGCACCTTCCCCAGCGGATTGCTTGAAGCCTTTTGCAAATCCATCTCGGTGGCGCTCCAATACGGAGTACCGCTGGATGAAATTATCCGCGACTTCCGCTTCATGGCGTTCGAGCCAAGCGGGTTCTCCACCGTGGGCGATGACGGAGAAAATGGACGCGCTGAAATCACGAATTGCTCCAGCTTGGTGGACCTCATCATGCGCATATTGGATTGGCTCTTCCCTGCACCCTCTCGCGCTCTGGCGCCACTGGTAAATAGCGATACCATAAGCTTTGGCATCGAGGCAGGGCACGTAAAGGCTGTTGTGGAAACAGGAGCAGAGCAGGCAGAGCTGGCCTTCCCAGGAGTGCGAACGCCAAGGCTGACGGCCACAAAGAGCGGTCCAGTCACTCAAGCGCTGTCCTCCGGCAAGCCCTACGTAAGCGCCAATCTGTGCCCTAAGTGCAGCCAGATGACCTATATCCAAGATGGCAAGTGCCGCCAGTGCCGCAACCCAGCCTGTGGCTACAAGGACGGGGGATGCGGAGAGTAGCGGAGATCGCGCCTTTGCTTGTGGGGACCCAATGCTTGCTGATAATGCTTGCTGGCATAACGGCATAGGTTATGCTCAGAACTGATACTATCGTCAGTTTAGCTCATCGCCATTTCCATTATGAAATCCACTCACAATCGCTGTGCGCTTACCCTACTCACACTAACCGCAGGACTTTTTTCTGCATTTTGCCTAAAGGCGGAAACGCTCACCTACACGCTGTCGGGGGTAACGACTTTTAATCAAGTCGTGCAGGACTCCCCAATTAATACAGAGTTCCCCGTAGGCACGAAGTGGGAAATGGTCGTTTCATGGGATACGCAGGGGTCTGCGTTATATAATGATGCTACCCAGTCCCAGTATGGGCTGATAAGCTGCGTATTGACCTTTCAGGGAGTATCTGGCGATTGGACAACGGCCGCACTAGACGGCAAGGCCTCCTTTACCTTGAACAAAATGGCGAACAGGCACGAAATCCAGTTCACGAGTGGCTGGGGGCCTGAAAACCACACAAATGGGACGATTGGAGATTTGCAGCCGTACAGCGCAAACGTCTCGCTATCCGACAGCACTCTAACGGCCATAAATAACCTAACGCCCGCACCCACAGCGCTCCGCTTGTCCGACTGGGGAAATACGCAAACCAATGAATTCAAGCTCTACATGAACAACACGGGAAATCTTCGGATCGTGGGCCGTGTGGATTCAATCAAGCTGGCAGGAGAAACGATTTTTAAGACGGAAACATACGATGTGGGAGGCGGCTGGTGGTGGAACGCCGAGATCGGCTTCATGTATTTGGGCTTTTATCCGTTTGTATGGCTGCCAGCCACAAGCAACTGGATTTATGTCTATGAAACGCCCGATGCTAGCGATGCCAGTTTTTATCTCTATGATTTTGGAGCGGGACAGATCGGATGGACGGGCCATGCTTACTATCCCCAATACTACGTACTGGATGGCGAACGCGCAGGGCAATGGGCCACGCTCGCGCCAGGGCAGTAAACTAGCGGATTTCCCAGTTGTAAGGATGCTCTGAGAGGCGGCGGCTCTTCCCCTCCCCTATCAGCAGAACATCTTCAAAGCGGCAACCGCCAAGACCAGGGTAATACAGACCTGGCTCCACTGTGACAACTTGGCCAACGAGGAGAGGCTTGCCTGAATTATTGAGGCGAGGCGGCTCGTGGACTTCCAAGCCAAGGCCATGACCAAGGCCGTGGAAGAACCCAACATTTACGCCTTTGAGTTTCTGTGTTTTGAAGCCCGCTTTTTGGAAAAATTTGACAACATCTTCGTAGGCCTCGCGAGCGTCCTTGCCCGCAACGATACTGCTCAGAGAGGCTTGCTGAGTAGCCAGCACGGCTTCCACCAAAGAGCGCTGCTCAGGAGTGGCTTTGCCCTTGATATAGGTGCGAGTCATATCTCCGTGGTAGCCCGTATCCAGACGCGGGAAAATATCCACAATAATGAGCTGCCTGGCGCTGATGGGGCCAGAACCACGGCAATGGGGATCGCAGGCTTGATCGCCGCAGGCTACGATAGGGTTATTGCGCTCGGCATTGTGGGCCAGGCAAATCTGCCCGATAACGGCCTTGAGTGACTCGGAGGTAAGCTGTTTGCCATTATAGTAAAGCAGGCCCTTTTTTACGTTGGCCTCGGCGAGAATTTGCTCAATTGCCGAGAAGCACTCAGAGGCGATGCGGTTCGCGCGCGCAATTTCATTGGCCTCAAACTCTTCCTTAAATTCACGTTCTTTAAAGAGAACACCATCGGCCACTTCCAGTTGCACACCGGCCCGCACCAGATCAAGAGCTACGCCGCTTGGGAAATCATAGGGAACACGGACCTGCTCGATCCCATGCTTGGCCATTGCAATCATGATGACTTGGGCAGGAGTGGGCCGCTCGCACTCGAACGACTCGCAGGCGAGCTTGGCAAAAGGCTCCAGGGCCAGAACCTTGTCGAAACGGGACTCTGACTTGACCCGATTAAACTCTAAAGCGCTGACGATGGCTATGCGCTTGCCCTTGTGCTCAAAGGCAATAAAGGGGTCGGGGACATGCACACGGCCAAAGTAGAGCTGGTCCGCAGATTTTTCGGTATCCGCAAAGAGGAGGGTCGAAGGGCGGGTGGCGGCGGGCTTTGGAGAGGGCATGATTTCAGCATTGTTAGCGAACCCACCTTGTCCATACTTTTTGAAATATGCCGCTTCGCCGTTCCCTTCTGATGCTTGGAATGCTTCTGCCCACGCTATCGGGCGTTTTTGTTTTTACGGCCTGCAAACCAGAAAATGAGGCATCAACACTGAGCGCAGCGCCTGCTGTCGCAACAGAGGCTACGCTAACGGCACAAGACTGGATTCCGCTCACTATTGAGCGCATAACTATCAGGGCTCAGTTTGCGATAAGCCCAAGCGAGATGGCGCGTGGACTTATGCACCGCAAAGAACTAGCGGAAAACGACGGCATGCTATTCGTGTATGACAAACCGCGCCAGATGTCTTTCTGGATGAAGAATACGCCGCTGCCGCTTGACATAGGATTCTTTTCCGCCGATGGAGTGCTGCGGGAGGTTTATCGGATGTTCCCCTACGACACAACAACCGTGAGCTCCGTGAGCCATGAAATCCAATTCGCGCTGGAGATGAATCAAGGGTGGTTCGCCAAGAATGGCCTGAAACCAGGGGCGAAACTGAGCATGGAGCAACTAAAAGAGGGCCTAAGACAAAGAGGATACGATCTAAAGAAATACGGGCTGTGAGC
>CAZHQD010000058.1:15823-17898 GCA_964533835.1 uncultured Puniceicoccaceae bacterium | reverse complement strand
GGATCGGATTTGGTCTGCGAGGATGGCGCCTTGCACTTTTTTTGTGTTGATTAAGACCTCAAAAGGGTAGCCCTTGACTTTGGTTGTTATCGGGCAAAAGAGGGCGAGCCCCGTTTTGCGGTTGTATTCAATATGCGAAATAACGATGGCAGGACGGTGGCCTGACTGTTCGTGACCCGCTTGCGGGTCAAACTCAAGCCAGACGAGGTCACCACGCGCGGGGATGTAGAGGCTCACCAAAACTCCTTTCCTCTTGGTGCGTCCTGCATTTGCTGTTGGTGAGTGTTTTCGGGCGTTATTTCCTTCAGGAGAGAGGATAAATTATACTGATTGGGGATGATTGGACGGACGCGGAACTCGTCGCGCATTTCGACGATTTCCAGATCGGTGCCCGCCGAGAGGGAGTGGGCAGCTGCGAGGCTTTTGGGGATGCGCAAAGCGAGGCTGTTACCCCATTTGGCAATTTTTGCTTTCATGCAAGGTAGCGTATCTACAAAGTAGATACTGTCAATTGAATAAGAGATGGGAACTAAGCGCCAGTAGTATAGTTTGCGTAGGTATGAAGATGCATCCGGTTTGGCGAAGGATTTATGAAGGCGAGGAGAAAAATTTTATAGATACCTGTGGCGGCATCTGATAGTGAGGATGTTTTGACTGGTAGGATAAACGCATAAAACACATTTCAATATGGCTGAAAATCAGAATCCAGCGCTCATGCTTGGGCTTCCGAAGGGGAGCCTTGAGGAGGCAACGATAGCCCTGTTTGCCAAGGCAGGGTGGAAGATATCCACGAGTTCACGCTCTTATAAGCCAGTGATAGACGATGAGGAGCTGGACGGGCGCTTTGTGCGCGCACAGGAGGTGAGCCGCTATGTGGAGCATGGGTATTTCGACGCGGGGCTTACGGGCTATGACTGGGTGATGGAGAATCGCTCGGACGTGGTGGAGGTATGCGATCTGATTTACAGCCGTGCCTCCGCGGTGCAGAGCCGCTGGGTGCTAGCGGTGCCAGAGGCCTCCCCCGTAAAGACGGTGAAGGACTTGCAGGGCAAACGGATTGCCACCGAGGTGGTGAATCTGGTGAAGGACTTTTTGGCCAAGCACAATGTGGAGGCCGAGGTGGAGTTTTCGTGGGGCGCGACCGAAGTGAAAGTGCCCGATTTGGTGGATGCGATCGTGGATCTTACGGAAACGGGCAGCTCTTTGCGGGCCAATAAACTGCGCATCGTGGACACCATCCTGAAGACCAACACCAAGCTGATTGCCAATAAGGCGGCTTGGGCCGATCCGAGAAAGCGGGCCAAGATCGAGAGCATAGCTCTGATGCTTAAGGCCGCGCTGGAGGCGAACAACAAGGTGGGACTGAAGCTTAATATAAAGCGCGACCAGATAGAAACCGCACTGGCCAAGCTGCCTGCCTTGCGCAATCCGACCATCTCTCCGCTTTCCGACCCAACTTGGGCCGCGCTGGAGACGATCATTGATGAGCGTGTGGTGCGCGAGATCATACCGACGCTAAAGAGCATCGGGGCGGAGGGCATTATCGAATACCCGCTAAACAAGGTGGTCTATTAAACGATTGCTGCCGTGTGCCCCTTTCTGAGCTATGCGGAGCGCATTTTGGCCAAGCCAGATGCGTTTCATAAGCGGATGTTTGGGGCAGACGCGGTGTATTGGCGGGGAAAGCTCGTGCTGGTGGCCACGGATGGGGATGAGCCGTGGAACGGGTTGCTCTTTCCCGTGGAGAAGCCATTGCAAGCGAGTGTGTGCGCGGAGTTTCCTGAACTAAAGCCGCATAGCATACTCGGAAAGTGGCTCTACCTGCCCGCGCGCGGGGAGGCGTTTGAAAGGCTGGCCGTGGAGCTGGTGGGGCGAATTGAGAGCGGGGACGAGCGATTTGGCACGGTGCCCAAGCCGAGAAAGTCTAAGAAAAAAGCGCAGGAGACGCAGGAGCAGTCCACGCCAGTGGACAAGCGGCCACCGCATCTGCGGTGAGGGTTTAAGCTTGTAGGAAGGGCGTGGGCATAAGAGAACAAAGGGATGCTTTCAGTAAGAATCATACCGTGTCTGGACGT